>JBDTWH010000064.1:0-19869 GCA_040006795.1 Actinomycetota bacterium | reverse complement strand
CCGCCCACGCCAGCTCTACGTGGGACCGACCGAGCGCAAGTACGTTCACGTCGGCCGGCGCTGAGCGCACCGGACACCGCAGAGCGCCCGGCACATCCACAGTGGATGTGCCGGGCGCTCTGCTGCCTCGCCTCGCGGGCGGAGGCCAGAGGTCAGCCACCGGAGTGCTTCCGGCACCTAGTGCAGGGTGATGGTCACCGCGGTCGGGGCAATGGGTTTGGTGGCGGCGTGCCACGACAACGCGTCCTCGCCGCGCGCCCGGGTCCAGGCCCGGTCGCCTACCGTGATGGCTGTGATCCCGTCGGCTTCGGCGTGCGCCACCGCCCATGACCCCGCAGCCCAGGCCGCCTGGCGATCATGGCCGGTCGCCCGGACGGTGCCTCCCTGGACGGTTGCGGGCACGCCAAGCTCGGCGGTGAGACTCTTGGCGACGCTGGCGGCCGGGGTGCTCACCGTTGCGGCGTCCAGCTGACAACCGATGCCACCGGGGGAGTGGCCGGCCAGGGTGGAGGCGAGGATCCGCCCCTGGTCCTCGTGATCTGCGTAGGCCTGAGGGAACCCGCTGCGCTGGACTTCCTGGGCCACATTGGTGATCGCCATGGACTGGTAGCCGTCGATCTTGACGAGGGCGTCGTAGAACTTGTTGGTCGCATGGACGGGGTCCAGAATCTGCGCTTCGGTACCCCATCCCTGGCTCGGGCGTTGCTGGAACAAGCCCAGCGAGTCGCGGTCACCGAACTTGAGGTTGCGCAGCTTGGACTCGACAATCGCTGTCGCGTTGGCGATAGTTGCGGCCCGCGCGGGCAGGCCTCGCTTGAGAGCGATGGCGGTGATCGTGGCCGCGTTGGCAGTCTGCTCCGGCGTGAACGTGGTGCTGCGCCCCAGGGCGGTCGCGCGACACGACGGCTCCCCGAAGTTCGTCTTGAACGTGCGAAGGGCGATGTAGCCAGCGCCGCCCACCATCACGATGATGAGCGGCAGCACGATCCGTCCGACCCATCGTCGTCGGCGTCTGCCGCCGTGGATCGACCTCTGGGAGATCCGGGGCTCAGCGGTTGGCATGCAGGGCAGAATTCAGGGAGATGCCTGCACCGGTGCGCGATCGGGCTTCGACGGTGCCGGTCACCGAGTTGCGGATGAACAGCATCCCAGAGCTGCCGGAGAGCTCCTTGGCCTTGATCACCCGTCCGTCCTCGAGCGTCACCTTGGTGCCGGCTGTCACGTAGAGTCCCGCCTCAACGATGCAGTCGTCGCCCAGGGAGATGCCGATGCCGGACTCGGCGCCCAGCAGGCAGCGTTCCCCGATGCTGATGCGGTCGGTGCCTCCCCCGGAGAGCGTTCCCATGATCGAGGCGCCGCCGCCGATGTCCGAGCCGTTGCCGACGACGACCCCGGCCACGATACGGCCCTCGACCATGGAGGTCCCCAGGGTGCCGGCGTTGAAGTTGACGAAGCCCTCGTGCATCACCGTGGTTCCCTCGGCCAGGTGGGCACCGAGCCGCACCCGGGCGGCGTCGGCGATGCGGACCCCGCTCGGCACGACGTAGTCGGTCATCCGGGGGAACTTGTCGACGCTGAAGACCTGAACCGGCCCGGAGTCGCGCAGGCCCATCCGGGTGCGCTCGAAGTCCTCCACGGGGCAGGGGCCGACGTTCGTCCACACGACGTTGTTGAGTACGCCGAAGATGCCGTCAAGGTTGATCGTGTTGGGCCGCACCAGGCGGTGCGAGAGCAGGTGCAGACGAAGGTAGGCGTCGGAGGGGTCGGCAGGCGCGGCATCGAGGTCTATGGAGACATGGACCACGTGAGCGCGCACGCCGCGGCGCGGGTCCTCCTTTGCGGCCGCTGCGAGCTCGGCAGGGGGGCCGTACGGGTCCTCGGTGTCTGCGGGACCCAGCGCCGGAGACGGGTACCACGTGTCGAGCACCTGCCCGCCATTGGTCACCGTGGCCAGTCCATATCCCCAGGCGCTGCGCTCGCTGTTCATGGGGCAAGCCTAGGCGAGGGTTCGGGCGGCGGTGACCCCGCCGGATACCCTGCTTTGCATGTCTTCCCCCGAGTCATCCGAAACTCGTCTCGACCTTGGAACCGACGTCGTCGCTCTGACCACGGCCCTGTGCGACATCGAGTCGGTCAGCGGCCGCGAGAAGCGGCTGGCCGACGCCGTGGAGGCCGCTCTGCGCCCGCTGGCCCACCTGCAGGTGACTCGCGAGGGGGACGCTGTCATCGCCCGCACAAACCTGGGGCGCAGCGAGCGGGTGGTCCTGGCAGGCCATCTCGACACGGTCCCGCTGGCCGACCCGCCCAACCTCCCGGTCCGCCGTGACGGTGACAACCTGGTCGGTCGCGGCACCTGTGACATGAAGGGCGGGGTGGCGATCCAGCTTCGTCTGGCGGGTCTGCTGTCCGAGCCGAACCGTGACGTCACCTTCGTCTTCTATGACTGCGAAGAGATCGAGAATGCGCGGAACGGCCTGGCTCGCGTTGCGCGCAACCACCCGGAGCTGCTCAAGGCGGACTTCGCAGTGCTGTTGGAGCCGACGGACGGCATCATCGAAGGCGGCTGCAACGGCACCCTGCGTGTGGAGGTCACAGCCACGGGAAAGGCTGCGCACTCGGCCCGGCCCTGGAACGGCCACAACGCCGTCCACGAGGCGGTGACCATCCTCGGCCGGCTGGTGGCATATGAGCCGGAGACCATAACGGTGGACGGGCTCGACTACCGCGAGGCGCTGAGCGCCGTCGCTATCCGGGGCGGGATGGCCGGCAACGTCATCCCCGATGAGTGCGTGGTCACCGTCAACTACCGCTTTGCCCCGAACAAGTCAGGTGCCCAGGCGCTGGCCCACGTCTCCGAGCTGTTCTCGGGGTATGCCGTGAGGCTCACCGATACTGCGGACGGCGCCCGGCCGGGGCTGGGTCTTCCTGCGGCTCGGGCCTTTGTCGAGGCACTGGCGGTGCCGGTGCAGGCCAAGGTGGGTTGGACGGACGTCGCCCTGTTCTCCGAGCTATCGATTCCGGCAGTGAACTTCGGCCCCGGGAACCCGAACTGGGCTCACCACGATGAGGAACACTGCCCGGTGGCGCAGCTGGTCGACGCCGAGGCCGCGCTGTTGCGCTGGCTCGCCGCAGCCCCGGAATAGGTAGGTTGGAGCCGTGACCGACAAGAGCTATGACTACCTCACCGGCCCTGTCACGTTGCGTCGCAGCCAGGTGCCACCGACCACGACCGACCAACGGTTGCTGGACAACGCCGGGCCGGCCGACTGGCTGCATGCCGACCCCTGGCGGGTCCTGAGGATACAGAGCGAGTTCGTGGAGGGATTCGGTGCTCTGGCGGAGCTCGGCCCAGCGGTCAGCGTGTTCGGCTCTGCGCGCACCAAACCACTTGACCCGAACTATGCCCTGGGCGTTGCGGTCGGAACGGCTTTGGTGGAGGCGGGCTATGCCGTCATCACCGGCGGCGGGCCGGGTGCCATGGAGGCCGCCAACAAGGGTGCCCTCGAAGCCGGCGGCACCTCGGTCGGCCTTGGCATCGAGCTGCCGTTCGAGCAGGGCCTGAACCGGTATGTGGACCTCGGGGTCAACTTCCGGTACTTCTTCGCCCGCAAGACGATGTTCGTGAAGTACGCGCAGGGGTTCATCGTCCTGCCCGGTGGCTTCGGCACCCTGGACGAGCTCTTCGAGGCTGTGACGCTGGTGCAGACCCGCAAGGTCACCTCCTTCCCGCTGGTGCTCATGGGGACGGCGTACTGGGGTGGCCTGCTGCGCTGGCTGCGCGAGACGGCAGCTGTGTCGGGAACCATCAACCTGGCCGACATCGATCTGCTGCATGTCACCGACGACGTGGCCGAGGCCGTCAGCATCATCGTTGCCGGGGACACGAACATGGATGCCAAGCGTCCGGAATAGGCTCTGTCCGCCCTGGGCGCCAGAGAGGTCTAGGCCAGCGCGCGCCGGGCAAGGGCGGGTATGCCGCTGCGCAGGCCGGCGACCATGTCGAGAACCTGCCGGGTCTGGGCCACATCGTGCGCTCGCACCATTCGGACCCCTTCCCAGACCCCGATGGCAGTGGTGGCGATCGTCCCGGTGATGCGGTCGGGCTTGGGTCCGTTCAGCCCGAGCGTCTCGGCGATGAACTTCTTGTTGGACACCGCCAGGAGCACCGGCCACCCGGTCTCGATCAGCGCGCTCACCCGCCCCGTGACCTGCAGGGAGTGGTAGGTGTTCTTGCCGAAGTCCTGGGCGGCGTCGATCAGCAGGCCGTCCTCTCGCACCCCGGCCTCGATCGCCGCTTCGACCTGGCGGCTCAGGTCGCTCACCGCCGCGCTGACCACGTCGTCATAGCGGACGCGGTGCGGGTCGGTGCGCGGCGTATGTCCGCCAGTGTGCGCGCATACGTAGCCCGCACCATGCACACCGGCGACACCTGCCAGCTCCGGATCATGCCCGGCCCAGGCGTCGTTGATCAGATCTGCCCCGACGTTGCAGGCAGCATCGGCAACGCCCGCCCGCCACGTGTCGACGCTGATCACCAGGTCGGGATAGGTCTCACGGACCGCCTCGACGAACGACACCACCCTGCTGACCTCTTCGGCGACGCTGACCTCAGGTCCGGGGCCTGCTTTGACCCCTCCGATATCGACCGCGTCGGCGCCGTCTGCCACGGCTCGCGCGACGGCCGCGAGGGCGACGTCGTCGTCAAGATAGCGACCGGCGTCGTAGAAGGAGTCAGGGGTCCGGTTGATGATCGCCAGCAGGGCCGTCTCACCTGGTGAGAACGTCCGGTCACGTAAACGGAGGTCGCGACCGTGGAAAAGAGGGCGGGGCATGACACGATCATCTCGTGATCCTGTTCTTTGTGCTCATCCTTATTGTTCTGGTTGGCCTCACCACTGCTGCGGTACTGGGCAAGATCGGTGGTTTCCTCGCCGACGCCACAACCAGCCAGTCCTTCAACGGGGTGCCACCGGGGCCGATCTCCACCGAGGTCATCGAGCAGCTGCATTTCGATCAGGCGCTGCGCGGGTACCGGATGGACCAGGTCGACGAGGTGCTCGACGCCCTGTGCGTCCGCGTGAACATTCTCGAGTCCGAGGTCGCCTCCTTGTCGGTCCCGTTCAGCACCCAGCAAGTGGCGGGAGACATCCCGGACGCGGGCAGCGAGCAACCCCGCAGCGAGCCCGAGAAGTAAGACCAACGGTGGGGACCTTCGTCATCGAGCGCATCGTTGCTGTCCCGACACATCAGCTGTGGGAGGTTGTCACCGACTGGGCCGGCTACGCACGGTGGATGCCGCTGACCACTATGCGCCTGGACCAGGGGCCGACCCGGGTCGGTTGGTCCTTCGCCGGTCTGACGGGGCTGGGCCGACTGCGTTTCTCCGACCAGATGCGGGTGACCGAGTGGGCGCCTCCGGCCGAGACGGGGGCAGGGTCCCTTCGGCTGGTCAAGGTCGGGCGTCTGCTGGCGGGATGGGCTGAGGTGAGCGTGCAACCCACCGCCGGTGGCGAGCGGACCCATCTGCTGTGGCGGGAGAACATCGTCATCAGGCCGATCTTCCTGGGCAGGCTGCTCACGCCGCTCGCCGACAGGTTCAACGAGGCGTTGTTCTCCAGGGTGGTCGACGCCATGGCCGCGGAAGCAGTGCGCGCCTCGGGGCAGAAGGACTCTGGACGAGATGCCGCCGGGCGATAGGGCACCTGCAGGCATCGTGGTCGACGGCGATGGTGTTGCGCGCTGCGGGTGGGCCATGAGCACGGATGAGTACCGGGCCTATCACGACGACGAATGGGGGGTTGCGGTCCACGGCGAGGTTGCGCTGTACGAACGCCTGACCCTCGAGGCCTTCCAGTCGGGGTTGTCCTGGCTGACCATCCTGCGCAAGCGCGAGGGCTTCCGGTCGGCTTTCGCCGGGTTCGACGCCGACGTCGTCGCGGCGTTCGGTGAGGCCGACTTCCAACGGCTGATGTCCGACACCGCCATCGTGCGCAACCGGCTGAAGATCAGGGCCGCGGTCACCAACGCCCAGGCCGTGGTCCGGCTGCGGGCAAACGGAGGGCTTGATGCGCTGGTCTGGTCCTTCGCCCCGGTCCGGCACCATCGCCCACGTACTCCCGCTGACGTGCCCGCGACCACCAAAGAGTCCGCAGAGCTGGCAAAGGCGTTGAAACGTGATGGTTTTGCCTTCGTCGGCCCCACGACGGCGTATGCCGGGATGCAGGCTTGCGGACTGGTGAACGATCATCTGGTCGGCTGCCACAGAGGTGGCGGATGAGGCGTAGCTTCGTTGTTCGAGTCCTGGCGGCCTACGCGCTCTGTCGCGCCTTCTCGGTTCTGCTGCTCGTCATCGTGGCCCGTTACCAGGCCCCGATGGTCTGGACCGGCCCCCACCCGAACTACTTCTCGATGACAGTGCTGTGGGACGGCTTCTGGTACGGCCAGATCGCCCAGGTCGGCTATCCACCCTCCCTGCCGATAGACGCCGTGACGGGTGCGGTCCAGGAGAACGCGTGGGCTTTCTACCCGGCGTTCCCCATGATGTCCCGGCTCCTGATGAAGGTGAGCGGGCTGGGGTTCCCTGTGGTGGGCTCGACACTGGCGCTGCTGCTGGGCTTTGGAGCCGCAGTGGTGATGGGCCTCCTGCTTCGCGACAAGGTGGGTCCGAAGGTCGCGCTGGCCGCCGTGGCGGTGTTTGCCGCAAGCCCGGTGTCGCCGTCCCTCCAGATCGCCTATACCGAAAGCCTGTCGATCCTTCTGCTGTGTGGGTTCCTGTGGGCCATCAGCGAAGAACGCTGGGGCGTCACGGCGGGGCTGGCACTGTTGATCGGACTCACCAGGGCCATGGCACTGCCGTTGGCCGTGGTGGCCCTCGTGGCAGTGATCATGCGCTGGCGGCGTCGTACCGAAGACCCGATCAACGGGCCGGAGGGGTGGTCCATACTGGCGGCGCTGACCTCCTGTGGGGCAGCCGGACTGCTCTGGCCGCTCATCGTCAGCGTCGGCGCCGGGTCACCGTCGGCCTATACCGAGACGATGGGCGCATGGTCGGTCGGTGGCTCCGTCCAGCTGCTGCGTCCCTGGCTGGAGTACGTCGCACTTCCGTGGAACGCGGTCGAGGTTGCGCTGGCGCTCTCGGTCATCGTCGTGATGACGATCGGCCCTTGGGCTGCCCGTCTGGGGCCCGAGCTGCGGACGTGGATCCTGGCTTATGCCGGTTACCTGATCCTGGTTGACGCCCCGTCAACCAGCCTGTTCCGGCATCTCCTTCCCCTGTTCCCGCTGATCGTGGTCCTGCTCGGCGGGGGATGGCGCCGCCACCGGCCACGATGGCTGGCATGGCGGACCGGTTTTCTGGTTCTTGCCGGTCTTGCCGGCCAGGTGTGGTGGGTCTGGGCCCTGCTCCGATTCGTGCCGCCGGTTGACTTCCCGCCGTAGGACCCACGATCCATGGACTCTCGTGCCGCTCGGCGTGCCTGGCGGCCGCGCCACCCCGGCCCGACGACAGGTCGGGTGAAGGGCTACGTGACACTGGTGTGGTGGACCAGAGCCAGACGATGACCGGCAGTGTGTCCGATGAGGTCGACAGCAGCGAGGTCCTGGCTCCGGTTCGCCCGACCTGGGAGCGCGCCCTCCCCTGGGGTATGGCCCTGGTCTTCGCCGGGTTGTACACCCTGGTCTCCGTAACCCGTTTCGACCAGCTGCGCCCGGCCTCGTTCGACCTGGGGATCTTCGAGCAGGCAATCCGGCACTACGCCCACTTCGAGGCCCCGATCGTCGACCTCGAAGGTGCCGGTCACAACTTCCTGGGCGATCACTGGAACCCCGCCATCGTGGTCTTTGCGCCGTTCTATCGGCTGTTCCCTCTCCCCCAGACGCTGCTCGTGGTGCAGGCCGCGGCGATTGCCCTGGGTGTGGTGCCAATCACCCGGGCCGGAATGCGTCACCTCGGCCGATGGTCCGGGATCGCGGTTGGTCTGGCGTTCGGCATGTCGTACGGCATCCAGGCCGCGGTGGAGTTCGACGTCCATGAGGTGGCCCTGGCAGTCCCGTTGCTGGCGTTCGCGCTCGAGGCGTTCCTCGCGAGCCGCTGGAAGGCCGCCGTGTTCTGGGCGGCCCCTCTCGTCCTGGTGAAGGAGGACCTCGGCCTGACCGTCGCCGCGTTCGGGCTGGTGCTGGTGCTGGTCGGTGTCCGCCGGTGGGGACTGGGCCTCGCCGCTTTCGGGCTTGCCTCGTTCGCCCTCACGATGAAAGTGCTGATCCCGTATTTCAACGCCGAGGGGGGTGCGTCGAAATCGTTCCTGCAGGCGTCACAGTCGGTGGCGGGCACGTCTCTGCTTCACCGCGTCTACGATCTGCCGCTTGACGTTGCGACATCGCAGCCCAAGGCAACCACCGTGATCTTGCTGCTGGTCGTGACTGCGTTCATGGCGACGCAGTCGCCCTTGCTGATCATGGTCCTGCCAACGCTGGGCTGGCGCTTCCTCTCGGTCAACGAGAACTTCTGGGGGCAGCTGTTCCACTACGACCTGGTCCTGATGCCGATCGTGTTCGCTGCCCTGATCGACGGTGTGCGGCGAGCCCGTCGCGACAGCTGGCGACCATTGTCTCTGTACGCCCGTGCGGCCCCCGCCGTGGCCTTGATCGTCGGGTTGGGTCTCTGCACGCGCTACCCGATCGGTGGCCTGTTCAACCCCGCGACCTACCAGCCCAGCCCGCGCGCCCAGGCCGCCGAGCGGATCCTGTCGAGGATTCCCGATGGTGCGACCATCGAGACCGACCTTGGCCTGATTGCCAAGCTCACAAACCGAACCCGTGTGTTCTTCGTCGGTAACACCGCGCCCGTGGTGCCCGAGTTCGCCCTCATCACGCACTGGGACGACAAACAGGCCTACGAGCCGGTGAAGTGGGCCGAGTCCTTGCACCCGGACAAGAGCTACGTGGTTGTCTACGCCGAGAACGGCTACACCTTGCTTCGCCGTACCAACTGAGCCGGCAACGCCAGGGGACGGGATCCAGCTCTTCTCAGCAGCCCCGGAACGTCGGTCTCTCCTTGGCGAGGAAGGCCGCAACTGCGCTGGCATGGTCCTGGCTGCGGCCGGTCACAGCCATCTGTTCGGCTTCATGGGCAAGGGACTCGCTCAACGTGTGACCTGCCGAAAATGCCACCGACCGCCGGATGGAGCCGTACGCCAGGGTCGGGCCGGCAGCCAGTGCCCCTGCCAGCTCGCCGACAACATCCGGGAGCTCGGCTGCGCTGACCACGCGGTTGACCATGCCGAGGGCGAGGGCCTCGGGCGCCGGAACCGTGCGCGGGAACATCAGCAGCTCCTTGGCCCTGGCCACGCCGATCAGCCGCGGCAGGGTCCAGCTCGTACCAGAGTCACAGGACAACGCGATACCGGCGAAAGCCAGGTTGAACCCGCCGGTGTCGACCATGACGCGCAGGTCGGCGGCGAAGGCGAACGACGCGCCCGCCCCGGCGGCGACACCGTTGATCGCCGCGATGACGGGTTTGTCCATCGTTGCGAGCAGCTCGACGATGGGGTTGTAGTGCTCCGAAACGGTGGTCCACAGGGACTCGTCCCTGGCCGAGAGCAGGTCGATGTGCTCTCGCAGGTCCTGGCCCACGCAGAAGGCCCGGCCAGTGCCCGTCAGCACCACGCACCGGACCTCAGAGTCCTGCGCCACCTGCAGGAGGGAGGCGAGCAGGGCGTCCTTGGTCGCAATATCCAGGGCGTTCATCGCCTCGGGCCGGTTGAGGGTCACCGTCGCCACGCCGTTGGCGATGTCCACCAGCACGGCGCCGGCCGGAGAGGTCGAGCTCTGTGCCTCGGGTGTGTTCTCTTGCTCTTCCACGTGCGGTCAGCTCCTTGATCGTGAAACTCTGCGCGACGGGCAGCTATCACGAACTCTCGCGTCAGCAGCACCCAGGGCGCAAGTTGTCGATGACGCCGCCGCGGCTTCGCGCAGGTGGCAGAACCGGCCCAGATCGATCATCCGGGGTCGGGCCCGGTCTTCGGGTGCGCTCGAGAAGGCGGGCTGTTGCCCCGGTTACTCTTGTCGTGGCGCCGAAGCGCTGGTCAGGACCAGCCCCAACCCATCCGGCGGTGTCGGGAGCCCTGATCGCCGGTATGCGGATCACGCAGTTTGCAGGAAGGCGATGCATGACGGTCCCGATGAACGACCTGCTCCGCGGGTTCGACCGCCATCGCGAGGAGCTGCTGGCGGCGCTGGGCAGAGTTGCCAGCAGCGGCTGGTACGTCCACGGCCCGGAGCACGACGCGTTCCAGCGGGAGTTCGCGGACTTCGTCGGCGTGGGCCGATGTGTGGGTGTTGCCAGCGGGACCGACGCCCTTGAGCTGGCTGTTCGCGCGGTCGGGCAGGGCAGGGTCGGCAGTGTGCTCACGGCCGCGAACGCGGGTGGGTACACGAGCACCGCGGCGCGCCTGGCCGGACGCGAGGTCACCTACGCGGATGTCGACCCGCCGCATCTGTGCCTGACGCCAGGGTCGGTCGAGCCGGCCTTGGAGGGTGTCGCGATCTGCGTGGTGACTCATCTGTACGGGGCTCTGGCGCCTGTGGAGCAGATCGTGGAGGTTTGTCACGACCGCGGGGTGGCGGTGATCGAGGATTGCGCGCAGTCCGTTGGTGCCCAGCGCGGAGGCCGGATGGCGGGTTCATTCGGGGATGCCGCCGCGTTCAGTTTCTACCCGACCAAGAACCTTGGGGCGCTCGGCGACGGTGGGGCTGTGGTGACCTCCGACGACGAGCTGTCGGCCGGCCTGGTCCGGCTGCGCCAGTACGGCTGGACGTCGAAGTACACCATCGGTGTCGCTGGCGGCCGCAACAGCCGGCTGGACGAGATACAGGCTGCGGTCCTGCGCAGCAGGCTTCCCCACGTTCTCGGGTGGAACCAGCGGCGGCGGGAAATCATCATCGCGTATGCCGCTGCGTCTGCGGGAACGTGCCTGACGATGCTTCCGGTGGGGGGCGTGGATCATGCGGGGCACCTGGCTGTCGGGCTCACCCCTCGCCGCGACCACGTGGTCGCGACACTGGCCGCCGCAGGTGTGCGCAGCGACGTGCACTACCCGGTCCCTGACCACCTGCAGCCTGCGTTCGCTCATGACTTTGCTCACCTGAGCCTGCCGGTTACCGAGGAGAGCGCCGCCATGGTGATCTCGCTGCCGTGCTTTCCGGAGCTCACCGACAGAGAGGTCGAACAGGTCTGTGATGCGCTCCGAACCCTCTGACCGCTCCGAGGTCGCTGATCCGGTCGTCGGCGCCGCCAGGATCGGCTACTCCGTCGTGGTCCCGGTCTACGGGAACGAGGCGACACTTCCTGCCCTGATCGAGCGGCTCAAGGTCATGGCTGATGGTCTGGACGCGCCCATGGAGGTCGTCTTCGTGGTCGACGGCTCGCCCGACGGCTCCCTGCTGGTGCTGCGCAAGCTGCTTCCGATATCGGGGCTTCACGCCCAGCTGGTGAGCCACTCGCGCAACTTTGGCTCATTTGCCGCCATCCGCACCGGATTCGCGACGGCTCGCGGTGACTACGTAGCGGCGATGGCCGCGGACCTGCAGGAGCCTGCAGAGCTGGTGGAGCAGTTCTTCGGGCACCTGTCCTCGGGCGAGTACGACGTCGCCGTCGGCGTCCGGACCGGCCGCGACGACCCGCTGACGACCACGATGCTGTCAAAGACGTTCTGGTCGATGTACCGGCGCTGGGTCCACCCCGACATCCCTCCCGGCGGGGTGGATATCTTCGGCTGCACCCAGGAGGTCGCCGTCCGGCTGGTGGGACTGGACGAGTCACATACGAGCATGGTGGGTCTGCTGTACTGGCTTGGCTTCCGACGCATCAGCATTCCCTACCAGCGGGCACCGCGGCTGGAGGGCAAGAGCGGCTGGTCCTTCAGGCGCAAGTGGCGGTACCTGCTCGACAGTGTCTTCTCCTTCACCGACGTGCCGGTCACTGTCTTGACCTCGATCGGCATCATCGGTGGCATCGTGACCCTGCTCGCCAGCGTGGCGGTGACGGTCGCCCGGCTCACGGGGGCCACTCAGCTGTCCGGCTACACCCCGCTGATGCTGGTGATGCTGATGTCGACGTTCACGATCCTGTTCGGGCTTGGCGTGGTGGGCTCCTACGTCTGGCGGACCTACGAGAACAGCAAGGGCAGACCGGATTCCGTGCCGATGAGCCACGAGGTGTTCGGCGGCGGCCATGACGACTGAGGGTCGGCCGTCGGGCCGCTCCTCGATCGTCCGTTTCCTGGCGGTGGGCGGCTCCAACACCCTGATCACCCTGGTCCTGTTCGCCCTCCTGGCCCGGGTCGTGCCGCCGTGGCTGGCCTACACGGTGGTCTTCGCCCTGGGACTGGGGTACACCACGGCTCTGACCGGTCGTTTCGTCTTCGGGGCCGAGACCACCAGGCGCTCCTCGGGCCTGTTCATCGGCTGGTATCTCGCCGTGTACGTCGTCGGGCTGGGCGTCGTCCAGACCCTGCAGGCTCTCGGCATCCACTCCCCGGACGTCCTGGCTCTGCTGACGGTCGTGGTCACCGCCCCGCTGAACTTCCTTGGCGGTCGATGGATCTTCCGTGACCGCTCGTCGCACTCTGAGAAGGAATTGGTGCCATGACCCATTTCGTCCACCCGAACGGCCTGTGTGAGTCCGAGAACATCGGTGAGGGAACGCGCGTCTGGGCTTTCGCCCATGTGCTGCCCGGTGCCCGGATCGGGGCCGACTGCAACATCTGCGACCACGTATTCGTGGAGAACGACGTGCTTATCGGAGACCGCGTCACCATCAAGTGCGGCGTGCAGGTGTGGGACGGCGTGACCCTGGCCGACGACGTCTTCGTCGGCCCCAACGTGACTTTCACCAACGACCCCATGCCACGAAGCAAGATCTACCCCGACACGTTTGCCACCACGGTCGTTGCGCGCGGCGCCTCGCTGGGCGGTGGCTCTGTCATCCTGCCGGGCCTGCACATCGGCCGAAGCGCCATGGTCGGAGCCGGAGCGGTGGTCACCAGGGATGTGCCCCCGAACGCCATCGTCGTCGGCAACCCAGCGCGCATCGTCGGCTATGTCGACAGCACCCCAGAGCCCGCCGAGACCATAGAGCTGAAGAACGTCGCCGCAGCAGACCTGCCCCAGGTGCGCGTCCCGGGAGTGCAGGTACGCCAGGTCCGCAGTGCGGTCGACCTGCGAGGGAGCCTGGTCGCAGCCGACTTCTCCAGCGACCTTCCGTTCGTGCCGCGTCGGGTCTTCACGGTGTTCGACGTGCCCACCAAGGATGTTCGCGGCGAGCACGCCCATCGCGAGTGCGAACAGTTCCTGCTGTGTCTGGCCGGCAGTGTGTCCGCCGTGGTGGACAACGGCACGATCCGTCAGGAGTTCCGTCTCAGCCGCCCGGACGTGGGCCTCTATGTCCCGGCCATGGTGTGGGGGTCTCAGTACAACTACTCACCCGACGCGGTCCTGCTGGTCTTCGCCTCCCACGAGTACGACGCCGACGACTACATCCGTGACTACGACGACTACCTGGCCTCTGCATCTGCGAGTCCTGCCGGCCGGTGACCAGCACAGAAGATCGTCTGCAGGACAGCCAGGCATCAGGCTGCGCGAAGAGGAGATTCCCGGACTGTCTGAGGTCCTTATGCCTCAGAGGTCGAACGCGGGCGAGCATGCAAACGGGCCGCCCGCCTGATCCAGATTTCCCTACTGGGGGACGTTGGCACGATAATGGTGTGCACAGAGTGTGCAACGGAGCCCTTGGGCCGCGCGCGCCCCTACCAGCAGGACTTCAGGCAAGTAACGGAAGAGGGATAAACCCATGGCGGCGATGAAGCCGAGGACCGGGGATGGGCCGCTCGAGGTCACCAAGGAAGGCCGTGGCATCGTGCTGCGCATGCCCATCGAGGGTGGTGGCCGTCTGGTCGTTGAGATGACGCCGGCCGAAGCCTCCGCGTTGGGGAAGGCCATCCAGGGTTGCCCCGGCGTCAGCTGAGCTGACAGGCCTTTATGAGTTGTACGTCCTGAACATCAGGCCATATTGGCAGTGAACCCCGACCGCCTGCCGGTCGGGGTTCACCGTCGTCCCTAGCGCTTGACCGCGGCGAGGACCCCGTCGCCGACTGGCAGC
Organism: Actinomycetota bacterium; assembly: GCA_040006795.1. Lineage (GTDB taxonomy): Bacteria > Actinomycetota > Actinomycetes > Actinomycetales > Dermatophilaceae > UBA4719. Next base: position 5,714 of record JBDTWH010000064.1, on the reverse strand, counting down.
AGGGCCGGAAGCAACGACTCGTTGTCGCGCAGCTCCTTGCCAAGGTCCCGCAGCGTGCTGGTGATCTCGTCGCGGGTGGCGGGATCGGCAACCTTGTCGTGCCAGAGCATGTTGTCCAGGACAAGAACGCCACCGGAGCGCAGCAGGCGCAACGCCTGCTCGACGTACAGCGGGTACTCCGCCTTGTCGGCGTCGATCATCACCATGTCGTATGCACCATCGGTCAGCCGGGGGAGCACGTCGAGTGCCCGCCCTGAGATGACCCTGGTGCGTTGGGGGGCGATGCCGGCGGCCGCATATGCCTCTTTGGCCGCCCGCTGGTGCTCGGGCTCGTGGTCGATCGTCGTCAGGATGCCGTCCGGCGGCATGCCTGACATGAGCCAGAGCCCTGAGATGCCGGCACCCGTGCCGACCTCGACGACCGCTCGGGCGTTGACCGCCGCTGCCAGCAGGCGCAGAGCTGAGCCTGTGCCCGGCATGATGGCTACGCAGCCAAGCTCCTCGCTTCGCACCCTGGCCTTCTGTATGACCTCGGTCTCCGGGATGAACTCCTCGGAGTAGGCCCAGCTGGCCGGTTTCTGTGCGCTCATGGGCTTCACCCTACTGTGCGTCGCGTCGATCGGGCCGGGTCCGAGGTGGGCGTGGTCCCTGACCGGATGAACGGGGCGTGATCCCCAGCAATCTCACAGGTTGGTCGGGAAGCATCTGGGGTATCAGACCTGCCAGCCGAAGGAAAGATGACGTGACCACCACGAGTGACCGCGCCGTTGCAGAGCGAGATCTTGAGCAGCCGGGTGCCGGAGACCCGCCCTGGGTCCCGCCCACCTGGGAAGAGATCGTGCAGGAGCACTCAGCCAGGGTCTACCGTCTTGCCTACCGACTGACCGGCAACGTCCATGACGCAGAGGACTTGACTCACGACGTGTTCATCCGGGTATTTCGCTCGCTCGACTCCTATCAGCCCGGCACGTTCGAGGGCTGGCTGCACCGCATCACCACCAACGCGTTCCTTGACAAGATGCGGCGCAAGCAGCGGATACGCTTCGATGCGCTCTCGGATGAGGCGGCCGCCCGACTTCCCACCCGTGAGGTCGGTCCTGAGCAGTCCTATACCGACACCCACTTCGACGACGACGTTCAGAGGGCGCTCGACGCGTTGTCTGCCGACTTCCGCGCGGCTGTGGTGCTGTGCGACATCGAGGGCTTGTCCTACGAGGAGATCGCGACCACGCTGGGCATCAAGCTTGGCACCGTCCGCTCACGCATTCACCGCGGCCGTTCGCAGCTCCGGCAGGCTCTGGCGCATCGGGCGCCCCAGGAGAAGACCGTCTCCCCGCCGCAGCCTCGCAGAGGCTTTGCGCTGGGACGGGTTGCTGCTGGCACCCCGTGAGACACGGCCCCCAGTCGTTGGGGTGGCCGACTTCGCTGCACATTGGGCAGTATTGACCCATGAGCGAGGAAGAGCGCCCTCCAGGCGGACAGGAGCGATGGGCCCCTGGGCTGGTCCCCGACCCCACGGGTCCGGTGGACCCAAGAGTGCCGGCGGACCCAACGGTCCCGTTGCAGCACATGGTGCCGGTAGAGCCAACCGTCCCGTTGCAGCACCCGCTGCCGGTGCCTTCGGAGACCGCCGAGCCCGTCAGCAGCTATCCGCCACCCACCGGTAGCCCCTTCCTGTACCAGAGCCCGGCACAGGTTCAGCCGCCACCGACGGTCGGGTCCCAGGCGACCGCCCCTCCTCTCGATCGTCATGACCCTGGCACGACCGGCGCCCAACGCCTGGGTGCCGGGGCTATCTCGGCAATCGTGGCGGGGGCAGTCGCGATAGCCATGGTTGCCGCCCTGTTCGGGGGAGTTGCCGGTGCATTCCTGGCGACCCGCGGTGAGAGTGGCGAAGCGTCGCTACCGCCATCGCCCGTCGGCTCGGTTGCCCGTCCGTCGGGGTCCATCGCCGACGTCGCGGCGAGGATTCTGCCTGCCGTGGTGACGATCAAGGTCGAGGGCCCGGCCGGCGCGGGCACGGGCTCCGGATTTGTCATGCGCAAAGATGGATACATCCTGACGAACAACCATGTGGTCGACGCTGCCACGGCAAAGGGCAAGATCACCGTGCTCTTCTCGGACGGAAAAAGGTCCGATGCCACCATCATCGGCCACGACGAGTCCTACGACCTGGCTGTGATCCGGGTGGACCGGGACAACTTGCCCGTGCTCGTGCTTGGCAAGTCCTCGGATGTGCGGGTGGGGGACGAAGTCATCGCGGTAGGAGCGCCGCTGGGCCTGGACAGCACCGTGACGAGTGGGATCGTCAGTGCCCTGAACCGTCCGGTGACGGCAGGCGGGGCGGGCGCTTCGAGCGCCTCGTTCATCAACGCGATCCAGACCGACGCAGCCATCAATCCGGGAAACTCCGGTGGGCCCCTGCTCGACATGGCGGGACGCGTGATCGGGGTCAACTCCGCGATTGCCCGGGTGGCGAGCTCGCAGGGCACTGACGGGCAGTCGGGCAACATCGGCGTCGGTTTCGCGATTCCCAGCGACCAGGTCCGCAAGACAGCGGAGCAGCTGATCGCCAACGGCAAGGCCACGCATCCGGTCATCGGCGTGTTGATCGACACCGCGTACACGGGCGAGGGTGTCAGGATCGCGGCCGCGTCCCAGAACGGCAGCGCTCCGATCACCAAAGGTGGTCCGGCGGACAAGGCCGGACTGCTACCGGGCGATGTGATCCTCACGTTCGAGGGTCGACCGGTCACGGACCCCGACCAGTTCGTCGTCGCTGTGCGAGCCAGGTCGGTCGGCGAGACTGTTCAGCTGACAGTGCGGCATGGAAGCAAAGAGAGGACCGTCAGGATGAAACTTCAGGCGGCCAACTGAGCGCACGGTCCAACGGGGCATACGGTTAACTGAGTACACGATAAGTCAGCGTCACCTCACCCGAACTCAAGAGCTGGAGCCAAAGGTCCACACATGCTTGACATCAACGGCTGGGAGTTTGTCGTCCTCGTGATCGCTGCTCTGCTGGTTATCGGCCCAGAGCGGATGCCGGAGTATGCCGCCAAGCTCGCCAGGCTGGTCAAACAGGTCAGGGCCATGGCGGACACCGCGAAGGTACAGCTTCGTGAGCAGATGGGGCCGGACTTCGATGATGTCGACTGGAAGCAGTACGACCCACGTCAGTACGACCCACGCCGCATCGTTCGTGAGGCCCTGATGGACGAGGGCACCGGCGAGGACCAAGCGCCCTCGACCGGTGACCAGGACGGGTTCAAGGCTCCCTCATCCTTCAAACGCCCAGACCCGGAAAAGCCAACGCCATATGACCAGGACGCCACCTAGTCCGCTCGGGCCTGTTTCGGCGACCAGCCTCTTCCTGAGCGACGGCGACCAGCGTGTTCCGCAACGACCTCGAGCCTGGGGCTAGCGGCCGGCTGGAGTCAGACCGAGTGAGCGTCCGGCAAGGCCACGAGAGCGTGTCGCGAGGCCTCGGGCTATCCCGCGCAGGACGACTGCCGAGGGGCTCGTGGGCTGGCTCAGCACGACCGGCATGCCGATATCGCCACCTTCGCGCAGCAGGGTGTCCAGCGGGATCTGGCCCAGCAGGGGGACCGGTGCCCCGATAGCGCGGGTCAGCGAGTCGGCAACGACCTGGCCACCACCGGATCCGAAGATCTCCTGGTGGGTGCCGTCCGGGAGCTCCAGCCACGACATGTTCTCGATGACGCCGGCGATTCGCTGATGTGTCTGAAGGGCGATGGAACCGGCCCGCTCAGCCACCTCGGCGGCGGCCTTCTGGGGCGTGGTCACGATGAGGATCTCGGCGGTCGGTATGAGCTGTGCGACCGAGATCGCAATGTCGCCGGTCCCCGGAGGCAGATCGAGCAGCAACACGTCGAGGTCGCCCCAGAAGACGTCGCCCAGGAACTGCTGGAGCGCCCGGTGCAACATCGGCCCGCGCCAGACGACGGGCTGGTTGCCAGGCACGAACATGCCGATCGAGATGACCTTCACCTCGTGGGCCAGAGGAGGCAGGATCATGTCGTCGACCTGGGTCGGACGTCGTTCGGTCCCGAGCATGCGCGGAATCGAGAAACCGTAGACATCGGCGTCGACCACGCCAACCTTCAGGCCCTGCTCGGCCATCGCCACAGCGAGGTTGACGGTCACCGTGGACTTGCCGACGCCGCCTTTGCCCGAGGCCACGCAGTAGACCTTGGTGAGGCTGCCCGGCTGGGCGAACGGAATCTCACGCTCGGTGTTGCCGCCGCGCAGGTTCGTCCGAAGCTCTGTGCGCTGCTCGTCGCTCATCACCCCGAGGGTCACCTTTACGTCGGTGACGCCTTCGACGGTCAGCAGGGCGGCGGTGGTGTCGTTGGTGAGGGTCTCCTTGAGCGGGCAGCCCGAGACCGTCAGCAGGATGGTGACTGACGCGAGACCGGACTCGTCGACGCCGACGGACTCGACCATGCCGAGCTCGGTGACAGGTTTGCGGATCTCGGGGTCGATGACGGTGGAAAGGGCGACGAAGAGGACATCTTGCGACGGAACGGGCATGAGTCAATGCTAAGTCGGCTTTGGACTCTTCCGTGCACCGGGAGATGCGTCAGCGGGTGCGGGCGCCCGCTTTCCCGCTTTGAGCCGGATGCCGCGCTGCTCCATCTCGTCCAGCTGGGAGCGCAGCTCGGAACGGAGAAAGTCGCGGGTAGCCATGTCCCGCAGGGCGATTCGAAGTGAGGCCACTTCCCTCGTCAGGAACTCGGTGTCGGCAAGGTTGCGATCGTTGCTGGCCCGGTCCTGCTCGAGAGCGACCCGGTCCCGGTCCGTCTGACGGTTCTGGGCCAACAGGATGAGCGGCGCGGCATACGAGGCCTGCAGGCTGAGGATGAGGGTGAGAAAGATGAAGGGGTAGGCGTCCCACTTGTAGCGGAAGATCCCGATGCCGTTGACCAGGACCCAGATCGCCACGAATACGGTCATGTAGACGAGGAACCTGGCCGTCCCCATGTAGCGGGCGAACTTCTCGGCGAAGCGCCCGAAGGTGTCTGGATCCACCTGGGGCCTGGTGAACAGGGCTCGCCTGGCCTCACGCGGCTGGTCCAGCCTGGCCGACGTGGTGGGACGCTCACGGGCCATGGGTCGCCTCCTGCTGCTCTTCGAGCGGCTCCTCGTGGCGTTCCTCGCGCCAGTCTTCGGGAAGGAGGTGGTCGAGCACGTCGTCGACTGTCACCGCGCCCAGCAGTCGGCCGCTCTCATCAACCACCGGGACCCCGACGAGGTTGTACGTCGCAAGCATGCGGGTGACCCGGCCGATCGTGGCATCGGGGGTCAGAGGCTCCAGGTCCGTGTCCACGATGCTGCCGATCGAGGCGTGTGGCGGGTCGCGAAGAAGTCGCTGGATGTGCACCAGACCGAGGAACCGGCCGGTCGGTGTCTCCAGCGGCGGTCGACAGACGAAAACGGTGGCGGCGAGCGCGGGCGAGAGCTCGACTCGGCGGACAACGGCCAGTGCCTCGGCGATGGTGGCCTCAGGGCCCAGAATCACCGGCTCGGTCGTCATCAGGCCACCAGCGGTGTCCTCGTCGTAGGTGAGCAGGCGGCGCAGATCGGCAGCCTCGTCGGGCTCCATCAGCCGGAGCAGCTCTTCGGCGTTCTCGGGGGCCAGCTCCGAGAGCAGGTCGGCCGCGTCGTCGGGCTGCATGGTCTCCAGGATGTCG
>JBDTWH010000063.1:0-3165 GCA_040006795.1 Actinomycetota bacterium | reverse complement strand
CGCCCACGATGATCGGCTCCATGAACGCCCGGTTGAAGCCGTCGGTGAACAGCGAACCGAGCTGCTCGACGCCAATCAGCGCAGCCACGCTCACGATGCTCACATTGCTGACCGCGGCAACGCGTAGCCCCGCTGAGATGACGGGAACGGCAAGCGGCAGCTCGACCGAGATGAACCGGCGACCTCGCTTGTAGCCCATGGCCGTCGCCGACTGGTTGACCGCGTCGGGCACCGAGCCAAGGCCGTCGGCGACGGTACGCACCAGCAGCGCGACGGTGTAGATGGTCATCGCGACGATGACATTGGCCGGATCGAGGATCTGGGTGCCGAGCAGGAACGGCAACATGATGAACAGCGCCAGTGAGGGGATCGTGTAGAGCAGGCCGGTGCCGATGATGAGCAACGGGTAGAGCCCCTTGTACCGGCGGGCCAGCCAGCCGAGCGGCAGGGCAATCAACAGACCAAGAATCAGGGGTACGCCGGCGAGGTAGGTGTGCTGAACGGCCAGGCCCAACACGTCACCGATGTGGTCCCGAAGCCAGATCACGTGGCGGCGTCCTCGCGCTCGTCCGCGGGCTCGAGCTCGGGTCGGGACCGCTCCTCGATCTCGGCAAGGACCTCATGCGCCCGAATGGTGCCGAGAATCGCGCCCTGGTCGTCAACGATGACCCCCCGGCGACTCGGCGAGGACAGCGCGGCGTCAAGGACGTTGCGAAGCGGGCCGCCGGCTGTGGCCACGGTGCCGCCGCGCGCCAACATCCCAGGGTCGATGGGGGCGGTGATCCGGTCGGGCTCGATCCAGCCAAGGGGGCGCCGGCTTTCATCGGTGACCAGGATCCAGCCGTCACGGGCGGCGGCGGCTGCCTGCGCGGGGGTCGCACCCAGCGGCACGGTTCGCTCGGGCGTGAGCGAGAAGTGCGGTGACGCCTGGAAGCTCAACGCGCGATACCCGCGGTCCTTTCCGACGAAGTCGGCGACAAAGTCATCCACAGGATGTGCGAGCAGGTATGCCGGGTCGGCCAGCTGAGCGAGGTGACCGCCGGCCCGCAGGACGGCGACCCGGTCGCCAAGCTTGATGGCCTCGTCGATGTCGTGGGTGACGAAGATGATGGTCTTGCCGAGATCGCCCTGCAGACGCAGGAACTCGTCCTGCAGCTGTTCGCGCACGATGGGGTCAACGGCACTGAACGGCTCATCCATGAGCATCACCGGGGGGTCCGCTGCCAGTGCCCTTGCGACACCGACCCGTTGTTGCTCGCCGCCGGAGAGCTGTGCGGGATACCGCTTCGCGAAGCTGGACGGCAGGCCCACCCGCTCCAGCAGCTCAAGGGCCCGGACCTCTGCCTTCCGCCGGTCCCACCCGAGCAGTCTGGGGACGGTGGCGATATTGGCCACGATCGTGCGGTGAGGGAAGAGTCCCGCATGCTGGATGACGTAGCCGATGCCACGCCGAAGCTCGGTCGCGTCCATCGTCGAGGTGTCCTGGTCGTCGATCCAGATCCGCCCGCTGGTGGGCTCGATCATCCGGTTGATCATCCTCAGCGACGTCGTCTTGCCGCATCCGGACGGCCCAACCAGCACGGTGATCTGGCTGGCCGGGGCTTCGAAGGTCAGCTCATCAACGGCCTTGGTGCCATCCGGGAAGTGTTTCGAGACCGCTTCAAACCGGATCATGCCTTCAAACCTATCGGGGCAACCGCAAATTCACCGAGCGATTCGAAGAGGACCTCAGCGTGGCGTCGGACCGGCTGGGCCCTCCGGCACGGGTGCCAGCAGCGTCTTCACCATGAAGCTGGCGGCCAGGTCGTGCCATGGTCTGGCCGGGAACATCATGGAATGACCTGCCCCGGGGTACTTCACCAGCTCAACGTTCCCCCCGTCAGCCAAGAGCTTCTCGGCGACCTCGGCGGTCCTGGCGGGGTCAGTGATGCGGTCCGCAGTCCCGTGCGCCAAGAGCAGGGCACGACGACCCAGCAATGGAATCGGCTCGCCGTCGGGCAGCCACGGCGCCAGGGCAGCAACACTGTGCACCCCCCGGCTGTGGTTCCCCCCGTGAATACCGCCGGAGACGCCTCCGTGTTCGGCCACCCGTAGCGCCACCCGGCCACCCATGGAGTGCCCGACCAGGCCAACCGGAAGGTGGCCAAAACGCTCAGCGATCCGGTCGAGTGCCCAGCGGGCGTCGGAAAGCGGGGACTCCCGGTCACCGTTCCATCCACGCACGGCATAGCGAAGCTTCGCCAGCACGATGCTCCCACCACCGGCCCGAACCACACTGCGACCAAAGGGAACCATGCGCAGGACAGAGGGGTCGAAGCCTCGCACCGGGGCGAAGCTGTCGGTCGTTCCTCCATGGAGAAGCAGCACGACGGCTTCGGGTCGCGCGCCGTGGCCGGTGAATCTCAGACGTGGAGCACGGTCCATAGGCGACAAAGTAAACGCCCGACCTGTGACCCCGCTGAGTGACCGACGTGGTTGCGCTCGCGTCCTAGACGTCGGTTCGGTGGAAGTTCAGGAACGAGCGACTTGCCGTTGGCCCGCGCTGACCTTGGTAGCGCGAGCCATGCTTGGCGCTCCCGTAGGGGTTCTCGGCCGGGCTGGACAACCTGAAGAAGCACAGCTGGCCGACCTTCATGCCGGGCCAGAGCTTGATCGGCAAGGTCGCCGCATTCGACAATTCGAGCGTTACGTGACCACTGAACCCAGGGTCCACGAAACCGGCTGTGGAGTGCGTGACGAGGCCGAGCCGACCCAGCGACGACTTGCCCTCGAGCCGTGCCGCAAGGTCGTTGGGCAGCGTGACGATCTCAAAGCTGGAGCCCAGAACGAACTCGCCCGGATGCAGGATGAACGGCTCGTCGTGCTCGACCTCGACCAGGTGAGTGAGGTCGGGCTGGTCCTCGGCCGGGTCGATGAAGGGGTACTTGTGGTTGTCGAAGAGCCGAAAGTACTTGTCCAGGCGCACGTCGATGCTGGACGGCTGGACCATCTCCTCGTCATACGGCTCAAGGCGCACCCGCCCGCCATCGATCTCGGCCTTGATGTCACGGTCAGAAAGGAGCACGCGGACACGGTACCCGGTCGTCGCCTGAGGTGGGCTGAAGCGCTCCGCAAGCGTCGGTTAGACTTCCGACCGCGCCTGCACCGTATGCCGGTGAGCGCCTT
>JBDTWH010000062.1:0-17608 GCA_040006795.1 Actinomycetota bacterium | reverse complement strand
GGTTCGTCCGCCAGGGCCTCGGCCACCTTGGCCACGTCGACGTAGTCGGAGATGTTCCCGCCACAGTGGCAGAGGTAGACCCCGATCCGTCGCTGCTCGCCCGTGCCGGCGTCCACCTGCTCGCTTGTGTCTGCACCTGACAGCTCGCTCGTGCCGGTGCCTGCCTGCTCGCTCATACCAGTGCCTCTGTCATTTCGGGGGTCGTGGTGAGCTGGGTGCTCTTGGAATGCTCAAGATGAGCAGCGACCTGGGCGACAGCGGCTCCTGCGTGCAGGATCGTGTCGACGATGTCCTTGGCTCCGGCGGACGTACCGGCGACGAAGACGCCGGGGATGTCGGTCCGGCCGGGGTCGAGGTCCCCATCGGGCTCGGCGACGTAGAAGTACTCGTCCAGGCCGAGCTTCTCGCCGGTGAACAGCTTCTCCACGTCCCTGTTGGGCTGGATACCCACGGCCAGCACGACGAGGTCGTACTCGGCCTCGACGATCTTGCCGCCGTTCTCGATGTCCTCGTAGCGCAGGATGAGGTCCCCGTTGTCCTTCTCGGTGATCTTGGCCACGCGTCCCTTGATGTAGGTGGCGCCCATGTCCTTGGCCTGCTCGTAGAACTCGTTGTAGCGCTTGCCGGCCGCGCGGATGTCCATGTAGTGCATGGTCACGTCGGCCAGCGGCAGCGAGCCCATGATGAGCTGGTTCTGCTTCACCGAGTACATGCAGCAGACCTTCGAGCACAGTGGGTTGCCGGATGTCTTGTCGCGCGATCCGGTGCACGAGACGTAGGCGATGCGGTCAGGCACCTTCCCGTCGCCGGGCCGCAGGATCGTGTTGAACGGACGTGTCGGCGCAAGCAGGCGGTCCATCTGCGTGCCCGTGATCACGTTTGCGTACGTGCCGAAGCCATACTCCGGCTTCAGGTCCGCCGCGAAGAGCTTGTAACCGGTCGAGACGACGACCGCGCCGACCGTGAAGTCCGTGACCTTCTCGCGCTGGTCGAAGTTGATCGCGTCGGCAGGGCATGCCTTGACGCACTCCTGGCACTCCGAGCAGACGCCACAGTCCATACAGCCACCGGCACCGGACCTGGCCTCGGCCTCGGTCATCCCGGGCTCGAGCTCGCCGAAGTCCGAGGGAGAGTCCGAGAAGGTGGTGCCCGCGACCACGGGCTCCCGCTCGGTGTACTTCGTCTGGCGGGCCATCACCTCTTTCTTGTCCACCACTTCGAGCAGGCTGTCCAGCGACGGGAAGTCACCTAGCGGACGACCCTGGACGAAGTTGTCGATGGTGAAGGCGGCGCGACGGCCGGCGCCGACCGCCCGGGTGATGTCGCTCGCGCCGGTGGTGACGTCTCCTGCGGCGAACAGGTACGGAACCTCGGTCTGCAGGGTTGTCGGGTCAACAGCGATCCGGTTGCCCTTGGCGACACCCGTCAGGTTCTCGTACGGGGCCTGGTCTGGCGCCATCCCGATCGCCGAGATCACGGCTTCGCAGGGGATCACGAATCCGCTGCCCGAGACGGGCTCGGGGCGACGTCGGCCCGACGCGTCAGGCTCGCCAAGCTTCATCTTCTGGCAGCGCAGGCCTTCGACCTTGCCGCCCGCGCCAACCACGACTGATACGGGTGCGACGAGGAACTCGAAGCCGATGCCTTCCTTCTCAGCGTCGTCGACCTCGGCGACATGGGCGGGCATCTCCTCACGACCGCGTCGGTAGGCGACCTTGACCTCGAGCGCACCCAGCCGGCGAGCTGTCCGGGCCGTGTCCATCGCGACGTTGCCGCCACCGACGATGACGACTCGTTTGCCGGTCAGGGCGGGAGCCTCGCCGAGGCTCACCTGCCGCAGGTAGTCCAGACCCGTGAGTACACCAGCGGACTCCTCGCCCGGTACGCCGAGCGAAGTCGCCAGCGGGGTGCCGGTGGCGAGCAGCACGGCGTCGTAACCCTCGGCCTTGAGCGCCTCCAGGTCATTCACCGTCGTGGAGGTGACGATCTCGACCCCGAGCGCCGTGACGTTGGCGATGTCCTGCTCGACGACCTCCTGTGGCAGCCGGTAGGTGGGAAGGGCATGGCGCAGGAAGCCACCGGCCTGAGCCTCGGCCTCCAGGATCCGCACCTGGTAGCCAAGGCGCGCCAGCTGCCAGGCAGCAGTCAGGCCGGCCGGCCCGGAGCCGACGATGGCCACGCTCTTGCCGTTGGACGCCGGGCGTTCGATGCCCGGGCCGTCCATCTCGGCATAGTGTCGGTCGGCGACGAAGCGCTTGAGGCGGCGGATCGGGATAGCCGCCTCGAGGTCTCCGCGGCTGCACTCGCTCTCGCAGGGCGCGTAGCAAGCCCGTCCCAGTGTGCCGACCAGCGGCGTGGCGTCCAGGATCAGCTGGAACGCCTCCTCGTACTTCCCGTTACGGATGAGAGACACGTAGCCGTGTGCCTTGATGCCCGCGGGGCAGGTGTCGACGCACGGTGAGGTGCCGGCGCGCTGGATGACCGCCTTCTTGGGCACGGCCTGCGGGAAGGCGATGTAGGCGGCGCGGCGCGCGACCAGGTCGTAGTTGAACTGGTCGGGGGCCGCTACGGTGCAGGCGGTCTCGCACTTGGCACAGCCGGTGCAGGCTGCCCAGTCGACGAAGGTCGGGTTCTCCTGCACCTTCGCGTGGAACAAACCGCCTGAGTCCCGTTCAATCCCCAGGACCTCGCTGTAGTTCTTGGTGGTGATGTTCGGGTGGTTGATGGTCGACGACATCTTCGGGCCAGAGATACAGCTGGCGCAGTCAAGCGTCGGGAAGACCTTGCTGAGCAGGATCATCCGTCCGCCGACGCTTGCCTCCTTCTCGACCAGCAGGACCTTGTGGCCCATGTCGGCCAGCTTGATGGACGACTCCATCCCGCCGATGCCGCTGCCGATCACCATGACGTCATAGTCCGTCTGTGGCTGTGGTTCGTTGTCCATCTGTGGCTCCAAGTTCGTAGTCCGTCGATGCCGCCCCGCAAAACCTGGCGAGGTCCTCGAAAGTGGCGAGGCCCTCGCCAGGGTGGTCCTGGGTGAAGAGGTGTGAGCAGCCCTAGATGAAGAGGTTGACGTTCGACTCGTCGGCATCGCCCAGGTAGCTTGCGACCCCGGCGTACTCAAGTCCGTCAATGAGCTCCTCGGGCTTGAGCCCCATGATGTCCATCGACATGGCGCAGGCGATCATCTTCACGCCCTGCTCCCGCGCCGAGGCGATGAGGTCATCAAGGGACATGACCTTCTCGTTCCGCATCATTCGCTGCATGAGCTTGGGCCCTGCCCCGGCGAAGTTCATGTGCGAAAGCTGCAGGCGCTCCGGACCCCGGGGCATCAGCATGGAGAACGCCTTCTGCAGGGGGCTCTTGCCGCTCGTCGCCACCTTTTCCGTGCGTCGCAGGGCGTTGAGGCCCCAGAACGTGAAGAACATGGTGACCTCGTCGTCCATCGCTGCAGCGCCATTGGCGATGATGAAAGCCGCCATGACCTTGTCGAAGTCGCCGCTGAACAGGATGATCGTCTTTCGAGTCTTGACCTCGGTGTCGTCGGTCATAGCCTCGGCCAGCTGGGTTTCAGTCATAGCTTCCGGACGTCCTTTTCTCGGTTCTCGTTGATCAGGATGCGACAGCGGTGACAGCCGCGTCACTGGAGATGGGGCCGAGCTTCGTCAGCGTCGCCGAGAACTCGCGCATGTAGCCGACGAAGGGCTCGGCACACACCGAGCACAGCGCCGCCATCTTCAGTCGTTGGGGTGCGATCCCCTTGGCCTTCATCAGCTCCTGCGCCTGTGCGATGACCCGGCCCGTTCGGGCGCCGCAGTCGTCCAGCAGGGCGCACTCGTCCCCGTCGGAGCCGATGAACACCCCGTCGAGCCCCTGCTCGAACGCGTGCAGGATCCATCCGGGCTTGAGCCCGCTGCTGCACGGGACGCTCATGGTCGAGACCTGAGCCGGGTAGTGCATGTGCCTGCTCCCGGCCAGGTCAATGCCGGGATCGGAGATGTTGTTCGTCGAGAAGACGAGGATCCGTGGCTTGAACCCGGTCTCGGTAGCAGTGGACACAGTCAGATCACTTCGTCTTCTTGAGGAAGAGCTGCAGGTAGCCGGCGTCGTCGACCGAGCCCAGGAAGTCGTGGCCCATCTTCTTGCACCAGGCAGGCAGGTCCTTCAGGGTGCCGGTGTCGGAGGCGAGCACTTCCATGACGCCGCCGACCGGGATCTGGCCGATGGCCTTCTTGGCTGCCAGGATCGGTCCGGGGCAGGAGGTGGCGCGGGCGTCAACGACGAGGTCGGACTTCAGTCCCCTGAGGTCCTCGGTGGCTACTGTCATGGTGCTGTCTCCTTGTTGGGGCGCTTTGATGACGCGCTTGATGACGCGCCGAATGGTGACAAGAGTCCTGCGGCAGACACAGGCTCTGATCCATCACGAACCAGGTATCTGGCCACACGCCGTGACGTTATGCCCATACCCCCAGGGGAATACAGGACCTTGGTCCCACTACCCCCCCGGGTATGAAGTTTGTCACATGGAGACCAGTGTGCTTCTGGACCTCTCGCCACCGAACAGGTCTGTGGTTCTGGCGATCCGGAGTGGGACCACGCGACTCCAGTTGTACGGAAACATACCCCCTAGGGTATTGTGAGCCACATGGAGCCCACCGTGACCAACTCAACCGCCCCCAGCCCCGCGCCCCCGCAGGACGCCATGAGGATCGTCATCGTCGGAGGCGTCGCCGGCGGGATGAGCGCAGCCGCGCGGGCCCGTCGTCTGGACGAGCATGCCGAGATCGTCGTCCTCGAGCAGGGGGCGTACGTCTCGTTCGCGAACTGCGGCCTGCCGTACCACCTCTCCGGTGAGATCTCCCGGCGAGACGACCTCCTGCTGCACACTCCCGAGTCGCTGGCTGCGTCCCTGAACCTGGACGTGCGAACTGGCCACCGGGTCACCGGCATCGACAGGACCTCACAGAAGGTCACCGTCCAGGCGGGCGACGACGCGTACGCCCTGCCGTATGACGCGCTGGTGCTGTCCCCCGGCGCGGTGGCCGTGCGTCCGCCCATCGACGGCCTGGACCACCCGGCCGTGCACAGCCTGCGCACGATCCCTGACGTCGACGCGTTGCGGGAGCGGGTCGAGGAGCTGCTCGAACACCGAGGCACGACCCAGGCACGCCCGAGCGCCGTGGTGGTCGGTGCCGGATTCATCGGCCTCGAGGCGGTCGAAGCCCTGACGGCTCGCGGCCTGAAGGTCCACCTCGTCGAGCTGGCCGACCATGTCCTGCCACCGCTGGACGCCGAGCTCGCGCCGCTGCTGGCCGACGAGCTCGCCGCACACGGGGTCGACCTGCGGCTGGGCGTGTCAGCCCAGGCCATCTCGGCGCACGACACGATCCCCGCCACCTCCGGTGGCGTCATCGGCGAGTCGGCGACTGCAGGCCCGCCCGGCGCCGTCACCGTCACCCTCTCGGACGGCGCCACCCTGCCCGCCGACCTCGTCATCGTCAACGTGGGCGTGCGGCCCGCGAGCGCGCTGGCACTTGAGGCCGAGCTGGACCTAGGTGCGACAGGGGCCATCAGAGTCGATGGCGACCAGCACACCTCCGACCCCCACATCTGGGCTGTCGGCGACGCGGTCGAGGTCACCCAGGCCGTCACCGGAGCAAAGATGCCGGTGCCGCTGGCAGGTCCCGCGAACCGGCAGGGGCGCAGGGCGGCCGATTCGATCTGCGGCCGCCGGACCACCCCCCAGGCCGCCGTCCTGGGGACGGCGATCGTGCGGGTCTTCGGCCTGACCGCCGCAACCACCGGGGCCAACCAGGCCACGCTGAACCGGGCCGGCATCGCCCACGAGGTCATGCACATCCACCCAGGCGACCACGCAGGCTACTACCCCGGATCCGAACAGGTGCATCTCGTGGCCAGCTTCGCCCCCGACGGGACACTGCTGGGAGCCCAGGGCGTCGGCCGCGCCGGCGTTGACAAACGCATCGACATCCTCGCCACCGCCATCCGCGCCGGGATGACCGCCGACGACCTCGCCGAGCTCGAGCTCGCCTACGCCCCGCCCTACGGCTCGGCCAAAGACCCCGTCAACATGCTCGGATTCGTCGCCCAGAACGTCCTGGACAACACCATGCCCCAGTGGCAGGCCCAAGACCTCGACCAGGCCATGGCCGACACCCTTGTCCTGGACGTGCGGTCACGAGCCGAGTTCGCCGAAGGCCATCTGGCAGGGGCCCTCAACATCCCCCACCTCGAGCTCCGTGCCCGCCTGGACGAGGTCACCTCGGCGGCCGGCGGCCGCGCGATCAGCGTGCACTGCGCCAGTGGAGTCCGCTCCTACCTTGCCACCCGCGTCCTGCTCAGCGAAGGGTTCGACGCCCGCAACCTCTCCGGCGGATGGCTTACTCTCAAGGCCGTTCACCCGAACCTCTGATATCCCTCTTCCCCACCAAGGAGCCAACAGCATGCGAATGAACCCCACCCGATCGTGGTCCCGCAGGCTCGCCGCCGCCGCACTGGCTATCACTGCCATCGCTGCGTCCGCGGGAGTCAGCGCCTGCTCGTCAAGTGAGCCCACCAGCAGCTCGGCCTCACCGGCAACCGGGCAACATATGGCCGCCAGTGACTTCGCCACCGCCATGAAAGCACCCGGCACCATCGTGCTCGATGTGCGTACCCCGGCGGAGTACTCCTCCGGGCACCTGCCTTCCGCGCAGAACATCGACATCGAGGGCTCAGGCTTCGCGGCAGGGATCGCCGCGCTGGACAAGAACGGGACCTACGCCGTCTACTGCCGCAGCGGGAACCGGTCTGGGACGGCGTTGGAGCAGATGAGCGCCGCCGGCTTCACGCACGTCTACGATCTCGCCGGAGGAATGGGCGCGTGGCAGAACATGGGCGGACCCATGTCGATGAACTGATCCTGACAGGACCCACCCCCCGAGTGCCCGGCCCGGCCGCCCGGAGCCGGTCCACCCCCTGCGCCTTCCGCTGCCATCAGCCGCCGAACGCCACGAGGTGGCGCTGGGAGGCTGCCAGAAGGTTCTTGTAGACCTGCGTCATGTCGCATGCTGTGACGCTGGCCCCGCTGCTTTCAGATCGGTGACGTCGGCCGGCTCGACGCTTCGGGCGGCCCTGCTGGCTCCGTCGCGGCTGCCCTTCTGCGGGATGGATGTGGAGGCGGTGTGGAGATTGGGCACGCCGGCCGGAATCGCTCGTCTTCGGTGCCCTCAACAGCGTCGGATCAGAGAGGATGAGGCATGCCCACCGTGCTGGTCGTTGAGGATGAACGCGATATCCGGGAGGTGCTGCGCCGGTATCTGGAGCGTGCCGGCCTGTCCGTGCTGACCACCGGGACCGGGGCCGAGGCAATCCGGTTGCTCACGTCCGCACCCCCGGACCTGGTGCTGCTCGACCTCGGCCTTCCCGACGTGGACGGTACCGACGTGCTCCGTGAGATCCATGCTGCCGGACGTCCCCCGGTTCTCGTCCTGACAGCACGCAGCACCGTCGACGACCGCATCCACGGCCTGCAGCTCGGCGCGGACGACTACGTCACCAAACCCTTCAGCCCGGCCGAGGTGGTCCTGCGCGTCCAGGCGGTCCTGCACCGCAGCGGCGGGCAACCCGCAGAGAGCGGCCCGGTCACCTACGGCCGGGGACGGTTGCGAATCGACGAACCACGGCACGAGGCGTCCCTGGATGACCGCATACTCGACCTGACCCCCACCGAATGGGACCTGCTGGCGGCCATCGCGGCAGCCCCCGAACGCGTGTTCTCACGGTATGAGCTGGTCAACAGGATCCGGGGGTATGAGTACGCCGGTTATGAGCGAACCATCGACTCACACGTGAAGAACCTTCGCCACAAGCTCGGCGAGTCCGGGGCCGACGTGCTGGAGACTGTCCTGGGTGTTGGCTACCGGCTGCGTCTGCGGCGAGACGATCCGGCGTGAGCGGGCTCCGTGTCGGGCTCGGCCCGCTCGGACGTCGGCTCCTGTTTGCCTTCGTCCTTGTCGCAGTGTCCTCGGTCCTGGTGCTGACGGTCGCGGCACTCATCGGCGTCGGCCAGGGTCTCCAGGTTGCGACGCAGGTCAACCAGGAGAAGGCCGCAGCGGGCGCCGCGACCGCAGCGGGGGACGCCTACCAGAAGGCCGCCGGCTGGGACGGCGCAGACCTGAGTCGCACCACCGCCATAGCCGAGGCGGCCGGGGCCAAGCTGTTCATCCTGGGCGCCTCTGGTGCCCCGGTAGGCGGTACCAGTCCCGGTGCCGGCCACATCGGGCCTGGCCTGGGCAGGGGCGCCGGGCCGGTCGGTGGCCAGGGGGTCGTGGACGTTCCGGTGGTTGTCGACCGGGTCGGCGTCGGGAGCGTGCGGCTGGTCTTCGAGACGGGGGGAGGTAACCAGGCGCGAGACGTGGCCTGGTCATGGATCGCAGTGGCCGCCCTCGTGGCCCTGCTCGTCGCCCTGCTCGCCAGCTGGGTGGTCACCAGGCTGATCACCCGTCCGGTAGCGGCCATGACCTCCGCCACCCGGGCGTTCACCGCAGGGGATCGGCAGGTCCGCGCCGAGGTGCACGGTCCGGGCGAGCTTGGTGAGCTGGCCCGCGCGTTCGACCTGATGGCTGACACGGTCGCGCGCACGGAGCTAGACCGCCGCAACCTCACCGCGGACGTTGCTCATGAGCTGCGCACACCGCTGGCCGCCCTGCAGGCCGGGCTCGAAGAGCTGCGCGATGGCCTGGTTGAGCCCACTCCCGCAGGTCTGGCCGGTCTGCACGACCAGTCGTTGCGGCTTGGGCGTGTGGTCAGCGACCTGGCCGAGCTCTCCGCCGTGGAAGCCAGCGAGGTGACAGTTCAACGGACCGAGGTGGACCTGACCCAGGTCGCCCACGACGAGCTGGCGGTGCGCGAGTCCCAGCTGCGGGCTGCCGGACTGACAGTGGGCAGACAGCTGGACGGACCGGTACTGGTCCGCGCGGACTCCGACCGGTTGCACCAGGCCGTGGGCAACCTGCTGGCCAACGCGGCACGCTACTGCCGCGCCGGCGATGAGGTCACCGTCGCGGTGGGCAGCGAGGCCGACCAGGCGGTTCTGGACGTTTTCGACACCGGTCCCGGTATCCCCGCTGATGAGCTGCCCCACGTTTTCGACAGGCTCTGGCGCGGCCGTGCAGCAAAACAGGTCGCCGGCTCGGGGATCGGCCTGGCCGTCTCACGCGAGATCGTCGTGGCCCACGGGGGCTCCATCGCGGCGGTCTCGCCGGAGGGAGCCGGGACAACCATCACGATCCGGCTGCCCTTGAGCAGATAGCGGGCCTTCGCCTGAGATGCTTCCCGACTGTTCCAGGTTGGTCAGCTCTGGCTCCACGGGGACAGCCGCACCAGCCGCTCTGCGGCTGGTGCCGCTGGGTTGCACGTTCACCTTCAGCGAGCAGGTTGGGGATCAGTCCAGGGCGCGGCGGGCGAGCACGAGCGCGTCGAGGGCATCGGCTGGCCGGCCCCCTGCATCGGTGAGAGATCGCACGGCCGTCTCCGCCCGAATCACCGTCAGATGTTCAGGTTCGATGTCCGCCACGATGTCACTTGGGCGGTACAGCACCGAAGGGTCCTGCGGGCCCCCATGCCCGGAAGTCAGGTTCTCCAGGTCGTGTCCGACGACCAGCAGCGTTCCGCCCGGCGCGACGGCCTCGGCCGCCCGTCGCATGATGGCGCCCCGTTGCTGCTTCGGAAGATGCAGGTACACGACCAGAACCAGATCGTAGGAAAGCGCCTGCGGAACCCACATCGCGACGTCGGCCTCCAGGGTCACCAGGGCTCCGGCGTCGGATCCGAGATTCTTCTCGGCCAATGAGCGGGCCCGCTGCAATGCCACCGCGGAGAAGTCCACCACGGTGGCGTGCCATCCGCGGGCAGCGAGCCACAGGGCGTTGCGGCCCTCTCCGGCCGCGATGTCCAGCGCCCTGCCGGGTGGCAGGTCCTGGGTCAGCTGCTCGACCCAGATGTTCGGCGCGGCAGACCAGACCAGCTCACTCTCTGCATACCGGGTGTTCCATGCCGTCTTGGCCCTGCTGTCCATGTCGTACCCTTCGCTGGCCGGAGATGATGAATGCTCGGCGCGCGGAAGCGGGTCTGCCACCACATGCCTGGTGCGATCGAGGATCGTGTGGTCACGGCTTGACGAGGAGTCCCTGTCTGTCGCCGGACTCGGCGTCTGTGCGGCCGCTTTCGGGGGTGGGCTCGAGGTCACGCAGGTAGCGCTCGGCGTCCAGCGCCGCGGCGCAGCCGGAGCCTGCCGCGGTGACCGCCTGCCGGTAGGTGTGGTCGACCAGGTCCCCGGCAGCAAAGACCCCCGGAACACTGGTAGCCGTGCTGCGGCCCGCCACGGTGACGTAGCCGTGGTCGTCCAGGTCGATGACGCCCTTGATGAGCTCGTTGCGCGGGTCGTGGCCGATGGCCACGAAGACGCCGGTCACCGGCAGCAGCCGGGTTGCGCCGGTGAGCGTGTCACGCAGGGTCAGCCCGGTGACCTTGTCCTGGCCATGGATGGCCTCGACCGCGGTGTTCCACGCGAAGCGGATCTTGGGATTACCCATCGCCCGGCCGGCCATGATCTTGGAGGCCCGGAGCTCGTCGCGGCGGTGCACGATGGTCACCGAGTCGGCGAACTTCGTCAGGAAGGTGGCTTCCTCCACGGCGGAGTCACCCCCGCCGATGACCGCGATGTCCTGGCCCCGGAAGAAGAACCCGTCGCAGGTGGCGCACCAGGACACCCCGTGGCCGGACAGGCGCAGCTCGTCCGGCAGGCCCATCTGACGATATGCCGAGCCCATCGCCAGGATCACGGTCCGGGCCCACCAGGTGGTCCCGGACCCGTCGGTGACGGTCTTCACCGGACCGGCCAGCGACATCTGCTCGACGTCGTCACGGACCAGCTGCGCACCGAAACGCTCGGCCTGGGCGCGCATCGACTCCATCAGGTCCGGGCCCATGACCGCCTCCGGGAAACCCGGGAAGTTCTCGACCTCGGTGGTATTCATCAGCGCACCACCAGCGGTAACCGCACCCTCGAAGATCACCGGTCGAAGGTCTGCCCGCGCCGCGTAGATAGCAGCGGTGTATCCAGCCGGGCCAGAGCCGATGATGATCAGGTCACGAGTCAGGTTGGGCCCAAGGGTGTCGTGCTTGTCGGACATGAGATGTTGCCTCTCGTGAGCACCTGGCGGTGGGAATACTGTCGTGGTCGCGGGTTGGTCGCACCCGCGCGATGTTGTGGGCGGCGAGGGTCAGGACAGGGTGAGGAAGAGCTTCTCCAGGGTCCGGGCGTCCGCAGAGTTGGCACCGTCGGGCTCGGCAAGACACTGTTTGAGGCTGGACGCGATGATCGCGAAACCAGCACGGTCCAGTGCGTGGTTGACGGCGACGAGCTGGGTGACGATGTCCTTGCAGTCTCGCCCTTGCTCGATCATGCGCAGGACGCCGCGGATCTGGCCCTCAGCCCGGCGCAGCCGGTTGGCCACTGCACCCAGCTCGTCAGGATTCAGCGCAACCATGGTGACTCCATTTCGTTTGCCGGAGGTCAGGACGCGGTCTGGGTGGTCTGAGAGCTGGCGTCGGCTTCAGAGGCAGCAGCGCGGGCGCCAGCGATCTGGGCCCGGATGTCATCCATATCGAGCGCTCGGACGCTGGCGATGACCTGTTCCAGCGCTGAGGCCGGGAGTGCTCCTGGCTGGCTGAAGACGAGGATGCCGGCGCGGAAGGCCATCAGGGTGGGGATGGAGGTGATCCCGGCCCCGCCGGCCAACGACTGCTCCGCCTCGGTGTCGACCTTGCCGAACACGATGTCGGGGTGGGCTGCGCTGGCCTTCTCGAAAACCGGGCCGAAGGTACGGCATGGTCCGCACCAGGCTGCCCAGAAGTCGACGAGAACGATGTCGTTGTCGAGCAGTGTCTGTTCGAAGGATGCTGCGGTCAGTGCTTGAGTGGCCATGGGACTCCCTGTCAGTTGCCTGAATAATACCTCCGGGGGTATGAACACACAACACGCGAGGGACATTCCTGGCGCGCGAACCCTGCTCGGAGCCATACCCGTGAGGGTGCCCGCCATTGCCTTGGGAGCTCCGCCGGATTGTGCCAGCGGCCATGCAGGGCACCCGTCTACGCCGGGCAGCCCCCGGGACGCCGGGATACTGTCGACGCACAGGCACGACACGAGCGCGAAGAGAACTGGAGCGACTACATGGCTTCCCTGCACCTGGGTGACAAAGCACCCGACTTCACCGCACCCACCACCGAGGGTGAGGTGTCCTTCCTGGACTGGAAGGGCGACAGCTGGGCGGTCTTCTTCAGCCACCCGGCGGACTACACCCCCGTGTGCACCACCGAGCTCGGCCGGGTCGGCCAGCTCAGCGACGAGTGGGACAGGCGCAACACCAAGGTGATCGCACTCTCCGTGGACTCCGTCGAAGACCACAACTCGTGGAAGCCGGACGTGGAAGAGATCTCCAAGACCAGTATCGGGTATCCGATCATCGCTGACCCGGACAAGAAGGTCGCCGCGCTTTACGACATGATCCATCCCGGCGAGGGCGACACCAGCTCGGTGCGCTCGGTGTTCATCATCGGGCCCGACAACCTGATCAAGCTGATGCTCACCTACCCCAAGAGCGTCGGCCGGAACTTCGACGAGATCCTGCGTGTCCTGGACGCACTGCAGCTCAACGACTCCGGCCCCTTCGCCACGCCGGCCGACTGGCGCCCCGGCGACCGCGCCATCGTCAGCCTGGACATCCCCACGGATGCGGCCAAAGAGCTCTTCCCCGACCTGGACGTGGTCAAGCCGTACCTGCGCTACACCAGCTCCACGTCAGTCTGACCCCGCGCACGCAGACCGGCTCGGGCTCCAGCGCGCCGCGCCGGTCTCGTGCCTGGTCCCGATGGGAAAGTTGGCTGTTGCGAGACCGGGCTGCCGTCACCGGCAGCCCGGTCTCGGCCCAGCCGGGCGTTTCCGGGCCCGTGTTAACGTCGGCGGGTGATGGGAACCATTGATAGCAGCGCAGGCGGGAATGGCCAGAAACGGCCAGGCCCGGTTCCTCACTACCGTGAACCAGTCCCCAGCTCAACGGGTCTCCCCGCGACTCGAGTGACCAGGCAGCGCAAGGCTGTCGCTGACCTGCTCGCGGAGTTCCAGGAGTTCCGCAGCGCCCAGCAGATCCATGCGACCCTGCGAGAGCGCGGCGACAACATCGGACTCGCCACGGTCTACCGGACTCTGGGACTCATGGCGCACTCCGGCCAGGTGGACGTCCTGACGCGCGAGGACGGCGAGACGGTCTTTCTGCAATGCTCCCAGCAACACCACCATCACCTCCTGTGCCGGTCGTGTGGACGCTCCACCGAGATCGCAGGCCAGGCAGTCGTTCAATGGGCTGACGACGTTGCCAGGCAGCACGGGTACACCGACATCAGCCATACCCTGGAAGTGTTCGGCCTCTGTCCTGGCTGCTCGCCCGTAGATCCCCTCACTGCCTGACGCCCTCAGTGGCAGACCGCGAAGACGGTCACGATGGCCGACCAGACCGTCCTGAGATCTGTCAGCGGTCAGCCGAGGG
The DNA here is from genome assembly GCA_040006795.1 of Actinomycetota bacterium. Lineage (GTDB taxonomy): Bacteria > Actinomycetota > Actinomycetes > Actinomycetales > Dermatophilaceae > UBA4719. Next base: position 3,998 of record JBDTWH010000062.1, on the reverse strand, counting down.
CGATCGGTCGGTCCGGGCTGGTGATCCAGTCGCTCCATGAGCCGATGTAGACGTCGGCGCCTTCGGTGATGCCGGCGATGCTCAGGGCGAGCGCCAGGTGGGTCGCCTGAATACCTGAACCGCAATACGTGCCAATGATTTTCCCATCCTCAGCGCCGAGCTCATGGAAGCGCGCTGCCAGCTCTCCGGCCGGCAGGAAACGCCCATGCCTGTCAACGCTGGCCATCGCCGGAGCGCTGACGGCGCCGGGGATGTGACCGGCGACCGCATCGATGGTCTCGTTCTCCCCTCGAAAGCGGTCGGCGGGGCGAGCGTCGAGCAGGAGATGCCCGGCGGCGTGGCTCGTGGCGCCCGTGGCGTCCAGGAGGTGGCCCACACCCATGCTGGATGCTGTGAAGTCGCCCGCTCCCCGTATGGCCGGACCGGAGTCGGTGGGCTCACCGGCCGCGGTCCACGCGGCGATCCCGCCGTTCAGGACACGGACATCCAGGAAGCCGTGGTGTCGCAGCATCCACCAGACCCGGCTGGCCGGCAGCGATGCCCAGTCGTCATAGGCGACCACCGGGCGCGACATGGTCACACCAGCGGATCTCATTGCGCCAGAAAAGGTCTCGGCCGTCGGCATCGGGTGGCGACCACCTGCTCCGTCGGCGCGGATGGTCGCCAGCTCACTGTCCATGGCGACGTAGGACGCCCCTGGGAGGTGGCTTTCCTCGAACTCCTGCAACGCCGCGGAGGTGCCCATCCGATAGCGCACGTCCAGGAGCACGGGCCGGGCTGCCTCTGGGCCGGCCAGCAGTCTTGCGAGCTCGTCAACCTGGATGAGCGCAGAGGTGTGCTCCGCACCCGGGTCAGGGTTTCGGTTCATACGTCGAGCCTAGGCAGCAGTCGAACAGGGGAGCTACCCGGCTGGAGGGGCGCAGGTTTCTGTCTTTGACAGAATCCAGTGGTGTTCATGAGCAGCTTCGACCTGGGACCGTTGACGCGAGAGTCCCGGCGCCCGCGGTGGGTGCGGGAACATCCGCGCGCGCCGTGGGCTGCGGTCGGCGCGGTGTGCCTGGGTGCGTTCATGGGGCAGCTGGACGCCAGCATCGTGACGCTGAGCTACCCGCAGCTGCAGGCGGAGCTCAACACAGGGCTGGGCAGCGTGCAGTGGGTCTCGCTCTCGTACCTGGTAGTTCTGGCGGTGCTGCTGGTCCCGGTGGGTCGGTGGGCGGACTCGCGAGGCCGCAAGCTGTTGTACCTGTACGGATTCGGCCTCTTCTCACTTGCTTCCGCTGCGTGTGCCCTCGCGCCGAGCCTGGGCTGGCTCGTGGCCGGGCGCGGGTTCCAGGCAGTCGGGGCTGCACTGCTGCAGGCCAACAGCGTGGCGCTGGTGGTACTCAGCGTCCCCCGGTCCCGGGTGCGGACCGCGCTCGGGATTCAGGGAGCCGCCCAGGCGCTGGGCCTTGCCCTGGGTCCCACCCTCGGCGGGGTGCTGGTGGATGCCTACGGGTGGCGATCGGTGTTCTGGGTGAACGTCCCGATTGGCGTCGTAGCGATCTTGGCCGGCTTTCTCCTTCTGCCGCGCAGCCGGGACCTCAACCCCGGGCGGGGCAGGGACGTAGCCGGTTTCGTCCTGCTGGCTGCCGCCATCGTGTCGACTCTGCTGGTGCTGAGCGGCCTGTCCGGTATGCCCCTTCCGTCATCCGTGGTGGTGGGGCTGTGCGTGGTTGCGGTCGCGACGGTGGTCCTGTTCTGGCAGACGGAGGCACGTGCGGTGGCCCCGTTGGTGGACACCAGCCTGCTGCGGCGGCGCGGCGGGCTCGGTGTCTCGCTGGCGGGGGCGTTGCTGGCGTACCTGCTGCTTTTCGCCCCTCTGGTCCTGTATCCGAGCGTCTTTGCCACCTGGGGTATGAGCACGGCCGCCGGCGGGCTGGTGCTGTCCTGCCTGCCTGCCGGTTTTGCGCTCGCTGCCGTAGGGGCGAACGTGTTGCACCTTCGAGCGTCCAACCGTCAGCGAGTCGCGGTGGGCGCGGTGGGGGTCTTCGCCTGTGTGGTGACCAACATCGCGCTGTGGCGCTCACCGGGTCTGGTCGCCGTGCTCCTTCTGCTCATGGGAGCCTTCCTGGGTCTGGTGATCCCGGCGAACAATGCCACCGTGATGGGAGCGGTCCCGGCCAGCGCCTCCGCCGTGACCGGAGGCATGGTCAACATGGCCCGGGCCATCGGCACGGCGTTCGGCGTCGCGCTAGCCGTCATGGGCCTGCACCTGGCCGAGCTGCACAGCTGGGTGGGACCCCAGGTCGTGCTCAGCGGCCTGGCAGTGTGCTCGATCGCCCTGGGGGCCACCACGTTGAGCCGGCCCGCCAGGTCCGGCAAACAACGTCCGTCAAAACCATGAAGTGATGACGTCGATGAATGGGTTTCCAACCGAGGCGGTACTGCCCGAAGCCGTCGCGGACCTCGTCACCCGGCCACGGACGCGAGATCGCCCCTGTCCGTGGCCGCTCACCCCGTCGGCCGGCTAAGCCGCGACGGCAGATGGGGCCGAAGCCACGGCCAGATGACTGATGCGGCGCCTACGGCAAGAATGGCGATCAGCACCCCGGCAGCAATGTCTGGAACGTGATGAACATGCGCAGCCACGCGCGCTGCGCCCAGCACGATGCCCGCAGCGAGCAGGCCTGCCCCCAGCCATCGGCGATACATCATCACGACGAGGGCGACTATCGCAGCCAGGGCGGTGTGGTCGGACGGGAACCCGTTGTCAGCAGGGTGGGCAAACAAGGGCTTGACCGACGGGTCCACGACAAAAGGCCGGGGGTCTGAGTAGAGGACCGCCGCCAGCTTGATCAGCACCACCATCGCCACCATCGCCACGATCGCCTGCGTCGCCATACCCACCTTGTCCGGCCGTGGGAGGTAGAGCCAGATGACGGCGGCCGCGGCCAGAATGAAGAAAAGGAGGTATTGGGAGACGGCGACGATGAGGGCATCCATGGTGGCCCAACCTGACACATGTTTCTGGACGTGGGATGGGAGGCCCGCCGTGGTCCTCACATCCCCCGCTAACCAGAACTGGCAGGCACCCCGGAGCCGCAACGGTGCTCGGGGAACGGCGCACACCCCGTGACTGGCGGCATCAAGGGGTCACACAGATGACTTGCGGCCTCCGAAGATCCGGTCGACGAAGGAGACCTTCGGGGGGCATTGGCAACGCTTGGACTTCGGAACGCCGGCCATCACTTGGCTGACGTGCTGGCCGCAGCCAGACCACGTCGCGTTACCGCACCTGCGGCAGGTTACCTGTCGACACATCTGGGCGTTCCTCCTGGAGAGTTTGATCGAAGCAAGAAGTCTCCACTATACCCCCCGGGGTTTATTGCACCAGCTCCCACGGGCTCTGCGCCTGATCTGCGAAGTGCTTAGTAGGCCTCGCTGGTCAGCCGTTGCCGACCCGTTGCCGCCGTCAGGCGTCGCCCTCCACGGGTGCCGGCAGAGTAGTCCCGAGCTTCTTCACCGGGGCTGCCTTCTTGACCGGGGCTGCCCGTTTCGCCGGGGCTGCCTTCTTCACCTGACCTGGCCGCTGAGTCGAGGCCGGCCCCTGAGCCGAGTCAGGCTTGGCATCCTGCTGGACCGCTGGCTTGGCCCGATTCTTGCGTTTGGGCTGCTCGCGCTGACCCGGCTTGGGCTTGGTCTCAGCAGTTGGCGTGTCCTGGACTTCGTCCGGCTCAGCTTGGGCAAGGCCGGGGACGGTGAACTTCTTGTGCTCCTTGCCGCTCTTGAGCCGACGTGCCTCAAGGGCTTTCTCGGCCAGTGAGCCCGGGGCAGGCATGCGGCGGATCGTGTAGAACTGCTGGCCCATCGACCAGAGGTTCGTGGTCAGCCAGTAGAGCAGGACACCGATCGCGAAGGTGATGCCAGAGAACACGAACATCAACGGCATCAGATACATCATCAGCTTCTGCTGCTTGGCGAACGGGTTGTCCAACGCGCTCGCCGGCATGTTCTTCATC
>JBDTWH010000061.1:0-3346 GCA_040006795.1 Actinomycetota bacterium | reverse complement strand
GAGCCCCCTGCGCGGCGCCCTCATTCCGGGTACGGCGATCTTCGTGTGCGAGAAGCAATAGCCACACGCGCCGACGCCTTGTGGCGTCGAAGCAAGGCAAGGGCGGGTGAGCGACAGCTCACCCGTCCCTTGCCGTCAGGCCTGACCGTTGACCATGCGGCGATACACGATGAGACCGGCGCCGACTGCAAACAGCGCCAGCCCTCCGACTCCCCGGCCGATGCTCGAACCGCCGTCACTGTTCGCGCCGGAGATCTCCAGCGCATACGCCGTCGTTCCGGCTGCGTTGGCAGGAGTGCCATAGGCCATCGCCTCGGCATTCGTACGCTCGGCACCCGCCACGATGGTCGCGTACTGCAGGCCGTAGACGGAGGCAGTGGACTTGCCAGAAACGACGAGCTTGGAAGTCCCCTCGACCGACAGTTTATTGGCGCCTTCAGGAAGGGCCGTAGCGCCGTCAGCAGCCGTGATCAGGCCAGCGGACAGCTGCGCGGAACCGGTGGCAGCATCACCAAGACCGGCCGCGAGCTGTTGGGCACCGGCGTCCAGCTCGCCAGTACCGCCCGTCAGCTGAGCGGCTCCTGCGCCCGCCTGGAGGATGCCCGAGGCGAGGTCACCCGAACCAGAGGTTGCGGTGAGCGCGCCTGCAGAGAGCTTCTTGGAGCCTGACAACGCGTCGGTGACTCCCACGATCAAAGCGTCCACCCCCGGCAGCACCTGCTTGGAGACGGCGTCCTTGGCACTCACTGAACCGGCTGCAAGGGTGTCAACCCCTGTCTTCAGCAGAGCCAGCCCTGGAAGGAGCTGACCGTCGATCCCCGAGCCGGTCAGAGCCAGTGCTCCGCCAGCCGCTGAGGTTTGTGCCCGCAGACCGCCAGGGTCAGCGGCTGACAAGACCCCACTTGGCAGCAGAAGACCATAAGCCGCCTCGGAGAGCAGGACGCAAACGTTCGTTGAAGCGAGGGGTATGGCCAGGAGGGAACTGGGCGGGACAACTGGCGAAACCGGGACAGCTGTCGACGTCGGGCACGGAGTGCCAGGTGCCATCTGGGACTGCTGATAGGCGCCAATCACCGCGTCCCCCAGGGTGGCGATATCCCCGCCGGCAGCTGACGCGGTGGTCAGCTTGCCGCCGACATAGTCGACGATCTGTTTGATGCCGCACGGATTCGCAGCATTTGTTGGGTCAGCAATGCTGCAATTCGGGTTGCTGACGCCCAACGTGACAGAAGCGAGTCCCTGCTTGACACCACACGGATTGGCGGGGTTCGACGGGTTCGCCGGGTTGCATGCAGGATTCGACAGACCGCCTGAGATCTGCTGGAGACCCTGCAGGAGACCACCCGGATCGGCAGCGCCCAGGGCACCCACGGGGTGATCAAGGCCTGCCCGCAGTTCCTGCAGCCCAGCCAACGCCTTCGGGAGACCTTGTACGCCAGACAGTTCTTGGAGTCCGGCTGAGATCAGCGCAACCCCACTCGCAAGTGCAGCGCTTCCACTGGTCAGGTCCTGCCCGCCTGAAGGGTTCTTGAAGGCACGGCTCAGCTCACCCGCCCCGCTGTTGAGCTGTGAGGCACCAGCAGCCAGCTTGACCGCCCCTGGAGCCGCATCCCCGGCGAGGCCGATGTTCAGCGCCTGCGCGCCTTCGCGCAGCTGGATGAGTCCGGCAATCAACGTCTGAGCACCGTCGCGCAACTTCAGAACGTTCGCGTCGATCTCTATCGCGCCCTGGGTGAGTGTCACTCCGCTGGCGGCACCGGCTTTGTAGCTCGCTGAACCCCCCTTGAACGGCGGGCTGGTGAGAGGGTTGACAGGAACAGCGGAAATGGTCGCGTCCGGGATGACCCCGCCGCTGACCGTCGCCGAGTAGCCAAACTCCGAGGTGGGGCTCCCGATCGGCCCGAATAGGGTCATGGTGAAGGACAGCTGGGTCTGCCCGCGACCGTCGCCGGCGATATTGGCCTCGCCCGACACAACGTCGACGAAGTTGGACGGCAGCACCGTGGTCAGGGTGCCGACCATCGGGATGACGACCTTCTGGGTCTCGGTGACCAGCTGGCCGGTGCCGTCGTCATACGTCACGTCCTGGTCCTTGCCCGTGACGTTCTGCACTTTGTAGTGCACCTCGAGCTTGCCTGCTTTGCCGACTACGTCGCCGGCTGTGACCGTCTTCCCGTTGAGCTTGTAGGTCACCGCGACCTGAAGAGGAAGCTGCTTGTTGTAGTCGCTCACGGTGCGCAGCCGCTGCTGACCGTCGACCGTCTGCCTGGTGAAGATGCTGCCGTCCGTGACCTCGAAGCTGCTGAAGCCATCAAGGTTGCGAAGGTTGCCGGTCGAGACCGGGTTCTTGATGTCGACGGTGCCGTTGCCCTGCAACGCGAGCTGCTCGTAGACGCGGGCATCACGAACCGTGCCATCGGAATTGAGGTGCGCCTGCACCGTCTCGCTGTTGCTGACGATGACGTTGTCAGCGGCCATAGCCGGGCCACTGGCCAGGACCAGCACCACCGGGGCCAGGACAAGAGCCACCCCGAGACGGACACGTATCGACTTGAGCTTCATTTGGACTCTCCTGACAAGAGACGCCCGAGAAGTTCGGGATCGTTGGTGGGTGCGGTATTCGCGGGCGCCTTGCGCAGACCACGGGTTGGCGACGTATCGGAGCCACGAACAAACAGGTCCATGACAGTGGCAACGATGAAACCAAATCCGGCGGCGAGCAGCACCGTGGTTGCAGCCGGCGGCGAGGTCACCATGAACTGCGGGGGCGAGTCAGTGAAGGGCAGCTCGTAGGCGCCCACAATGGCTGCGACCCCCAGCAGAGCGCTCCAGAGCGGGACCCTTCCAGCGCTGAGCGCCGCCACGACGGCACACACTAGGACAACCATGAATGCCGCGATGGCCCGGCCCATGGCAGTGTCCGGTAGCAGCGCCGCCCGAACACCGAATGCGATCCACGCAAGGACGAACCCGAGAAAGAACCCCCCCAGCTTTCCCAGCGGCGAGTCATGCGGCACAAGGCCGACAACACCACCGAGGGCGACTCCTAGCAGAGCCACGTGCTCCAGGTCAGAACCCCCACCGATCAACAAGACAGCTGCCGCGCACAGCGCGAGCGCACTGCCGGAGAGCAAGCGTTGAAGCATCGTCCCACCTCACGAGAGTTATGCTCTCGCAGGCGCCCAATGCATCCTATGAGGGAGAGCAGACTGCCTGGATGTTAGCGTGCCCATACATGCTGGCGCTTGGTGAATCGCCGGTGGGTACGGATTCCCTCCGGGTCAGTGCACGGCGTCGTGCCAGGACCCGCCGACCCCGACACTGACCTCGAGCGGGACATCCATCT
>JBDTWH010000060.1:0-3687 GCA_040006795.1 Actinomycetota bacterium | reverse complement strand
GCGGGGCACAGGGGTTGTCCTTCCCCAAGCTGGTCGGTATCCCGCAGGCGTGGCTTGCCCTCGCGGTCGTCGCTTACTGGTTCTGGCGTCTTGGCGGGTCGCGACTGGGCCGGGCCCTGGCCGCTATCCGCGAGGACGAGCTCGCTGCCAAGGCGATGGGGATCGACGTCTCGCGGCACCGAATGATTTCTTTCGTCACCTCGGGCGCGGTCGCCGGACTGTATGGAGTCCTGCTTGCGCACTTCGTCCGCTTCGCTGATCCCAACGCGTTCGGGTTCTCCACGGCTGTCGAGGGACTTGTGACCGCGGTCGTCGGCGGCACGGCGCTGTTCATCGGGCCCTTGCTCGGCAGTGTCTTCCTGACCGTGTTGCCTGAGCTGCAGCGGGCAATCGGGGTGGAGGCAGGCTGGATCAGGCCTTTCGTCTCGGGCTTGCTGCTGCTGCTCGTTATCTTGTTTCTCCCTGGCGGCCTCGCCTCCCTCATCCCACACCGGCCGGGCAGGGTGGGGCACCCCGACGCCCTGCCCGACCTGCCCGACCTGCCGACGCTGCCTGCTGCCGGCACGCCGATCGCCAGTCTGCGGGCCATCGGGAAGGACTACGGCGGAGTCCACGCGGTGCGCGACGTCGACCTCGACATCGCAGCCGGAGAGATCGTGGGCATCATCGGACCCAACGGCGCCGGCAAGACCACCTTGATCAACATCGTGTCCGGGCTCGTGCCCCCCACCAGCGGGGAGGGGACCGTGATCGGGATCCCCGTGGGCACCGGCGTGCCGGCCCACCGCATCGCTCTTGGCGGGGTCAGCAGAACGTTCCAGCAGATCAAGCTGTTCAACCGACTGAGCGCGTTGGACAACGTGCTCGTCGGCGCTCACCGCGTGAGCCGGCCGACGATGCTGCGCCGGCTCATCCTGCTGCCCTCGGCCCGCCGCGACGAGAGACTCGCCCTTGGTCAGGCCTTTGCGCAGCTGACCCGTGTCGGTCTGGCCGACCACGCACGTCTTCCGGCCGGCGACCTCTCATACGGGGACCAACGCCGGTTGGAGATCGCGCGGGCACTGGCAGCCCATCCAACATTATTGATCCTCGATGAACCCGCGGCCGGCATGAACCATGTCGAGGCCCACCAGTTGTCCGTCCTCATCCGCGGGCTCGCCGAGGACGGCGTCACCGTCCTGCTCATCGAGCACAACGTGCGTATGGTGCTGGAGACCTGCACCCGCGTCGTCGTGCTCGATTTCGGCGAGGTGATCGCCGCAGGAGACCCCGCGACAGTCGCCCGCGACCCACGGGTCGTCGAGGCCTATCTCGGCGCCGAGGACGATCAGGCGAAGCCGGCATGAGCACCCCAATCCTGGTCGTGGAAGACCTCGTGGTCGCCTATGGCAAGGTCGAGGCCGTTCGCGGCGTCTCTTTCCACGCTGAAGCCGGCGCGCTGGTCACCCTTGTCGGCGCCAACGGCGCCGGCAAGACTTCCATCCTCAACGCCGTCGCCGGCCTGGTCCGGCCTCGATCGGGCCGAGTCCTGTATGCCGGCAAGGACGTCACCCGCCGGCCGGCACACCGGCTGGTCGCCGACGGGCTGGTCCAGGTTCCGGAGGGACGACTGATCCTGGGCACTCTGACGGTGGAGGAGAATCTCCAGCTCGGCGGGTGGCAGCAGCGCGCCACGCAAGCCGCGTCGATCCAGGAGATGTACGAGCGGTTCCCCCTGCTGGCTCAGCGCCGCGCTCTGCCGGCAGGAGCGCTGTCCGGCGGCGAGCAACAGATGCTCGCCATCGCCCGGGCCCTGGTCGCCCGGCCGACTATCCTGCTCATGGACGAACCATCAATGGGTCTGGCCCCGAAGGTGGTCGACGAGGTGTTCCGGGTCATCGCGCAGATTCGCGCGTCGGGCACGACGGTGGTGCTCGTTGAGCAGAACGCCCGTCGAGCACTGCGGGCAGCTGACTACGGGTACGTCTTGGAGACCGGCCAGGTGGCACACGAGGGCGCGACCTCGGAGCTGCTCACCGACCCACGCGTGGTGGAGGCGTACCTCGGCCTTGAGTAGGGCTACGGACGAAGAAAAACGTGTGAGGCATTGAGGTCGGCGACCCGCGAGACCCCGATGAGGGCCAGCGTGCGGACGATCTCGTCATCCAGGATCTCGACGGCCCTCTCGACGCCTCGCTCACCGCCGGCCATCAAGCCGTACAGGTAGGCCCGGCCCACGAGGCATGCCGTGGCGCCAAGGGCGAGTGCCGCGACGATGTCGGCGCCGCTGGTGATGCCGGTATCCAGGAACACTTCGGCGCGCTCGCCGACGGCCTCGACGACAGCAGGCAGCATGTGCAGCGGGATGGGCGCCCGATCGAGCTGCCGGCCGCCGTGGTTGGACACCACGATGGCGTCGGCGCCGTGGTCGACCACCATCCGTGCATCCTCGACGGTCTGGATCCCCTTGACCACGAGCTTGCCGCTCCACGACTGCCGCAGCCAGTCCAGATCCGCCGGCCCGACCGTGGGGTCGAACATGGCATTGACCAGATCGGCAACCGTGCCGTTCCAGGACGAGAGCGAAGCGAAGCTCAGGGGCTCGGTCGTGAGCATGTTGAACCACCACTGGGGGTGGGTTGCGGTGTCGGCGATCGTACGTAGCGTCAACGACGGTGGGATCGTCAACCCGTTGCGAACGTCCCGCAGTCGGGACCCGGCTACTGCGGTGTCGACGGTCAGGACCAGCACGTCGTACCCGTTCTTCGCGGCGCGGCGTAGCAGTTCGCCGCTCGCCGCTCGGTCCTTCCACAGGTAGAGCTGGAACCACCGCTCCGCGTCGGGCGCGGTCGCCGCGACGTCCTCCAGCGAGGTGGTGCCCATGGTCGAGAGCGCGTAAGGAATCCCCCGGCGGTCAGCGACACGCACGACAGCCCGCTCACCTTCGTGGTGCATCATCCGGGTGAAGCCGGTCGGCGCGAAGACGAACGGCAGCGTGGAAGACTTGCCGAGGATCGTGGTGGACGGGTCGACCTTGGAGACGTCACGCAGCACGCCAGGCCTGAACTCGACGTTCCGAAAGGCAGATCGCGCACGCGCCAGGCTGATCTCAGCCTCTGCCGCCCCATCGGTGTAGTCAAACACTGCACGAGGCGTCCGCAGACGCGCGATCGAGCGTAGGTCCCCGATGGTGTGGGCGCCTGACAGCCGTCGTTCGGTAGGACTCAAGACAATGGGCCGGTGACCAATCAGGGGGGCCAGCTCTGACCAGCGGGGAATGTGTCGTGTGGTCACGGTGGGTCCTCAGATAGGATGCGCACGAAGAACTGATGCACGATAACAGGTCCACGCCGAGCTTTCTCCGAACCACAAGAACAGGGAAGGCTGGGCCCACCGCCACTGGGGCACTTCGAAGCCGCGCCCCATCAGCAGGCGTGATACTTCATGGCCGCGGGCTTGGGCGCACGCCGAGTGACGTGGCTTCAGCGCCGGCCAAACCGGTGCTTGCCGCCTGTTGGGGGTTGCCTCGCGGTCGCGTCATCCTGTACGCGCCCCGCGATGTCTGCAGCTGGAAGGGAATCGCTTGCTGAGTGCCGCCCCCTGGGCCAGTGGGCTGCGGCGCCGGTCACCATCACTGCGGTCGCGGTGTGCCCGTCGGTGAGCAGCATCCGGCGCCGGTGGTCCACGATCCGGTGCACAAGTTCCGCC
>JBDTWH010000059.1:0-12554 GCA_040006795.1 Actinomycetota bacterium | reverse complement strand
TCTGGGACGTGGTGGCCGCCAAGGGCTTCGAGAAGGACACCTACTTCGAGCAGGCCGCCATGGACATCCGCGCGCTGCCCAAGCTCGAGGGCACCGTGCACGTCAACATGGCCCTGGTGCTGAAGTTCCTGCCCAGCTACCTGCTGAACCCGGCAACGCTCCCCGAGGTGCCGCGACGTCGCGATACCGCCGACGACGCCTTCCTGTTCCACCAGGGGCCGGCCCGAGGTCTGGGAAAGGTACGGTTCGCAGACTGGCGCACGTCATACGACGCGTTCGCGGACGTGCCCAACGTCGCCGTCTTCCGTGAGCAGGCCGAGGGCCTGGCGGACCTCGTCACGAACGCCGGGCCCGACGCCGACCAGGCCAGGGACCTGGACCTGCTCCTCGCGCTGGGCGAGCTGTTCACGCTTGTGGTCTACGGCCAGCTGATCCTGGAGCAGGTTCTGTTGACCGCCACGGACACCGACCTGGTGGACCGGATCTTCGACGTGCTCGTCCGTGATTTCTCCCGGTATGCCGTGGACCTGCACGGCAAGTCCTCATCGACCAAGGCGCAGCAGCAGTGGGCGCTGGAACACGTGCGGAAGCCGGCGGTCGGCACGGGTCGCTCCGACGACAGGGTGTGGCAGCAGGTCCGTGACCTGGCGAGCGCCTACGAGATGCGCCCCTAGCGATACGCGCATCCGCAGAGGTCACGGGCAGCAGATCTGACCCACCTGCGGTGACATCCTCTGGCCGGAGAGCCTGGTCTCAGCGGCGTCCCGGCGCGACGGGTTCATCGAGGGACGAGGCCGGCTGAGCCGGGGTCTCGTCGGTATCCATCCGGGCGGGCCAGGCCAGCGCCATCAGAAGCCCCAGGCATGACAGCAGGGAGACCGCCACCACCGAGTATGCGGCCGCAACGCCAGAGCTGGCTCCACCCGAGCGAATCACCTGCCCCAGCACCATCTCGGCCGCGAACAGCGTTGCCAGCGCTATGCCCCACGGCCGTAGCCGCGCATTCCGGGACGCCACCACCGTCGTCGAGACGACGAGCGCGGCTCCAACCACTGACAGCCCCAGTCGCACGTCCTGGAGCCAGGGGTGAAGATCGTTGTCGATCTGCCGCCAGATCGGCCAGCCGATGCATCGGGTGTACGACAGATGCCCTGCCGCGAAGATGCCGGTCACGTGCATCGCGAAGAGCACGGCGACGCCCGTGGCCGCCAGGCGGAATACCTGAACCGGGTGGCGCCGCGCTGAGGACGACAATGATGACCCGCGTGTATGAGCGCCCAGAAGGACCGCTGCCACGCCCATCGCCGTCATCGCCGTCAGGGCGGAGAACAGGTCGACCCCACCCAGCCAGGTCGGCAGGCCGCTCAGTACCGCAAACCGCCCGAAGGCACCGGCCGCAAGGGCGCCGACGAGTGCCACCAGCGGCAGGATCCGTACCCACCGACTGGGCGCCGTCAGCCATCTGGACATCACGGCGGCGGCCAGCACCAACGGGCCGGCTGACATCGCGACCACCCGATGGGTGAACTCGATGAGCGGGCTCAGCTGCCACTGCGGGGTGATCTGGTCCGGTCGGCAACCCGGCCAGGTAGGACAGGAGGCGCCTGATCCGGTGGCACACACCACAGCCCCCATTGCCACGGCCAGGAAGGTGAACAGCGCGGCCAGGCGGAACACGGTCAGCGCAGCAGCCGGGCGGGCAGACGTGTTCTTGGGCATGGAGGACAACTCCTGGCAGTCGACAGCGGGCGGCAGGCTCGCTCGACACCCTACGCATTAGTCACGTCCCCTCCGACAAGACCCGCCACGACCATCACTGAACCGAATCCGTCATAGTTCCGTGTCTTATTCATGACAGAGGCCGTGGGTGTTCATGGCCTACGCAGTTTTTGCCAGAAGGAGCAGACCATGCGTACGACTCATGCCAGCCGCGTTCTCTCGTCCTCAGCCGTCGTCGCCCTGGCGATCACGGCGTTCTCCATCGCGCCCGCCTTCGCCCACGGGTCGGGATCAAGCGGTGAGACGCTGGTGCGTGCAGGACTGGTCGGGAGCAAGCCCGCGCCCGCCAGCCCCGTGATCGCGGGCATCAACCCAGGTGCCGCACCGTGGGTCAACGGAACGAGCCCGGTGCGGGTGCGCGCGGACGGTCGGATCACGGTCCAGATCAGCGGCCTGATCATCCCGGCGCGCGGAATGAACCCCATCCCCTCAGTGGTCGCCACGCTCGTGTGCGGAAAGATGGTTGAAGGCTCGACCGCGCCGTTCGCACTGAGCGAGGCCGGCAACGGGTCAACCAGCGATGTCCTCTCCGCCCCGCGCGAGTGCGACGATCCAGCCGTTCTCATCCAGCCAGCCGCAAACCGAACGCTCTATATCGCCTCCGCCTTCGGCGAGATGGAGCACGGGGCCGACAGGTAGCGAACGACCAGCACCCGACTGCCAGCAGCTCCCCGATACATCAACCGCGCTGACCCACGTCGCCTGAGGGAGGTGCTGCTCTGAGGGAGGTGCTGCTCTGAGGGAGGTGCGCCGGGCCCTCACACTTCGAGGAGTGAGCGCCCTGTTTCGCGCTGCCGCCGGTTTCGCCGGCGGCAGCGCATCAGGCGACCGGTACGGGCTGGGCTCCATCGGCAAAGGGCCGGACCGCGTACCTGACCGCCCGCCCTCCACAGGGGAGCTCTCCCCATGTGCCTGAGCGATTCCCCCCGTTAGCGTCTGTTCCGCGGCCAGACAGCCGTCAGACCAAAGGCCGGGAGGGAGATCGTGAGCGAGCTTCTCGGCGCGAATACCGATGTCCTGGAACGAAATGCGGACTCTCTGAGCGCTGGCTCTCGACGAGTTCAGGACATTCACGCCATGGCTCAACGCGCGGTGGCCGAGCTGCAGGCAAGCTGGAACGGCCCCGACCTGACGGGCGTGACCCAGCAGTGGGAACAGGAGGCGTCGCCGCTGCTGGTTGGCGCTTCCGCATTCCTGGACACCTGCGCGCAGCAGCTTCGCGCGCAGTCGACAGCACAACGTGTTGCCAGTGGTGCATACGGCGGCATCGGCGAGACCCGGGCAATGCCGCCAAAGCCACCTGGCGCCCCGCCACGTCGGGGGTCGCCCACCGACAACGCCACCTGGTGGACTTCCCTGAGCACCCTTGCCCAGCAACGGGTGATCAGGGAACACCCCGAGTGGATCGGCAACCGCGACGGGGTCTCGTTCAGCGACAGGGACGTTGCCAACCGGGCACTGCTCAAGGTCGACCGCGACCACCTCCAGGCCGAGCAGAGGCGCCTGGAGACCACCCTGGCCGGCGACTGGTCCTTCGGCGTCTTCACGAACGATGACGCGGCCCTTGAACAGACCAGGGACAAGCTGGACTCGATCGCCGTGATCGAGGCCAGCCTGGCCAGCCCGGGTGAACGCCAGCTCCTCGTGCTCGACGTGAGTCAGGCACGCGCGGAGGCGGCCATCGCCAACGGCAACGTCGAGACCGCCGACAACGTGGCGGTCTTCGTCCCGGGTCTGTCAAGCAATGTCAGCGACAAAATGAAGGGCTACGACACGGCCATGAGGCATCTGCAGCAGAGGACGCAGCTCGAGAGCATCAGAGCCCACCCGACCCAGACGTCAACAGCGGCGACGGTGACCTGGATCGGCTACCAGGCTCCTCAGCCGGGGCTCGACGTGCTCATCCCCCACGAGTCGGTGGCCTTCGACCTGAACGCCAAGGAGGGCGCCACCAGTCTCGCACCCTTCCTGAGCGGGATCAGTGCGGCCCGTGACCGAGATCCCCACCTGACCCTGCTCGGGCATTCCTACGGTTCGACCACGGCGGGGCTTGCCCTCCGCCACGAGACCGGGGTCGATGACGCCGTGTTCTTCGGCTCTCCGGGACTCGACACGAATCACCTCGACGACCTCAGCCTGGCCAAGGGTCACGCCTTCTACATCGAGGCCCGCGATGACGTGGTCGGGGACCTGGGGGCTCTGGGGCCCTTCGGTGTCGACCCTTCACACCTGGACGGGATCCAGCATGCGTCCGCACGGGAGTCAACAGTGGTGGATCCGATGACCGGCGAGATCCGTCACTTCGATGAGGTGACCGGCCACGGCAGCTATCTGGTCGACAACAGCACCAGTCAGTACAACATCTCGGTCGTCGTGGCGGGGCTGGCAGAGCGGCGGGTCTACGACAGCGGTGAGGGCATAGGGGATGTCCTCTCATGGCCCATCCCGGGGACGTTCCGATGAGCAGGGTCTTCGCGGTGCCCGGAGCACTCAGATCTTCCCTGAGCTGGGACGCCAGGGCCAGCACGGTCAGCACGGTCAGAGTCACGGTCTGCCTCGTGGTGATGCTGGCCGTCAGCGGATGTAGCGCAACCAAGGAGAAGACGATGAAAGACGCCTTTGACGCGTTGATGAAACGGCCCAGCCTTACCGTGGTCGAGGCCGACTACCAGTCGATGTACGAGACCATCCGCAGTCGGCTGGTCGCCGAGGTGGGCATATCCGCCTGGCTTCCCGATGTTGAGCCGATCAGCGGCACTGCCTGCGCAGGGGAGCTCTCGAACCTCGATGGCGGCCAGGAGCGGCTGTACAACGCCGGGAGCTCATCGGGCAACCTCCCGGACTCCAGGTGGGACGAGGCGGTCAAGATCGTTGCCGAGGTGGCCGGGCAACATGGGTTCGGAGCGCCCGAGGTGGTCGTCAGCGGTCCAAGCGATCACGAGATCCAGTTTCACGACCCCTACCGTGGGTACCTGCTGTTCGGCACCGGCTACAACACCATTCTCGCTGGAGGCACTGGGTGCCATCTCACCGAAGAGGCTCATCGGCGAGGAACCTTTCAGCCACCCGAGAAGAACTGACGCCCGGTGGCGCTGGGTGGATCGCGTGCCGCCTCGTCCTGTTCAGGGCCCACGGTGGGTCGCTCGCGACGAGCCCACGGGCGTGTGCTTGTCTGTGGCCGCAATCGTGTCCACCTTCGTAGATCTACTGGCAAACAGACACTTGCACTTTGTTACCCAGCGGTAGCATCATGGATGTTACCGGTCAGTAATGACGGGCACTGGAGGCCACCCGGCCAAGACCCTGAGCACGGAGGACCCTGATGGGCCACTACAAGAGCAACCTTCGCGATCTCGAGTTCAACCTCTTCGAGGTCTTCAACCGACAGGAGGTTCTGGGCAGCGGGCCCTACTCCGAGGTCGACGAGGACACCGCCCGCGAGATCCTTCACGAGGTCGGTCGACTCGCCGAGAACGAGCTCGCCGCGAGCCTTCTGGACTCGGATCGCAACCCGCCGGTCTTCGACCCAGCGACCGGCTCGGTCACTATCCCGGCATCGTTCACCAAGTCGTACAAGGCATACCTGGACGCCGGATGGTGGCGCCTTGATGTCCCCGCCGAGCTGGGCGGCACCGTCGTCCCGCCCTCACTTCGCTGGGCCGTCGCAGAGCTGGTACTGGGCTCGAACCCGGCCGTGCACATGTACTCGGCCGGTTTCGCTTTCGCCAAGGTCATGTACAACCTGGGCACCGAGGACCAGAAGAAGATGGCCCACCACCTGGTCGACAACCAGTGGGGCGCAACGATGGTGCTCACCGAGCCCGACGCGGGCTCAGACGTGGGGGCCGGCCGAACCAAAGCGGTTCAGCAGCCCGACGGCACCTGGCACATCACCGGTGTCAAGCGCTTCATCACCTCGGCCGAGGCGGACTTCTACGACAACGTCGTGCACTTCGTCCTGGCCCGGCCCGAGGGTGGCGCGGCAGGCACCAAGGGTCTGTCACTGTTCGTCGTGCCCAAGTTCAGCTTTGACCTTGAGACCGGTGAGCTCGGAGAGCGCAACGGGGTCTACGTCACGAACCTCGAGCACAAGATGGGCCTGAAGGCTTCGACAACCTGCGAGCTGACCTTCGGCGACAGGCAGCCCGCGGTGGGCACCCTGCTCGGCGACACCCACGACGGCATCGCACAGATGTTCCGGATCATCGAGTTCGCCCGGATGATGGTTGGCACCAAGGCGATTGCGACCCTGTCGACCGGGTACCTCAACGCGCTCGAGTATGCCAAGCAGCGTGTCCAGGGCGCCGACCTGACCCAGATGACCAACAAGATCGCTGCGCGGGTCAGCATCACCCACCACCCGGATGTGCGACGTTCCCTGATGCTGCAGAAGGCGTATGCCGAGGGCTTGCGAGCCCTTGTCATCTACACGGCGACCCAGCAGGACGTCGTGGACAAGGCACAGCTGACCAGCGGCTCCGACGAGCTCGAGAAGGACTCTGCGGCCGCGATGGCCAGCCGGGTCAACGACCTTCTTCTGCCCATCGTGAAGGGCGTCGGCTCCGAACGTGCCTGGGTGCTGCTCGGCACCGAGTCGTTGCAGACCCTCGGCGGATCGGGCTTCCTGCAGGACTACCCGATCGAGCAGTACGTCCGCGACGCCAAGATCGACACCCTCTACGAAGGCACCACAGCCATCCAGGGTCTGGACTTCTTCTTCCGCAAGATCATTCGCGACAAGGGCAAGGCTGTCACCCACCTGTCGACCCAGATCCAGGAGTTCGTCAAGGCCGGCGACGACTCGGACTTCCAGCGCGCCGAACGCGAGCTGCTCGGCAAGGGGCTCGAGGACGTGCAGGGCATCCTCGGGTTCATGGTCACCGAGCTGATGAGCTCCGATCCGCGACGCGGGGACGGCAGCTCAGTCGAGAACCTATACAAGGTCGGCCAGAACACCTCCCGGCTCCTGCTCTGTTCCGGCGACCTCGTGGTGGGATGGCTGCTGCTGCGTCAGGCGGAGATAGCCAAGGCGGCTCTGGACGCGGGCAACACATCAGTCAAGGAGCGCAGCTTCTACGAAGGCAAGATCGCCGCGGCGTCCTTCTTCGCGCGCACGGTCCTGCCCAAGATCGCCGCAGAGCGCCAGATCGCCGAAGCGACGGACAACTCGCTCATGGACGTGCCCGAGGACGCCTTCTAGCGATCCTGGCGGCGATCGCGCAGGAGCGGCAGCCGCCGGTCACGCAGAACCGGGAAGGTGGTGCGGTAGTCACTGACCACGCTCATGTCGACGTCGACACTGAGCACCTGCTCGTCGCTGCCGGCCATGGCCAGAACGTCCCCCGTCGGCAGCACGACCTGGCTGTGCCCGCCCATCTCCACGCCGGCATGGGTGCCAGCCGTGTTGCAGGCCACGACCACGCACTGGTTCTCGATCGCCCGGGCGTGGGCGAGCAGGGTCCAGTGCCGGACCCGTGCCGCAGGCCAGGCGGCCGGTATGACGAAAAGCATTGCGCCGGCGTCAAGCTGGGCCCGGTACAGCTCGGGGAAGCGCAGGTCGTAACACGTCGACAGCGCGGTACGAACGACGCCGCCGGGCTCAGCAGAATCGGGCACGTCGAGCAGCGACAGGGCCTCTCCGGCCTCCATCAGCAGCGGCTCTCCCTGGCCGAAGCCGAACCGGTGAATCTTGCGGTAGGTCGCTGCCAGCGAGCCATCTGCGGCGAAGACCAGTGAGGTGTTCCACAGGTGCTTGCCCTCGGGGCCGCTGATGCCGTCGGCCGGACGCTCGACAATCGACCCCGCATGCAGCATCAGCCCTGCGTCCCGGGCGGCAGCGGACATCAGGGACGCGACCGGTCCATCAACAGGTTCGGCCCGCTCTTCCCATCGCAGGTAGGAGAACCCACCAGGGGCCCACAGCTCCGGCAGCACGACGAGATCATGACCGGCCTGGGCGCGGACGATATCGGCGGCCCGGGTGACCCGGTCGGCGACGGGCTCGCGGTCGTCATACCCAAGCTGGATCACGGCAATACGCATATCAGGCTCCTGATCCCGGCAGCGTTGGCTGAGACCAGGATGGCTCAGACGGTATCGCCTCAAACGGTGTCGGATCGGTTGGTGTCGACTCGGAAAGCCCTGGCTGAGACCAGGCTGGTTCAGGGGGTTCCGGCTCAGAGGGTGCTGGCTCAGAAGGCGTCGGCTCAGGCGAGATGGGTTCGGGCAGCGGCGCGGCGGGCGCACCGGCACCGGCACCGGACAACCCCGACAGCGCACTCAGGTGAGCGTTGTACGCCTTCAGGTCCGCGTCGTCATCACGCTCGGCCTGGCGATCCAGCCGCGTGGACTCGGCGCTGTCTGAACGCACCCAGGCCAGGGTGACCAGCAGGGCCAAGATCAGGGTGGGCAGCTCGCCGATCCCCCAGGCGACGGCGCCACCGGCGCGCTGGTCGGCCAGCAGGTCCACCGCCCACGGCAGGTGCAGACCCTCGAAGAAGGTTGGCGCCAGCAACGTCGTGCCGCTGGTCAGGGCCACCCCGAAGAACGCGTGGAACGAGATCGTGCCGAAGAGGATGACCAGAAGAAGCGGGGGTGACCAGCGCCCCGGACCCGGGTCGATACCCACGAGCACCCACGCGAAGAGGTAGCCGGCCAGCAGGAAGTGGGTGGTCATCAGGACGTGTCCCGTGTGGGTCCGGAGCGCCAGCTCGAACAGGGGCGAAAAATAGAAGACGACCAGGCTGCCGAAGAAGATCACCGCTGCGACGATCGGATTGCCAATCACCGCAAGGAATCTGGAGTGCACCAGGGCGAGCAGGAGCTCACGAGGGCCCAGGGTGTTGTCGCGACGCGGCCTCAGGGTGCGCAGGGCAAGGGTCAGCGGTGCCGCGAGCACCATGAGGATCGGGGCCGCCATGGACACCGTCATGTGCATGACCATGTGCACCGAGAACAGGACAGGCCCGTAGACACCCGGCGCCCCGGAGGTGGCCCACACGAAGATGGCCCAGCCCAGGACCCAGCCGACGGTTCGAGCCACCGGCCACGAATCGCCTCGGGCGCGCATCCGCCGGACACCGAGCAGATACAAGGTCACGGCGAGCACCGCCACTGTCAGCCACAGCCAGTCGATGCGCCAGACGGTCAACCAGCCACTACTGGTCAGGGGCCCTGCCGGAGCGACATAGCCGGTCAGGGCGTATGCCGCGTCCGGACTGACGACAGCGATGTCCACAACCGGCGGTGCACTGCGTGAGAGTGCGGTTCCCAGAGCGAACGCGGCGCCCATGATGACCACCTCGATGAGCGCCAGCTGCCCGAAGAGCCGTCCCGCGAGCGGATCAGCCGAGATCCGGCCCACCACGCGCGAACGTTGTTGCCAGCCCGCGACACCGAGTGCCACCAGCGCGACGACCTTGAGGATCACCAGCACCCCGTAGCCGGACGCCAGGTTGTCGACCGAGCCGATCCGGATCCAGGCGTTGACCGCCCCCGACACGGCCACGGCGACGAAGCACCAGCCCGCCAGGGTCGAGTACCGCTGGACGCTGACCGATAGCGCCTTGCCGAGCAGCGGCCGGAGCATCGCCAGCGCGAGAAGACCTCCGACCCACAGGACGGCTGAAACCAGGTGCAGGGCAAGGGAGCTGACCGCCGTGTCATGGTTTGCCGCACCCGAGGCGTGACCAGCCAGGGCCAGCGGGAGGATCGCCAGGATGCTGAGCGCAGCAAGAAGGACCATCCCTGAGCGACGCCGGACCACGGCGGCGCCCATGGTCACCACCAACGCCAGCCCAAAGCTGATCGCGGCGGCGCGCAGGAACTCGAGCTGGAAGACGAAGGTCTGGAACTGGGCTCCGAAGGTCGGGTCGGTCAGTCTCGTGCCCGAGATGTCGGCGAACGAGAACACCAGTCCGACGAGTCCGGCGACCACCCAGACGACACCGGAGGCGCAGGCGTAGCGGGCCGCGGTGACCCGCCGGGAGGTGTGGCGCGCCTCGGGGATGATCGTCGCGGCCACCACGAGCAGGCCGATCGTGCTCGCCGCCGCCAGGTCGTGGATCGCCCGAACTACCGGCAGTCCCCAGCGCACCAGGGCGCCAACGTCCGCCAGTCCGACGACCGGGGCGGCGAACGCGCCCCCGAGCAGGCCGGCCGGAATGACCACAGCCACAACGGCAACGGCTGCCAGGATCAGAGGCAGCCTCTTGACCTGTGGCACAGTGCCGGATCTCGTGGTCATGCCCACACCCTAAGCCGCAGGCGCGAACCTGTCTCAGGTTCGATCCCGGACCACACAGGACCGTCAGTAGGCTCACCTCATGTCTCCAGACCTGACCGAGCCTCGGCGTTTTCCCGACCTCGTCGAAGCCTTCGCCCAGACCGCACACGCCATCGTGGATCTGGCCCGCGCCTGCAGTGATGAGGAGCTCGGACAACCCACCGAGTGTCCCGGGTGGACGGTGCACGACCAGATTGCCCACGTCGCGGGCGTCGAGGCCTGGCTCGGTGGGCACAAGGACCCGCGGGTCGAGGTGCCGCAGTACGAACACATCAGGAACGACCTCGGCAAGAAGGTGGAGCATGCCGTGGAGGTACGCCGGGGACGCAGCGGCGCCGAGGTCGTCGCGGAGCTCGACAGCGTGCTGACGCAACGACTCCAGCTGCTGCGGGATCCGGCGCTGACAGACACCAGCATCATCGCCGGGCCGTTCGGCCCGGATCAGGCTGTGACCGTGATGTTGTATCGCGTCTTCGACATCTGGACCCACGAGCAGGACATCCGCAGCGCGCTGCGGCGACCCGGCAACCTGGACTCCCCTGCGGCGGTGGTCTGCGTCCGCTCGGTGATGCGGCAACTGCCCAGGAAGATCGCGAAGTTCGCAGATCTCAAGCCCGGGGACGGCGTCGTCGTGGAAGTCACCCAGGACGGCACGCCCGGCCGGCTGGTGGTGGCACGCCAGGGCTTCCAGGTCGAGCCGGGCCAGGATGGCAGGGCCCGCGGCCGGGCGATATCCGAGCCGTTCCCGGAGGGTCCGACGACGACGATCAGCCTGTCCACCGAGGCTTTCACCCGTCGCGCCGCCGGCCGGCGGCCGGTGAGCGACACGGCCTACGACGTGGTCGGTGACGCGGCGGTCGCGCTTCGCATCCTGGAGGGCCTCGTCGTCACCCACTGACCCGTTCGGTCACCCGGTTTAGCGGGTTCGCCGCGCCGGAAATCAGACGTTTGGTTGCGTCAAGCAAGTTATCTGTGATAGTTGTATGTCGCAAGCAACTTCTCGGTACCGGTGGAGGCACGATGGCGATCAGCCTGGACGACGCGACCCGTCTGAGCATCGAGATGGTCCGTGTCATGAAGCTGTTCGCAGCGATGCGCCAGCACGCCCCGAGGATTCACCCCGGAGTCGAGCCCGCGTCCTACCCGATCCTTTTCAACCTCGGCGCCGGACCCCAGCGGGTGTCCCTGCTGGCCGAGCACGTCTACTCGGACGTCTCGACGGTGAGCCGACAGGTGTCGACACTCGTCTCCCATGGCGTGCTGGAGAAGGTGACCGACCCTCAGGACGGCCGGGCTTGCATGGTCTCTCTCAGCGCCGAGGGCGTCGCGCTCGTCGAGCATCTCAAGGCCAGCCGCGGCGAGTGGTTCTGCCAGCTGCTCCAGGACTGGGAGCCGGCCGACGCCCAGGCATTCGGCGACTATCTCGAACGGTTTGCCGCGTCTTTCGAGGTGTCGAAGACCACCCCGTTCCCCATGTCCAGAACCAAGCCCATCGACGCCTCAGAGACCAAGCCTTCCGGGGCTCCGAAGGCCACACGGATCGAGGTCTCCAGGTAATGGACACCGTAGTGGCCCCAGCACCCGCCAGCGGCGGGGCGCTCACGCACAAGCAGATCCTGACCATCATGGCCGGGTTGATGATGGGGATGTTCCTGGCCGCCCTCGACCAGACCATCGTGTCCTCGGCCATGCGGGTCATCGCCGACGACCTGCACAACCTCGCCGGGCAGGCCTGGGTTATCACGGCCTACCTGATCACCTCGACGATCGTGACACCGCTGTACGGAAAGCTCTCGGACATCTACGGGCGCAAGCCCTTCTTCACCGCAGCCATCGTCATCTTCCTGATCGGCTCGGTCCTGTGCTCGTTCGCCACCTCGATGCCGATGCTGGCTGGTTTCCGTGCCGTCCAGGGCCTGGGCGCCGGTGGCCTCTTCTCCCTTGCCCTCGCCATCATCGGCGACATCGTGCCGCCCCGTGAACGGGCCAAGTACCAGGGGTACTTCCTGGCGGTCTTCGGCACCTCCAGCGTCCTGGGCCCGGTCGTCGGCGGCTTCTTTGCCGGCCAGGCCACCATCCTGGGTATCACGGGCTGGCGCTGGGTCTTCCTCGTCAACATCCCCATCGGCATCGTTGCCCTCTTCGTGGTCAACCACACCCTGCACCTGCGACACACCCGCCTGGACCACCGCATCGACTTCGGCGGCGCCGCAGCGCTGACCATCGGACTCGTCCCGCTGCTGCTGGTGGCCGAGCAGGGTCGCACGTGGGGCTGGGCCTCAGCTCAGTCGTTGACCTGCTACGCCATCGGGCTGCTGGGCGCGATCGCCTTCTTCCTGGTCGAGCGTGCGATGGGTGCCGAGGCTCTGCTGCCGCTTCGCCTCTTCACCAACAAGACGGTGGGCGTCGCCTCCATCGCCTCCGTCGTCCTGGGCATGGGCATGTTCGGCGGGCTCGCCTGCCTGCCGCTGTATCTGCAGATCGTCAAGGG
>JBDTWH010000058.1:0-17512 GCA_040006795.1 Actinomycetota bacterium | reverse complement strand
CTTGTCCTCCGCGACGGCACGCACCGCCTGCCTCAGCTCCTCGTGGTCCTCGGAGGTGATGAAGAAGGGGAAGTCGACGCCATTTTGTGTGGTCACGAAGCCATTTTAGTGACTTATGGCACTACCGCACCTCGGGAATGACAGTGCTATCGCAGCTCGGGAATGACGGCGTTCTCGAACAGGTGCATTCCTGAGGTGTCGTATGCGGCTTCGGTGAAGTAGGCGATCGTGTAACCAAGCCCCAAAGCCTTGAGCGCGTTGAGCTTCTCGGCGATCTGCTCCGGCGTGCCGACCCCCACCCCAGCGCGCTCGCCCTCTATCTGCTGGTCAACCCGGGCCTGCGGCACACCCGCCTTGATGTAGTGCTCACGCATCCAGGCAAACCGCTCCCTGACGTCCTTCTCGGTCTCGCCGATGACGACGTTGATGTTGGCAGACCGGGTGATCTCCCCAAAGTCGCGGCCGACGTCCGCGCAGTGGGCGGCAAGGATCTCGCTCTTGTGCTCGAACACGTCGGTCGAGAAGTTGGTGTAGTCCGCGTATTGAGCCGCGATGCGCAGGGTCTTCCTCTCGCCCCCTCCGGCGATCCACATCGGTATGCCATTCAGCTCAGATCCGGGCTGGGTTGTCCCCTGAAGGGGCCGGGGAGAGCAGATTGCCCCGTCAACCTGGTAGTGCCTGCCCTTCAGCGTTGCCGATCCCTTGGTCCACATGTCACGGAAGATCTGAACCCCTTCCTCGAGCGCCCCGAGCCTTTCGCCGGCAGAAGGGAAGTCCCCGCCGCTGACGCCATAGGCACGCCACTCGTGCTCGTACCAACCCGCGCCGATCCCCATCTCCAGGCGCCCCTCCGAGATGATGTCGACCGTCGCCGCGACCTTGGCCAGGTAGGCGGGGTTGCGATAGCCCATGCACGAACACATCTGGCCGAGCCGGATCCGGCTGGTGACAGCAGCGAGCGCGGCCATCATGGTCCATGCCTCATGGGTGGCTTCCTGCGAAGGGATCGGCACCGTGTGGAAGTGGTCATAGACCCAGACCGACTCCCACAGGCGGGTCATCTCTGCACGCTCGGCCAGACCCGCCATCACCCCCCAGTGCTGGTCCGGCTCGATGCCGGCGAGATCCATCCGCCAGCCCTGCGGAACAAAAAGGCCAAATCGCACTGAAGTTCTCCTCATCGACAGAACCGAGACTCATCACCAAGAAATGATCAGCAGAAGTCACAGCACTCACAGCGACAACCGCGCGCACACCGAGGCTACTGTGCCGCTATGACGTCCATCACCTCAGGCAACATCTCGGAGCCCGCGGTCATCCGCAGACTGCTCACCACCCCCGAGACCTGGGCGGTGGTCGGTCTGTCCACGGATGTGACACGGACGGCGTTCGGCGTGGCCCGGTGGATGCATGAAACCCTGGGGCATCGCATCATCCCGGTGCACCCGCGGGCCGAGAAGGTGTGGGGTGAGCCGGGCTACTCAAGCCTCGCCAAGATCCCGGACGGCACCGTTGTGCCTGTGGTGGACTTCTTCGTCAACTCCCGACGTGTCGGAGCGATCGTGGATGAGGCGATCGCCGACAAGGACCGACTGGGCATCGAGGCCCTGTGGCTTCAGCTCGGGGTGATCGACCACGACGCGGCCCGACGCGCCATCAGTGCCGGGCTGAACGTCGTGATGGACACCTGCCCGATGATTCAGTTTGACGTGCTTGGGCTTCAGCGAATGACGTGAAGATGGATTGCGAGCGGGCGGGCGTTCGGCCGTTTCCCCCGCCCTTCGGGCAGTCAGTCGCGCGGCATCCCAAACCCGGTCGGATGAGCACGACGGGCCCGCAGCCGCTCGCCCTTGGCAAGCGCCTCATCACGCAGACTCTCCTGGAACTCAACCATTCTGCCGCGGATCCGGATTGCCTCGTCGTCGATCCCGGCGCCGAGGATCCGCGCAGCCAGCAGTCCTGCGTTTCGTGCCCCGGCCACGGACACAGTGGCCACGGGCACACCCGCGGGCATCTGCACGATGGACAGCAGCGAGTCCATCCCGTCAAAGTACTTGAGCGGCACCGGGACGCCGATGACCGGCAGCGGGGTGACTGCCGCCAGCATCCCTGGCAGGGCAGCGGCACCTCCCGCGCCGGCGATAATCACCCGCAGACCGCGATCGACGGCGCCCTGCCCGTACTCGAACGTCTCCTGGGGCATCCGGTGGGCCGAGACCACATCGGCTTCGTAGCCGATCCCGAACTCCTCCAGCGCTCTTGCGGCTTCTTCCATGACGGGCCAGTCACTGTCACTGCCCATCACCAGGCCAACAACAGATCGACCCGCCACTGCCGGACGCTCAGGCTCAGGATCGTCAACCGACACGAGTCCACTCATTCCGTGATCACTCCCTGCAGAAAGTCGCTGGCATGGCTGGCGCGCGCCCTCAGATCATCGAGCTTGGCGCCGCTGACGTTCACGTGCCCGATCGTGCGACCGGGTCGGACCCCCTTACCGTACAAGTGAATCTTGAGGCCGGGGTCACGCGCCAGTAGATGCCGATACGTGGGATAGAGCTGTGGGTGCTCACCCCCCAGCACGTTGCCCATGACAGTCCACGGCGCCCGCGGGCTGGTGTCCCCGAGCGGCAGATCGAGAACCGCCCGCAGATGCTGTTCGAACTGGCTGGTCACCGAACCGTCGATGGTCCAGTGACCACTGGTGTGCGGCCGCATCGCAAGCTCGTTGACCAGGTATCCCGGCTCGCCAGTGCCCGGGTCCCTCACCTCAAACATCTCCACGGCCATCACGCCGGTGACGCCCAGCTCACCGGCGATACGCAGACCCGCGGCGGTAGCCACAGCCGCGAGGTGGGGGTCAAGCTCTGGAGCAGGCGCCAGCACCTGGGTGCAGATGCCTGCGCTCTGAACGGTCTCCACCACAGGCCACGCGCCTGCCTGACCCGAAGGGCTGCGGACGACCAGCATCGCCAGCTCCCGGACGAAGTCGACCTTCTCCTCGGCCAGCAGCCCGCCTGCGAGGGGTCCGCCAGCAGGCAGCTCATCGCCGAGCAGGTCGTCGCTCTCATGGTGTCCATCTCCCGGCACACCCCCCGAAGCAGCCGCCAGCTCAGCCGACTCACGTGCGACCTGGGAGAACCAGTCGGCCACATCGCCGGGTGAACCGATCACGCGGGCCCTCTCGCCGCCATACCCGCTCCTGGGGATCTTGACGATCACCGGCCAGCCCACCTGGTCACCAAACGCCTGCAGCGAGGCCGCATCACGCACCTGGGCCCAGGCAGGACAGGCGATGCCGATGTCCGTGAGCCGGCGCCTCATCGCCAGCTTGTCCTGGGCGAAGACGAGGGCATCGCGCGACGGATGAAGGATGACGCCGTCGGCCTCGAGCGCGGCAAGGACCTCCGCAGGCACCTGCTCATGGTCGAACGTGACCACGTCGCACTCCCTGGCAAAGGCGCGTACGGCCTCGATGTCAGCGGAGTCGCCAACGGGGGACGAGGGAATGACCAGAGCGGCCGAAGCGTCCGCTGACTCCGCCAGAACCGACAGGGTGATCGACAGACCCACGGCCGGGGGCTGACACATCCGCGCGAGCTGGCCACCACCAATGATGCCGACGACGGGGAATCCTCCGGGTGCACGCTGCGGGGCAGTCACCACAGGAGCCTATCCGGGCAACACGTCACCGGCATCCCGTTCCAGGGCCTACGCTCGTTGTGTGCTGACAAACGGACTTGCGCTGCTCGAGCGTGCGCGCGGGACGCTGAACGTCCTCGTCCGCGAGATGCTCAAGTTCGGCGTTGTCGGAGCGTTGGCGTTCGTCATCGACCTGGGCAGCTACAACCTTCTCGTGTTCGGCCCCCACCTGTCCGAGACCTTTGGCGACCATCCGCTGACAGCTCGGATCATCGCGGCGACCGTGTCGACGGTGTTCGCCTGGGTCGGCAACCGGATGTGGACCTTCCGGCACCGGCGCAACCGGCAGGCCAGTCACGAGTTCGCGTTGTACCTGTTGTTCAACGTCGTCGCCTTGGTCATCTCGGTCGCCGGCCTGGGCATCTCCAGATACGTCCTGGGCCTGCACACCCAGCTCGCCGACAACGTCACCAACATCATCTCCATCGGGCTGGGGACGCTTTTCCGTTTCTGGTCGTACCGCAAGTTCGTGTTCGCGGGCCTCGATGAGGATCTGCAAGAGCGCCCAGAGCTCGACTCCGCAGAGCTGGACCGTTCCACAGGGCGGGACTGACCTGCCGGGCTGGACCGTCCTGCCCGCAAAAGGCTAGCCGGGGTCGGACTCCGACAGGAACAGGGCAAAGATCGCCGGCTCCCTCTGGATCAGCTCGAGACGGCCACCGTTGGCCTCTGCGAGGTCACGGGCAAGAGCCAGCCCCAGGCCGGTGCTCTGGGCCGTGCTGACCGAGCGCTCGAAGATGTGCGGCGCTATCGCGGCGGGCACTCCGTCACCCTGGTCACTGACCTCGACCACCACTGAAGGCCCGCTGCGCCGGGCTTCGACATCCACGGTTCCCCGACCGTGCGCGAGCGAGTTCTCCAGCAGCGTGGACAGCACCTGGGACAACGCCGCCGGTGTGGCGCGCACGAACAGACCGCGCTGGCCATGAACCCGAACACTGCGGTGAGCCTGCTCGAACGCGGGCTGCCACTCCCGCTGGAGCGAAGCGATCACCGAGTCCAGAGAGACGGTGGGTGGCCTCGCATCGTGCCCTCTGCGGGTACGTGAGAGCAGGTCGTCCACCACCGTGGTCAGACGTTCAACCTGGGTGATCGCGATACTCGCCTCTTCCCGGACCACAGTCAGGTCGTCGGTTACCGCGATCTCCTCGAGGCGCATGAGCAACGCTGTCAGCGGGGTCCGCAGTTGGTGCGACGCGTCCGAGGCGAAGTCGCGCTCCGCGGCCAGCGACCGGGTCATCTGGTGCGCGCTCCTGGCCAGCACCTCCGAGACGCGGTCGACCTCGCGGATGCCGGTGACCAGCGGCTGGAACTGGGACTCGCCGGCGCCCAGCCGTTCGGCCCGCTCGACCAGCCGGGTCATCGGCTCAGCAAACCTCCGGGCCTCCAGGGAAGCGACGAGCACGCCGGCCAGCATGGCAAGCGTCGCCAGCCCCACGACGATCCCAACCAGCGGAAGCGGCTTCAGGAACAGTGGCGTCGGCCCGCCCAGCCAGCCCTGAAGCCGCGCGAGGTCCTCAGTCGTCGCCAGCCAGCCGGCAGCTGCCAGCGGCAAACCCAGGATGAGCACTGACAGCAGCACGGCAGCAAAGGTCGACCGCAAGACCTGGCGGCGCATGCCCCGGGTCAGACTCGTTCAGCGCGCTCGAAACGGAATCCGACGCCTCGCACGGTCGAGATGAACCGAGGCTGGGCGGCGTCGTCGCCCAGCTTTCGGCGCAGCACCGAGATGTGCATGTCCAGGGTCTTGGTTGACCCGAACCACACGGTCTCCCAGATCTCACGCATCAGCTGTTCACGAGAGACGACCTTGCCCTGCTCGCGCACCAGAACCCGCAACAGGTCGAACTCCTTGGCAGTCAGCTGAAGCTCTTCCTCGTTGAAGAAGGCACGGCGTGCATCCGGGTCGACACGCACGACCGCATTTCCGACGTCGCTGGGCTGTCGTCGCAGCAGGGCCCGGACCCGCGCCAGCAGCTCTGCCAGACGGAAAGGCTTGGTGACATAGTCGTCGGCGCCGGCATCGAGTCCGACAACCAGGTCAACCTCGTCGACCCTGGCGGTGAGGATCAGAACCGGAACGTTGCTGCCTTCGGCGCGGAGGCGCCTACAGACCTCAAGACCGTCGATGTAGGGCAGGCCCAGGTCCAGCACGACCATGTCGGGTTTGCTGCTGGCAGCTTCCAGCGCCGCGCGTCCGTCCGCACGGACGTCGACCTCGTATCCCTCCCGCCGCAGAGCACGCGCAAGCGGCTCGGAGATGGCCGGGTCATCCTCTGCAAGAAGAACGCGGGTCATGTGGACATCGTAAGGACCTTTGTCCAGATCAGCGACCGGGCCACACCGGTGAACGCTTCTGGGTAAAAGCCGCGACCCCCTCCGCACGGTCACCCGAAAATGCCGTTGCCCGCCAGCAGCCATCTTCAACCTCAAGACCAGTGGCCAGATCGACGTCGCCGCCGAGCCGCATGGCGCGCTTCGCCTGGCGCAGCCCGACAGGCGAGTTGGCAGCAATCTGGGTGGCCAGCTCGAGCCCGCGGTCCCGGGCCGTACCGGCTGCCACCACCTCATCGACGACACCCAGCTCGGCCGCCTCGCCGGCCGACATCCGGCGCGCGGTGAAGATCATCCCGGCCGCCCTGGACCAGCCGATACGGCGGGTCAGGAGCTGTGTGCCTCCTCCACCGGGAATGACGCCCACGGAGACCTCCGGCAGGCCGACCACCGCAGCCGATCCCGCGATGATCAGATCGCAGGACAAAGCGATCTCCAACCCGCCACCGAGGGCAAATCCCTCGACCGCCGCGATGGCCGGAACCGGAAGGTTCAGCACCCCGCCGTACGCCGCCCGCGCCACCGGCCGCTGTGCGACCAGGTCGGCATCGCTGAAGGAGCGACGCTCCTTCAGATCGGCGCCGACACAGAATGCCCTGGCGTTCGTGCTCGTGATCAGCACGACTCGCAGGTCCGGGTCGGCTGAGAGGCTGGAACAGGCGGCACCCAGCTCCAGGGCCATCTGGGTCGAGACGGCATTCATCGCCTCGGGCCGGTCCAGCGCCAGCTCGGCGATGTGCCCACCAGGGCCATGCCGGGTTATCGTCACCATCGGCGGGGTAGGTGCGTTCGGCTCACCGCTCATTGGTCCTGGTCTCCTCGGTCATTTGCCATCGTCGACCTCATCGTCGACCTCATCGTCGCCCATGTCGTCGTCGCGTCCGTTGTCAGCAGGCGGGGTGTCGCTACCTGTTCGGGCGACTCCCGCGCCAGGTTGATCGTCAGGCGGCTCGGCATCGGTCATCATCTGTGAGATCGCCGCCGAGAGATGGCGCCGCCAAGCGTAGATCAGCAGCGGTTCCAGGTCGTCGGCGATGTCGGCCAGCTTCGCCGCAGCCGCTCGTGCTGTCGCAGGGTCCGGCATCCCGCGCGTCACGTCCAGACCGGGTACGACCGCGCCGGGTAGCACCTCCTGCGGCGGCTCAGCGATGGCTTCGACCATCAGCCGGACCTGCCAGACGGCAAGCCGGTCGGTCGTCCGGGACAAGGCTCGCGTCATCCCCAGGGCCGTGGGCTCATCGAAGACGCCGTCACGCACCAGGGCAGCCAAGGTCTGCAACGCGAGCAGGTCCGCCTCAGTGAAGACCGCGTCCTGCTCGTCCACGCTGGGGAACCCGAGTGCATGCCAGAACTTGCGTGCGCTGAGTGTGGACACAGACGCCCTCGCGCTGACCTCGCGCGAGACCATTGAGCCGGGCTGCCCGAGCAGCCGGGCCACAACATCGTCAGCCACGGGCGAGGACCCGCCTGCGAGCTCGCCCTGAGGACGGGGACGGTGCCGACCGGCGCGGGGCATCTCAGCCGCGCCTTTCGCGCAGCATCCCGGGGACGGCCCGCTCTGCGGTCATGGCGTGTCGCCTGTCTCAGACTGCGAGCGGCGCACGTGCACCACATCGCCCGCGGCGTGGGCCCTGCTGGAACCGCCGGCGGAAACCACCAGCCGACCCACGTCGTCGACCCCGGTCGCGGTACCCCGCACGACCCGCCCGCCAGGCTGGTGCAGGTCCACCTCCAGCCCGATCGTGAGGCAGCGCGAGCGGTAGGCAGTGCGCAGCGTCTCGAGCCCCGTCCCCCCTTGCGACCAGGTGCGGTGGAGGTCGGCCAGCTCCCCGAGATATCGCAGTATGAGATCCTCGCGGCGAACGTCCCCCGCTGCGCACAGGGCCAGTGAGGTGGCCGTCTCCACCGGAAGCTGGCCGCGATCCTGACTGACATTGGCGCCCGCGCCGATCACCACCAGGTCACCTCCGGGAGCCATCTCGCACAGAACTCCTGAGATCTTGAGCCACGGCGCGTCCTCACCTGCGCCCCCAACCGCTCGATCGTGTGCGGCGTCGCCCGCCGGCTCCCGGACCATGACGTCGTTCGGCCACTTGAGCCGGCCCGCAACGTGGCCGAGGTCCGCCAGCGCCGAGCACATCGCCATACCGCTCAGCAGTGGCAGCCATCCCAGATCCGCGGCGCGGCCCAGCGGCACCGGCACCACCGCGGACACCGCGATCGACGTGCGGGGCGGCGCCCGCCACTGACGAGCCAGCCGACCCCGGCCCGCGCTCTGAAAATCGGCCACGACAACTCGCCACGAAAGGGGGTCTCGCAGCGCCTCGAGATTCGTTGAGTCGATGGAGGCATAGACATCGACCATCTGCCAAGGGTTTGGCGCCGTGATCAATGCCGCTTTCACTGACTGAGAATCTAGAGCCACCTGCACGAACCTAAGGCTATGCTCCCCGCCATGGCTGATGTAGTTCTTAATGACGACGCTGTGGAGTCAGGTCCCGACATCCACACCACGGCGGGCAAGCTCGCTGACCTGATCCGGCGCAACGACGAGTCCGTCCATGCAGGGTCGGCCAAGGCCGTCAAGAAGCGGCATGACCTGGGGAAGAAGACCGCGCGGGAGCGGGTCGAGGCGCTGATGGACGAGGACTCGTTCATCGAGGTCGACCAGCTCGGCCGCCACCGGTCCATGGCTTTCGGCCAGCAGAAGAACCGCCCGTACGGCGACGGGGTGATCATCGGCTTCGGCACGATCGACGGCCGTCAGGTCTGCGTGTTCTCCCAGGACTTCACGGTCTTCGGGGGGTCCTTGGGTGAGGTCTTCGGCGAGAAGATCGTCAAGATCATGGACCTGGCCATGAAGATCGGCTGTCCGGTCATCGGGATCAACGACTCGGGCGGCGCCCGCATCCAGGAGGGGGTGGTGGCCCTCGGGCTCTACGCCGAGATCTTCCGCCGAAATGTCCACTCCTCCGGCGTCATCCCGCAGATCTCCCTCGTCATGGGCCCGTGCGCGGGCGGTGCCGTCTACTCGCCCGCGATCACCGACTTCACCGTGATGGTCGACCAGACCTCACACATGTTCATCACCGGCCCGGATGTGATCAAGACCGTCACCGGCGAGGACGTCGGCATGGAGGAGCTCGGCGGAGCGCTCACCCACAACTCCAAGTCCGGGGTGGCGCACTACATGGGCCTCGACGAGGACGACGCCATGAACTATGTCAAGGCACTGCTCTCATACCTGCCGTCCAACAACCTCGAGGATGCCCCGTCCTTCGACTGGGACGCCGACGGTTCGGCCGCGCAGATGGCCGACGACTCCTTCCTGGACACCTTCATCCCGGACTCTGCCAACCAGCCGTACGACATGCACACCGTTATCGAGCACATCGTTGACGGCAACGACGACGGCTCACCGGACTTTCTCGAGGTCCATGCCCTGTTCGCCCAGAACATCATCTGCGGTTTCGGCAGGGTCGAGGGCCGCTCCGTCGGTGTCGTCGCCAACCAGCCCATGCAGCTTGCCGGCTGCCTGGACATCGACGCCTCCGAGAAGGCCGCCCGCTTCGTGCGGACCTGCGATGCCTTCAACGTCCCCGTGCTGACCTTCGTGGACGTCCCGGGCTTTCTGCCCGGCACCGATCAGGAGTGGAACGGCATCATCCGGCGCGGCGCCAAGCTCCTCTACGCCTATGCCGAGGCCACTGTCCCGCTGGTGACGGTGATCACCCGCAAGGCCTATGGCGGCGCCTACGACGTCATGGGTTCCAAGCACCTCGGCGCCGACATGAACCTCGCCTGGCCCACAGCTCAGATCGCGGTCATGGGCGCACAGGGCGCGGTCAACATCCTCTACCGCAAGGAGATCGCACAGGTCCTCGCAAAAGGCGGCGACGTCGAGGCTGCCAGGCAGCAGTTCATCACCGAGTACGAAGACACCCTGGCCAACCCTTACATCGCCGCCGAACGCGGTTATGTCGACTCGGTGATCTCACCGTCGCACACCCGCGCCTGGGTCATCCGGGGCCTGCAGGCCCTGCGCAACAAACGGGAGACCCTGCCACCCAAGAAGCACGGAAACATACCGCTGTGAGAGAGGATCCCATGGTCGACAGCACCCCCGGAGACCGGCACCGCAGCCACCAGCCGGACGCCCTGGTGCTGCGAGCCGCAGACATTCCTGTTCGGCTGGTCCGCGGCAACGCCTCAGCGGAGGAGCTCTCCGCGCTCATCGCCGTCGTTGCCGTGCTCGCCAGCGCCGGCGGCGGCGACGCCCCGGTGAGCCCTGGTCGGAGTGACCACCCTTCCTCGGGAAGCAGGTCATACCCGCGATCACGCTGGAGCTCGCCCGCGCGAATGGTCAGGACCACACATCCCCACGGGCCTGGGGGCTGGCGGGCGTCCGCTTTTCCGCGATACCGGTCAAATCGCCCGTCGGGTCCCCTGCACACTTCCGGCTGAGGTACGTTCCACGAGTGACCACTGACGCTCATGCGCGGCTAGCGCGCCCCACCACCGTCGTCGACCAGATCGCCAACGACTACCTGGACGCGCTCGTCGAGCTGAGTCCCATCACTGCGACCTATCTGGGAATGGCAGGCCGCGACGAGGACCTCGACGACTTCTCGCCGTCCGGTTATGCCGCCCAGTCCGCACTGCGCGCCCACACCCTCGATGAGCTGGCGCACGCCACGTCGGTGGATGACATAGACCAGGTGACTCTCGCCGCGATGAAGGAACGACTCGGCCTGGCCGAGGAGACCTACGCCGCGGGACTCGACCAGATGTCGCTCAATGTTCTTGCGTCCCCGCTGCAGGCGATCCGCGACGTATTCGACCTGATGCCGACCGACACGGATGCGCACTGGGCGACCATCGCGGTCCGGATGACGAAGGTTCCGGCTGCGCTCGACAGCTACGTCGAGTCCCTGCGCGGCGCCGCCATGATGGGCATGGTGAGCCCGAAGCGACAGGTCGAGGCCTGTGCTGTCCAGTGTGTGGAGCTGACTGCCGAGGATGGGTATTTCGCCAACCTGCTCAGCTCGCGTCTTCCCGGTGCAGTTCCGCTGAGCTCCGGTTCAGCCGACTCCGGCCAGGACGGCCTGCGGAGCGCAGTCGGACTGGCTGCAGCCGCCTACTCCCGGATGGGTGAGTTCCTCCGCAGCGAGCTGCTCCCCCTGGCACCAGAGGCTGATGCCTGCGGGCGCGACCGATACCAGATTCTGTCCCGCTTCTTCCTCGGTGCCACGGTCGACCTCGAGGAGACCTACCAGTGGGGACAGCAGGAGCTGGCACGCATCACAGCCGACATGGCGGACGTGGCGGAACAGATCGCTCCCGGCGCGAGCATCCAGGAGGCCATCGCGACGCTCGACGCCGACCCGAGCTACCAGCTGCACGGCACGGATGAGCTCAAGACGTGGATGCAGGGCAAAGCCGACGAGGTGATCCGCAACCTCGCGGGGACCCACTTCGACATCCCGGGGCCGGTGCGCACCATCGAGTGCCTGATCGCACCGACCCAGACCGGCGGGATCTACTACACGGGGCCGTCCGAGGACTTCAGCCGCCCGGGTCGCATGTGGTGGTCAGTGCCCCGGGGCGTCACCGAGTTCGGCACGTGGCGCGAGCTGACGACCGTCTATCACGAAGGGGTCCCGGGACATCATCTTCAGGTTGCCCAGACCGTCTTCCGCTCCGAGCTCCTCAACCGCTGGCGCCGGATGGACGCCTGGACCTCCGGTCACGGCGAGGGCTGGGCGCTCTACGCTGAGCGGCTGATGGCCGAGCTCGGCTACCTCGACGACCCGGGCAACCGCATGGGCATGCTCGACGGTCAGTCGCTCCGCGCCGCGCGGGTGGTGCTGGACATCGGGGTCCACTGCGGGTTCACTGCTCCTGCCGAGGTCGGCGGTGGCCAGTGGACCTACGACAAGGCATGGCAGTTCCTGCGGGCGCACGCCAATATGGCCGAGGACATCCTTCGCTTCGAGCTTGACCGCTACCTCGGCTGGCCGGGGCAGGCCCCCGCCTACAAGATCGGGGAGCGTCTCTGGCTCCAGCTGCGGGACGAGGTCAGGTCCCGCGAGGGTGATGCCTTCGACATCAGGGCCTTTCACCGCCGAGCCCTCGACATCGGCGGGGTGGGCCTCGACACGCTGCACGAAGCTGTCCTGGGATTCTGAGGCGCGAACCCGGCGGTGCTGCTCCCGGGCGTCTCTGTCTCGGATAGCCTGCCCGCATGGTCTCAGCCCGCGTGCCCCTCGTTCTCGGCTCCGCCTCACCTGCTCGTCTGGAGACGTTGCAGCGGGCGGGAGTGACTCCATACGTGCTGGTGAGCGATGTGGACGAGGGCTCAATCGTGGCCGAGGCCCTCTTACGATATGGCGACCTTGCTCCCGAAGATGTTGCGCTCGTTCTCGCCCGCGCCAAGTGTGAGGCCGTCGCTGCGCGCCTCGGTGCTGATGACGGCTGTCCCGAGGATGCCCCCGCGGGCGCGGTCGTCCTCGGCTGCGACTCAGTGCTCGAGCTCGACGGTGAGGTTCACGGGAAACCGGCCGATGAGGCGGAGGCCGTGTCCCGTTGGAAGCTGATGCGAGGCCGGACGGGGGTGCTGCACACTGCCCACTGGCTGATCGACGACAGGGACGCCGAGGACGGTGGCACAGGCGCGACAATGGGTGCCGTAGCTTCGACGATCGTCCATTTCGCGAAGGTCAGCGACGACGAGATCTTGGCCTACGTCGCAAGCGGTGAGCCGCTGCAGGTCGCCGGCGCCTTCACGATCGACGGGCTGGGCGGCCCGTTCGTGTCGGGTATCGAGGGTGACCACCATAATGTCGTCGGCATCAGCCTGCCACTGCTGCGCGAGATGCTTGGCGAGATAAAGGTCGGCTGGTTCGACCTGCGCTCCTGATCAGCGGTGAGCTGCAGACCCGGTCACTGAAGCCCCGTCCTGAACAGACAGAGCCGGGGTCGTATGGTCGCCGACCTCGACTCAGCCCTCCGACGTCCCAGCAAGCACGGCTGCCCGGGCGTCACCTGCCGCGCCAAGGTGCACTGGCAGACCCATGGTGTCCAGCGTCCGCACCATCCCGTCCCCCATGTGGTTGGCGACCACGGCCTCGACCTGGTGCTCGCGCAGGAAGGTGACCACGCGGGCATGGTGCGATCCAGGCGTTCCCTCGTCGTGCAACCGGCTCCAGGAGACCTCCACCTCTCGCCAGCTGACGATCTCACCGCCGACGACGTCGGCCACCGCCACCCAGTCGGCGCGGCCCCATCGGGGGTCGATCATTCCCTCTTTCGTCACTGGCGTGCACACAATCATCTCTTCACTTCACCTCTCCGGCTGATGGTGGACTGACGCTCATGTCTGACCCGGACCTGACGCTGTTGGCCGCATGGTGGGTTCGGGTGGTTCCTTCAGGAGGCGTTCCAAGAGTGCATAGAGCGCCTTGTACCGCAGTGGCTTGACGATGTAGGCGTCACAACCGGCAGTCTGGCTCCGCTCCTGATCTGCCTTCATCGCCAGTGCGCTCAGGGCGATGACCGGGATGGAGGCCGTACCAGGGTCCTGCTTGAGAATGGTCGTCGCCGTCAAACCGTCCATGCCGGGCAGCTGAATGTCCATGAGTATCAGGTCGGGATGCTCGCCGCGCGCCAGCCTCAACGCGGTTTCAGCGTCGACGGCGCTCAACACGCGGTGACCGGCGCTTCGCAGGAGCAGCGAGGTCAGCTTCATGTTGGCCGGGTTGTCCTCGACCACCAATATCATGGCCACCTGCGGCTCCTTCTAGTCTTGATGCAGAGCACGCCGGACCTCAGCCATGAAGTCGGTGCGGTTGAGACCGGCCTTCTCGATGATGCGGACGACCTGGCCCGGATCAGCGTTGAGAACCTGACGGTCCAGCGAAGAGATGTCTCTGGCGGTGACGACCAGGATCGGGATGCCTGCCGTCCTGGGGTCATCCTGCAGCTCCTGGACCACGTCGAACCCGGTCACGTGCGGCATCATCAGGTCGAGCAGGATGAGGTCAGGCTGGAGCCGATGCGCCAGGCGGATGGCCTCTTGCCCGCTGTAGGCGCGTACCGTCACATAGACCGGTGGCGGCAGGTAGGTGGCGATCAGCTCCACCGACATCGGGTCGTCGTCGACGACCAGCACAGTGCGTGTCAGGTCAAGCGCGTCGTGGAGTCCCAAGGTCGTCAGCGCCTGCGTCAGCGCGGCCCGGCTGATCGGCTTCTGAAGGACGGCTGCCGCGCTGTCTGTGAGCGCCAGTTGGCCGCCGGCCTGTGCCGGGATGAGGACGACCGGGACCGTGGCCAGCGTGGGGTCCTCACGAATACCACCGAGGAGCTGCGAGCCGTCAATCCCCGGTAGCTCCGTGTTCAGCGTGATGAGCTCAAGGTCTGATTGTGCCGCCAACGAGAACGACTCCTCGGCAGTGGAGGCGCGCAAAACGGCAAAGCCCTCGGCTTCGAGAATGACACGCATCAAGAGCGCGGCTTCGTCGTCGTCCTCGATCACGAGCGCGACTCGTTCGCGGCCGTCAGAGGCCGCCGCCGACTCTCCCCAGACGTTCCTGTGCTCAGCGGTGGCGGGGTGTGCGGATCTTCGCAGCGGGACCCAGGCGGCGAAGCAGGCTCCTTCTCCCTCCGCGCTGGCCACGGCCACAGTCCCGCCCAGCAGCTCCGTCATCTGCTTGACCATCGCAAGCCCGAGCCCAGTTCCCTCGAACCTGCGCGCAAGGCTGCTGTCGATCTGCGTGAACGCCTGGAAGAGCTTGGCCATGTTCTCCTCGGAGATGCCGATGCCGCCATCGGTGACCCGGATCTCGAGGAACTCGGTGAACTCGTTGTCTGCCAGCGCGAACCTGCGCACGGGCCATGCGCCCTCCAGAGTGCCGACCGAACTTCGCTGGACGTGCCGGGCACGCAGCGAGACGAGTCCGCCCCGACTGCTGAACTTCACAGCGTTCGACAGCAGGTTGTAGACGATCTGCTTGGTCTTGCGCATATCCAGATGAGTGACACCCAGATTCGTGTCCAGCTCGAGATCAAGACCGATGTGCCGCTCGGCCGCCGTCTCCCGCACGATGGACAAGGCGTTGGTCAAGAGCTTGTCCACGTCCACCGCCTCGATCTGGAGGTTCATCATCCCGGCTTCGACCTTCGAAAGGTCCAGGATGTCGTTGATCAGCGAGAGGAGGTGCTGACCGCTGGTGAAGATGTCCCCGATGTACTCCCTCTGGCTTTCGGTCAGCTCGCCCACAAGTCCGTCCTTGAGTGCCTCGGAGAACCCGATCACCGAGTTCAGCGGGGTGCGGAGCTCATGCGACATCGTCCCCAGGAACTCCGACTTCATCCGGCTCGCATGCTCCAGCTCGACGTTCTTCTGTTGCAGGGTGCGCTCGATGTGCCGGCGCTCGGTCACGTCGCGTGCAGCCGCGAACACGCCCTGCAGCTTGCCGTCCCGATCATGGATCGCTGTGGCGTTGTACGACACGAAGGTCTCGGTGCCACCGCGCGCACAGACGGTGAGCTCGTAGTCGCTGACCTTGTCCTCCGCGAGGACGCGCGCGATGGCCGCGTCCGCCCGGGCGGGGTCGGTGAAGAAGTTCCTCCACGGGGCACCGATCAGCTCAGCGCGGACGCGCCCGGTCAGGGCGATCATCTGCTGGTTGACGTCCGTGATGATGCCCTGGGGATCTGTGGTCATCAGTGCATCGACATTCGACTCGATCAGCGAACGGGTATAGAACTGCTGGTCCCGCAGCTGCTGATCCAGCAGGGTCTGCGCTGCCTCGACCTCCTTGCCGGCGGTGTTGTCGGTGCCGATCAGCAAGTAGCCGATGATCACCCCCTCGGCATTGCGGAGGGCTGTGACCGAGACGATGGCGGGGAAGCGGCTGCCGTCCTTGCGAACGTAGGTCAGCTCGTAGATGTCCTCGATACCGCGTTTGGCCTTGAACACGAGGGCCTCGAAACCCGGTGCGATGGGAGTGTCCAGCTCCGCGCTGAGCGCCTGTGCCCGGCTGATGAGCTCCTGCGGGTCAGAGATGTCCGCAGGGGTGATCCGGTCCACCACGTCGAGCGCGTCATAACCCAGCATCCGCTCAGCGCCCACGTTGAAGATCTGGATGACTCCCAGCTCATCCGTGGCCATCTGCCAGAAGTACGCGCTGTTGATGATGGCGTCCGACAGAGCGCCCCGGACCTTGACCAGCTTGTCGCTATGCCCGTTGTCGATCACCATCTGAGCGTTCGCCGCAAAGCCTGGGGGGACATTGGTCACAGCACCGGTCATGTCGAACCCGCCATCGACCAGGTACGGACCGGGCGAGCCAAACCATGTGCTCGTGGTGATGCGCTGGAAGGCACGGTCCCGAACCCTTCTGATGATGCAGCCTCGCGGAGAAGGTGCTGGCGGCACTCTAATCCTGGTGAGACTACCGCCTCATCAGTGGTATGCGCGCGGCGTCATGCTCGGTATGCCGCGTGCGGGGTCCAGCTCGCCGTCACCGAGCAGGAAATGCCCTCGTCTCGAAGCGACGAGCCTGCGTCACAACGTTGCTACGAGGGACTGAGGCCCTGCGATCGCTTCCTTCTCTTCCGCTGTCAGCAGAGGCTTGCCCTGCAGGTAACGGTCGATGGAGCGCGCGCCGGTCTTTCCGGCGCCCATCGCGAGGATTACCGTGGCGGCTCCGGTGACGATGTCCCCGCCCGCGAACACGCCTTCCTTGCTCGTTGCCAGGGTGTGCTCGTCGGCGACGATATTGCCCCACTTGGTGAGCTCAAGTCCGGTGGTGCTCTTCGTCAGGAGCGGGTTGGCGTTGGTACCGACCGAGACGATGACCACGTCCACTGGGATGCGTCGCTCGGAGCCCTCGATGGGCACGGGCCGCCGACGTCCGCTGGAGTCTGGCTCACCAAGCTCCATGTCGATGACCTCGATCTCCTTGACCCAGCCATCAGCATCACCGATGATCTGCTTCGGGTTGGCCAACAGGTCGAAGACGATGCCCTCCTCCTCGGCGTGCTCTATCTCCTCACCCCGTGCCGGCATCTCGTCGCGAGTGCGGCGGTAGATCAGGTGCACTTCGGCGCCCAGCCTCAGGGCGGTACGCGCAGAGTCCATCGCCACGTTCCCGCCGCCGATCACCGCGACCCTCTTGCCCACGGCGATGGGGGTGTCGTACTCGGGGAAGCGGTAGGCCTTCATCAGGTTCGACCGGGTAAGAAACTCGTTGGCGGAGTAGACGCCGTTCAGGTTCTCGCCCGGGATGTCCATGAATGAGGGTAGCCCGGCACCGTTGGCCAAGAAGATGGCCTCATCGCCGCCGGCAAGCATCTGGTCAACCGTCAGGGTGCGCCCGATGACGTAGTCCACCTTGATCTCCACGCCCAGGGACTGGACGTAGTCGCACTCCCGCGCCACGATCGCCTTGGGCAGCCGGAACTCGGGGATGCC
>JBDTWH010000057.1:0-6739 GCA_040006795.1 Actinomycetota bacterium | reverse complement strand
GCGAAGAACCGCGTCGGCTGTGTCGATACTCATGAAGTAGTTGACCTCCTTGTATCCCGGCTCCATTGCCAGGTCAGAGCACCACGAATGGGCCTGTAAGACAGACGATACCCCTGAGGGTATCAACCGCCTGAGACTGAGAGATTCAACTCACATATGCTCCGGTCCAGCGCGCGGTTGGGGACCAGACGGGCATCCAGATGTGAAGGTGTGTCGTCGAAGACTTCGACCCCGATCGAACTCTGGAGGAAGCCGCGACGAAGACGGCGGCGGGAGCTCCTTCACACCAGCTGAGGGAAGCTGCGCACGGCGGTGTAGAGCGCCACCACCACCAGCAGCAGGGTGAAGGCCGCAGTAAGTCTCTGGGGGCGCACCCGTGTGGCGAGCCGTCCGCCGAGGAGGCTGCCAGCGATCGCGGCGACGGTGAAGGCACCGATCAGCAGCCAGTCCAGGTGGACGCCATGCCCCATCCGCGACAGCAGGGCCGAGGTGCTGTTGATCGCGATCACCAGCAGGGAGGTACCCACGGCCACCGGCATCGGGAACCCCAGCGCGAGGACGAGCGCCGGGACGACGACAAACCCGCCGCCCACACCGAAGAACCCGGTCAGCAGCCCGACGGCCGACGCCGCCACGACAACTTTCACGACCCGTGGACAGTCGCAGACGAGCCTCGGCCGCAGCTGAAGGACCGGACCGTTCGGTTCGGTGATCTCAACCTCCCCGGCAGCCGCGGCCCGCAGCTGGGCGCGACGGCGCAGCACCATCATCGCGGCCACCACGAGCATCAGGACTGAGAACGCGGCCAGCAGGACCGCCGGCGCGACCCTCGCGGACAGCCGCGACCCGACATAGGCCCCGGCGATCCCGAGCACTCCGAAGACCACTCCCGGCTCGACGCGCACCCGGCCCGCCCGGTGGTGGGCTGTCATTCCTGCCAGCGCGGTGATACCCACGATGAGCAGGGACCCTGTCGTGGCGGTGGCGGGGTCCTGACCGAGCAGGTAGACCAGCGCGGGGACGGTGAGGATCGAGCCCCCGCCGCCGAGCGCGCCAAGGCTCAGCCCGATGAGCAGACCGATAGGCAGGGCCAGGGCGAGCATCTGTTCCTCTTCTCTGTCGATCGGTTGTACCCGGGGTGGCTCGGATTGGTGGCGCGGCCCGTGGAAAATGACTGCTGCCGTGACGGGCGAGATGAGTATCCTCGGCGCTCACCCTCAGCGAGCAGACCGGGACAGACTGTCGCGAAGGCTCATGCCACTGCCTCATCTCCGTCCGGCGGAGCGCTGATCAGTGGCAGTCCGGAGGCGGCGGCCTGTTCGGCGTAGCTGTCGTTCACCACGACAACCCGGGCGCCCCGGGCGGTGAGGATGGAGGCGGCGGCGCTGGCCCGGTATCCGGCGGCGCAGTGCACCCATATCTCCGTGTTCGGTACCTCGGCGATGCGGCTGAGCAGATCGTGGACCGGGATGTGTATCGCGTCGGCGATGTGGGACTCGGCCCACTCCCCCGCTCGCCGGACGTCAATGATGGCAACCGGGCGGTGGTGGCGGACCTGGGCCAGGTCGGCGAAGGTGGCCAGCTCAAAGCTGTCAAGGGGACGATCGGTCCACGCCTCCGGGGTCCCGGTGGCCGCTGCGGCGGGTCGGTCGATGCCGATCCGGACCAGCTCACGCTGGGCCTCGGCTACCTGCTCGGTGCTCTCCCCCAGCAACGTCACGGGCGTGCCCCACGGGATGAGCCAGCCCAGATAGGTCGCGAACTGGCCATCGAGGCCGAAGTTGAACGTGCCCGGCACGAAGCCGGCCGCGAAGGCGGTCCGGGTACGCAGGTCCACAACCCATTCACCGGCCTCGATCCGGCCTCGCAGCGCTGCGGCGTCGGCCGGCTCAGGAGCGCTCAGGTCGGCCGCACCCGGACCCGCCGAGTTGGCCGGACCCATCTGGGCGTAGTACGCCGGCCAGGCATCCAGACCGGCGAGCAGGTCGGCCACGTAGTCGTCCTCGGCCTTGGTCAGAGCCGGGTTGGTGCGCCGCTCGCGGCCGATCGTGGACGAGGTCCCCTCGGAGCTCGTGGCCGCGCAGAAGCTGCCGAACCCGTGGGTGGGCAGTACCTGCGCCTGGTCCGGCAGCTCCGCGGCCAGCCGGTGCGCCGAGGCAAACTGATGATGGACCAGGGCGTGGGTGTGGTCAGGCCCGAGCAGGTCGGGGCGCCCGGTGGAGCCGAACAACAACGACCCGCCGGAAAAGACGCCGACGTGCTCGGCTCCGGACTCAAGGGAGTAGGACAGATGCGTGTAGGTGTGCCCCGGTGTCGCGATGACCCGGATCCGCAGGACTTCACTGACATCGATGACGTCACCATCACCAACCGGGACCCGCTCGTAGGCGACCTCGTCGGCCCCGTTGACGTGGTACGCCGCGCCGGTCGCCTTCGCCAGCGCCAGCCCCCCGGTGACGTAGTCGTTGTGGATGTGGGTCTCGAAGACGTGGGTGATCCGCACACCCGCCCCATCAGCGAGCGCAAGCACCCGGTCAATGTCGCGCTGCGGGTCGACCACCAGCGCAACCTCGCCATCATGAACCAGATAGCTGCGGTCACCCAGGGTAGGGGTCTCGATCGGAAGAATACGGAACATCGGTTGCAGACCTCTCAGCTCGATCGGTTCGGTCGGTTCTCGATACCCACCGGGGTATCTACCATCCCAACGCCAGGCATGGCCGGCTCATTCCAGCAAGCGCATCTCCCCGACCCCACCCCCACCATCACCGCCCGGGTCAGCCCGCAGGGACATCCGCCAGAGTGATCGAGACCTCGGGCTCAGAGGACAGTGTGTTGTGCACGGTGCAGTGGCTGGCCACGGCCAGCAAGGCGTCCAGGCGGTCGGCCGGTACGCCTTCGGGGACGATGAGGCGCAGGTCTATCCCGGCGACTCGGGCCGGTTTGGAGCCCATGTCGAAGGTCGCTTCGACAGCCAGGCCCTCAGTAGGCAGGTCATGCCGGGCGAGGTAGCGGCGAGCGTAGAAGGCCACGCACGAAGCGAGGCTCGCGATGAACAGCTCGGTCGGGGTGGGCGCAGTGTCCTCGCCCCGGTCTTTGATCGGCTGGTCGACGCGGACGATATGGCCGCGAACGTTGATATCGAACTTGTCGCCACCGCGGTGCTCGACCCGCATTGGTAGCACGTCAGCGGGGTCGACCGGTGTGGTGTCGACCGGTGTGGTGTGAGCTGTGGCAGTCATGATGTGACCGTAACGCCGAGGGACCCATGCAGCCACCGGAGGCTTTCGAAGTCGCCGAGCAGCTCCAGCCGACGCCACAGGACGCTGCTGGGCAGTGCCTGGCTCTTGTGGGCGAGGCTGGCCTCGCGCTGGCGAGTACGGTCGACGCTCACCCCCAGGTCGATGTCCTGGCCCGGGTGGCCGATGAAGCTGGCGCCGAGCTCCTGGTTCAGCTGTGCGGCCACGGTCTCGGGCAGGGTCCAGCCCAGCAAGGGCAGGTTGAGCATCTCGGCGGCCAGAAGTGCCGCTGCGGTGGCGGCCATGTGATCGGGGTGACCGGTCACCCCCGCGGAGTCGAAGACCAGCATCCCGTCCGCACGACAGGACTCGGCGGCGGCGACCACTTCGGCGGCCAGCATCCCGTCCGGCAGGTCGAGAAGGCCCCCGTCGGGATGGTCCTTCAGGATGGCCCTGGTAACGCCGAGCAGCGCTGCAGCTGCGCCCAGCTCAACACCCCGCAGCGAGGCGAGGTCTCCCGGGGCTCCGTGCAGCGTCGACGCCTCG
The DNA here is from genome assembly GCA_040006795.1 of Actinomycetota bacterium. GTDB lineage: Bacteria > Actinomycetota > Actinomycetes > Actinomycetales > Dermatophilaceae > UBA4719. The sequence goes on along the minus strand of JBDTWH010000057.1, from coordinate 2,954 downwards.
CCATGGGTCAGGCAGAGAACCTCGACCCCGGAGCCCGAGCGGGTGAAAGCGTCAAGGAGGGCGCCGAGGCCGAATGACTCGTCATCGGGATGGGCCACCACCGCCAGCACTGACGTCCACGCCGGCAGGGCATCCGTCCGCCGACTCTTGTTGATCACGACTTCGCTGCTCATTGCTGGCTCCTCAACGGACGGCACCTACGTCGCCGCCGTTGGCGAGCGCGGCTACATGTGCTCTGATCGGTCCACCCAAAGTTATACCCCTATGGGTATAACTTGCCAAGGACCTTAGTCCCTCTCGCCTCTTGTGGGTTAATACCCCCGGAGGTATTATTCAGCATGGCCGAGCAGGACATCCAGGCCCAGATCGCCGGGTCCAAAGCGACTGCGGCAGCGTCCTGACCCGGCAGCCGCCACGATCAGCATCTCCCGCACCCGCACCGAACGAGAGAACCCGCCAGGAGGATTCGAATGGATACAGGCTTCCCGCTCACGCAAACCCGCTGCTACCAGCAGGCCGCAAGGCTGATGGCCAAGGGCGCAAGCCTGTCCGTGGCTCTCCGGGGCTGTATGGGCGCCCGTGACTCTCAGGTCTCAACCGTGAGCAAACCAGCAGGAGACCGGTCTTCGGCGGAAGGCACCAGCGACTCCAGGTAGGCCATGTGCCTGCCGGAAGCGCGCACCCCGCGTACCCGGGCATGCCCACCTGGGTCTCTAGCACTTCACCGTCAACCAGTAGCTCAGAGCCAACCAGAGGAGCACCACATGTGTAGTCCCGCCCGTTGCGGCCGCTGCGGAAAGACCACCTGGAGCGGATGCGGCCAGCACGTGGACTCCGTCATGTCCAGGGTCGCCCCGACCCAGCGATGCACCTGCAGCCCGATCGAGCGGCCGGCGCCGCGGTTCCCGTGGAGCCGGAGCTGACGGACCTGAACCCCTGAGCACGCCCGACCCCCGCGTCACGAACAGGGGTAACGGGTTGGTGGAGGTGGCGGCGGAGGCCCTTGTGATGGCTGCCCGACCTTGAATGCCAGATGACGACGTCCACAACGGGCTGGGTTGCCCGCGGTGGACGTCGTCATGTCAAGAAGGCGGCGGATCCGGTCAGACCGTCTGCTTCGACTTGTCTGCGGCCAAGGCGTAGAAGAACAAGGCCACCGGCCGGTACATCGCGTGGGCGAACTTGGTGAATGGCAGCAGGAGCATGAGCTCCATGGCCACGGCGACGTGGAACAGGAAGACCCAGTAGCCCCAGGCAGGCGCATTCGGAAGGTAGAGCGCGATCTCGATGAAGAACCCGGTTGCGCCGGTGATCCACAGGAGCACAAGCAGGAGCCAGTCCGACGCGGTGGTGAACTGAGCCGCGCGGTTGACCTGGCGCACCCGGTTGACCATGAACATGCTCACGCCATACACCAGGGCAAGCCCGGCGAGCGTGCCGATCAGGCGGGAGGGGTACCAGAGCGGGATGGCGGTCCCGGTTTCCTTGACCCCGAAAAGGGCGAGGCCCCAGTCGAGGACTGTCGCGCTGAACAGGCCGAGGAAACCCCAGATCGTCAGCGCATGGATCAGCCAGCGCCTGCGGTACAAGGGCTCGATCGGGTTGTCGTCCTTGCAGTCCTCGCGATACCGGCGCTGCCCTAGGGACTCCACCCCGAGCGACGCCCACAGGGCCTTACCGGTTCTGGACAGGTGGGCCCGACCGCCGAACATCGTCGGGAGGCTGACCCCTTCACTTCGCGCGACCCGTCGTGCCATCGAGGTGACACCGAAGACCCCGGCCAGCGCCAGCACACCCATCACTGCGACGCCGGTCCAGTGGATCAGCCCCTCGGGGATGAACGTGAAGAGCGCGAGCGACGCCCCGTCCTGCGGGCCGTGCGAGGCGTACATGAAGACCGCGAAGAACGCCGCCAGCACCGTCGCGATGAGCGAGCCGATGACTGGTCGGGTGTACAGGATCCTGGCGAGTCCGGTCGGCTCGTAGCTCGCGATGGCGTACCGCCGGGCGGCCGCCATGAACTCACTGGGATCGGCCTCGGTCGGGCAGCTGTCGGAGCACAGACCGCACTGGTAGCAGGTCCACAGCTCCTTGCTCGAGAGCAGCTCATCCCGCATGCCCACCTGGGCGTACCTGATGATGCGGCGGGGGAACGTGCTGTCGTTGTCCACCAGCGGACAGATCGCGGTACAGGTGCCGCAGCTGAAGCAGGCAGAGACGTCGGCCGCCCCGAAACGCTTCAGATCGGACAGGAGCTCGGTATCGATAATGGTGGTCATGAGGTCGCCTCCTGGTGGACGCTTGCGTAGCGGAAGTAGCCCTCGTCGGTCGGGTCCTCGACCTCGACGACGTGGCCGTAGCGACGCATCCCCATGACCCAGAAGAGCACCTCGTTGGCCGGATGGCCGATGTGCTCGGCAATCTCGGGAACGGTGAGCGGTCCCGCCCTCAGGGCCCAGAGGATCGGGCTGTGCATCATCGGCTCCTCGCGAATGATCTCGCGGGGCTCCCTCAACGTGGTAGTCATGAGACCGGCTCCTTCGCCAGGCTGTCGATCGAGGCCCGCATCTGGGCGTCGGTGTATCCGAGCAGGTCAATCGCGTTCTCCGGGCAGACCGGGACGCACCCTCCGCATCCCTTGCAGACGGCCGCACTGATCTCTGCCACCGTGCGCCCATCGGCATCAACCGCGGTGATGGCGTCGTACGGGCAGCTGGCAAGGCATTTCTCGGTGCATCCCGTGCAGGCCGCCGTGTCCACCGTCGCCACGAGCGGGTCGAGCTCGGCGAATCCCTTCAGGAGGATCCCCGCACTTTGGGTGACTGCGGCCAGGCCGGACGCGACACTCTCCGACAAGGTCTTCGGACTCTGGCAGGCGCCGGCGATCATCACTCCGGCCACGACGGTCTCGACCGGGCGCAGCTTGGGGTGGATCTCGTTGTAGAACCCGTCGA
>JBDTWH010000056.1:0-2507 GCA_040006795.1 Actinomycetota bacterium | reverse complement strand
AACACCGTGACCACCCCTGAACCTTTCGCCGGCTCCCTTCTAGCTATTCGCGAGGGCCTTTAGCGGCGGCGAATCCCGCGGACTGCCAGTGACCATCGGGCTCGTGGTGGTTGTCAGGTCGAGTCTGATGCACGTCGAGCCGGGATGGCTGTCGATATCAAGCTTGGCCCCGATCAATATCGCGCGTTCCTTCATCCCGGTCAGACCCAGGCGGTCTTGCAGTAGGTGTACGGGGTCGAATCCGCAGCCGTCATCGGACACCTCGAGGCACAGCCGACCAGGCTGGCTGACGAGACGAACCACGGCCTTACTCGCCTGCGCGTGGCGCTCGATGTTGTGCAGCGCTTCCTGGGCGACCCGGAAGATGACCAGCTCCTGCTCCGTGTTCAGCAGCAGACGAGCGCCCTCTTCCTCCAGGGTTACCTGGATCTCGGTGCGCCCGGCCAGGTCAGAGATCAGCGAGTCCAACGCCGGCACCAGCCCGAGGTCGTCCAGCACGGACGGGCGCAGGGCGCGGGCCAGGCGCCGGATATCGTCGATGGATCGTTGCAGCGCTGCGTCGACAACCTCGAGCCGAGCGTGCTCACCCTGTGTTCCAAGGACGTGTTCGAGTGCTGTCTTCGCGACCAGGAGCTCTTGCACGGTCCCATCGTGCAGCTCGCGGGAGAGCCGGAACCGCTCTTTCTCCTGGGCCCGCAGGCCCAGCCCGATGAAGTTCTCCAGCGAGGCCTGGCTCTCTGCCAGCTGCCGGTTGGCATCCTCGGCTGCCAGCTTCGAGTGCCTCTCCCGGTCGAGGCGTATCGCGACGATGACGCCGAGCGTCACCAGGAAGCCGAACTGCAGAACGATCTCGACGCGTTCCCCCCCGGTATGAAAGTTGATCAGCGCGGGAGTAGTCAGCGCCGTGCACCACAGCCCGGTCGCCAGGGCGCCTTCGAAACCGAAGGTAAAGGCCGCATACAGGATCGGGAAGATGAACAGGGATACGGGCACCAGGTAGAGGTCGCCCAAACCTTGCATCGTGCCCACTGTATGGATGGCCACGTGTATCGCATCGAAGGTAAGGACGAGCGCCTGCACCATCCAGAAGCGTCGATCGAAGAGGTGCTCCCGGAAGGTCGGCCAGAAGCGAGTCACGTGAGTCATCAGAGCTCGACCTCGTCCAGGCGCAGCAGACCCGCTTTGACGGCGACAACCACTGCCTCGGTCCTGGACCCCACCTGGAGCTTGGTGAAAATACTTCGCAGGTGGGCTTCAACGGTGCGCACGCTGATCGCCATGGACCTGGCGATCTCCCGGTTCGCCGCGCCACGTGCGACAAATGCCAAGACTTCGGACTCCCGCTCGGTGAGCGGCTGACTTGGCTCCGGTTGGTCTGCAGGCTCCAACCGGGGCAGCAGCCGGCGGAAGACCCGGCTGGCGACCTCGGGACTCATCACCGTGTCGCCCAGGTGGGCGCCTCGCACCGCCGCCGCCAGATCGGGACCCTGAACGGTCTTGAGGAAGTAGCCGGCGGCCCCTGCCTCGACGGCGGCCTCGATGTACTGCAAGTCGTCGTACAGGCTCAGGATGATGACGGCCACGGCCGGAGCCTGCCGTTTGATGGCGCGGGTGGCCTCGATGCCGTTCTCGTCTCCCATCGCAATGTCCATGAGCACCACATCGGGGGATAGAAGGGCCACCATCTCCTGCGCCTGCAGGGAGTCCGCAGCCTCCCCGACGACCTCAAGGTCGGGGTCCTGCTCCAGGAGCCGTTGCCGGACTCCGGCACGAAAAAGTGGATGGTCGTCGACCAGCAGGACCCGGATCCGCCGAGACCTCTCTTGGCCGGCGTCCTCACCGGGAACGCCCCCCAGATTGCCTGCGTCTTCGCCAGTCACCCTTTACCCCCCGAATCTCTGGGGGCCGGTTCGGTTGCCCCGTTCGGCACCCCTGGCCTCCCCTTCGGCCCCAAGAAGAATGTCCGGCGGTATGTCGTGTCGGCCGATTCGATGGTGTGCCCGCTCGTCGTGAACTTCTTGTCTACCCGAGGTTACAAGTCACTGTCCGGAATGTCCTGATGTGACATGAGCCGTCCGCACTGCGAGTCCCTGCAGTAGGTGAAAACACCGACATCGGCACGGTGTCCTTGCCGATGTGGCAAACCGTGGCGTTGACGACTATCGGCTAAGGATCGAGCATCCGCTGAGGGGGGCTCAGCTGCCGCTAGTCGGCGGTTAGGCAAAAAAGGTTCGATCCAGCGAACGGGGGGCACTGCTGATGGGCACAACCTCCAGTAGAACGTCGTCCGCGTGCCACCGGCCTGGTTTGGCCTGTCCAAGACTCCATTTCACACGCATGGTCGCTGAAAGCAACAGAACATCGAGCCAGGACCGTCTCGGCAATCCGCCGTACGAACCCCGACTTGCAGGAGCTATGTCTCCTGGACTGCATGGGGCCGTTCCTCGGCCCCAACTCCAACCCGCACTTAAGAATTTGGGGCTCTCATGAAGCGCATTGTGGTCGTT
>JBDTWH010000055.1:0-6459 GCA_040006795.1 Actinomycetota bacterium | reverse complement strand
GCCGTGGCCGTGGCCGTGGCAGGAGGGCAGCAGACGGACCGTACGGTCAAGCTTGAGGGGGCGCTCGGCGTCGAGAGAGCTGCGGATGGGGTGGTGGCGGAAGCGGGGGTCATGTGGTCCGAACCAATCTGCATCGGAGCGCCCTGAGGGCACGTTCGCACGGTGGGCCGTGATGGTACGGACCCGCCTCGCCCACAGGGGCGATACGTCGACGCCCACCAGCAGGGCCAAGTGCTGCCCGGCCACGTGAGCCAGTCAACGAACCACCCGTAAGCCCCAGCCACCCTCAGAGCAACCTCCAGGAGATACCCATGTCCCGTGTACAACTGGCCCTGAACGTCAGCGACATCGACGCCGCCCTCGACTTCTACGCCACCCTTTTCGCCACGCCGCCTGCCAAACGGCGCCCCGGCTACGCCAATTTCGCCGTGGAGAACCCGCCACTGAAGCTGGTGCTCTTCGAGAACCCCGAGGCGACAGGCACCCTCAACCACCTCGGCGTGGAGCGCGACTCCATCGACGAGGTCCACGCCCAGGGCGACCGGCTCGAGGCGGCCGGGCTCACCCTGCAGACCGAGGCCGACGCCGTTTGCTGCTACGCCCGCCAGTCCAAGCACTGGGTCACCGGCCCGGATGGGCAGCGGTGGGAGAACTACGTCGTCCTGGCCGATGCCCAGGCCGAGCTCGAAGGCACCACCGACGCATCCTCCGGCCACGCGCAGGACACCGGCTGCTGCGGCACGGCCTCGGCAGACGGCGACCCGAAAGCCGTCGACAGCGGCCGGCCAGCCATGGCCGGCTGCTGCTGAATCGCCGTCCGGTTAGCTGCTTTCCGCCGTGCCCAGTACTTCAAGCACGCGGGCTTGTCGACCAGCCCGCGGTGGCGATCATCACGCTGTAGGACACTGGGCCGGCGGTGAGTCTGCTGGTCAGCATGCGGAGGTCCGCGTCCTCCGCATGCTGGGCGCACGAGGTGCGCCCCGGACCGCGTACCGCCAGAGGACGGATGGATGGTCCCCCGCAGCATCCTCCGTTCGGCTCGAATAGTGCCTGAGCGTAGAAGGATGGCGCCGAGAGCCCCTAGGTTTGTGGTCGGACACAGGGTGCGGAGGGACTCATGAGCGAAAAGAATCTCACGGGCCGACTTTGTGTTGAGGACACATCGACTCTGCGGACGAACGGGTTGCGGTGGCGCCGTGTGCGGCCGTCTGGTATGTCCAGCCGCCGGGACCCGCTTGGTCGGTGGGCTTCGACCGTCCTGGCCCTGGTCCTGCTCTCTTTGACGGCGGTTTCGTTGTGGACCGCGGTCGTGACCCGGTCGGCGGCGCTGATGGCGGACCGGTCCCGGGTGGTGTCGGCCGACTACGCGGAAGCACGCTTCCAGGTCGGTCAGGAGGAGTCCCTCGAACGCAAGTACCGGTCGGAACCGAGTCCGGAGGTGCGTGCACTGCATACCTCCGCGGCCCGGGCGCTGGACAACGCGATGCGGCATCTTGCCGTGGACGGCGATGCTGAGGATGCTGCCCAGTCTGCGGAGATCATCCAGCGCAACGCCGCGTACGTTCGCTCGGCGCAGTTGCTGTTCGCCGCCACGGACTCGCACAACACTGCGCTTGCCCTGCGGATCGACCACACCGTGGTCGATCCGGTCGCGATCGACCTACAGGCCGATGTATACGGTCTGGCGCAGCAGCACGACTGGGCTGCCGCCCGCTTCGGCCGGCAGCTGCAGCACACCGAGTCCGTTGCGCTGGCTGCGACGGTCGGGGCCTTCGGGATCGGAATGTTACTGGTAGCCCTGGTTCTCCAAGCACGTCGCCGCTACGACCGGCAACTCGCTGCGCACACCACGTCGAGTGAGCGGCAGGCCCGACACGACGCACTGACCGGGTTGCCGAACCGCCTTGCCTTCGGCGAGCGGCTGGAGAGCGCGCTGATGGCCGCACAGGCTGCTGGTGGTCGCAGCGTCGGGGTGGTGCTGCTGGACCTGGACCATTTCAAGGAGGTCAACGACACGCTCGGCCACCATTTCGGGGACAAGCTCCTGCAGCTCATGGGCGCACGGCTGAGCGAGGTCCTGCGCCCCGACGACCTGGTTGCCCGCCTCGGTGGGGACGAGTTCGTGATCATGCTGGCCGGTCATCGGGAAGATCAGCTGAAGCCCGGCCTGGGCCTCGGCCAAGAGCACGCCTACCTGCAAATCATCGAGCGGGCCCTGGAAGCGCTGACGCGCCCGTTCATCGTCGAGGGCCTGCCCCTGGTCGTCGAGGCGAGCGCCGGTCTGGCCATGTTCCCCCAGGACGGGATCAGCGCGGAGCTTCTCCTTCAGCGCGCGGACGTTGCGATGTATGTTGCCAAGGCCACGCACACGCGGGTGACCCGCTATGACGGTCGACTGGACGAGCACAACCCCCGCAAGCTCTCGCTGCTGGCCGAGCTCCGGCGGGCGGTGAGCGAGGACGAGCTCGTCATGCATTACCAGCCGACGGTGGATCTGCTCACCGGCGACGTGTTGGGTGTGGAGGCGTTGGTTCGGTGGCAGCACCCCGTCGAGGGTCTGCTCCCCCCGGACGACTTCATCCCCCTGGCCGAAAGCACCGGCTTCATCCATGAGCTGACCAGGCACACGCTGAACCTGTCTTTGGACCAGGCCAAGAAATGGCTGGACAGTGGTTCGCCGCTGTCCATGTCGGTGAACGTGTCCGCCCGTTGCCTGCTCGACAGCACTCTGCCCGAGACCGTCCAGGTCGCCCTCGAGCGCACCGGCGTACCTGCCGGACAGCTGATCCTGGAAATCACCGAGAGCGCGATCATGGCGGACCCGGTCCGGGCAGGTGAAGTTCTCCGCCGCCTGCACCACCTCGGGGTACTGCTGTCGATCGACGACTTCGGTACCGGCTACACCTCGATGAGCTACCTGCGTGACCTACCCGTCGACGAGCTCAAGATCGACCGCTCGTTCGTCATGGGCATGCTCGGCGACACCAAAGACGCCGTTATCGTCCACACCAGCATCGACCTTGCCCGCAGGCTGGGCATGCGCGCCATCGCCGAAGGCGTGGATGACGAGAGCATCTGGCACGCGCTACAGGCCCTGGACTGCGACGCCGCACAGGGCTACTGGTTCAGCCGGCCCCTGCCCGGCGACCAGCTCACGGCCTGGCTCTCCGTCTGGCGGACCGAACACTCCATCCCAGAGTTTCGATAAGGCCGAAGGTGGCGGGAAGCACCCCACGGAGGCAGTCAGCCGGATCTTCTCGAACACTGAATGACGCCTCGGACGCGTCGCGCTGGACACCTACGGCCAGGTCCTGATGTGCCGTTTCTCGATCGCGTTGTGGCACTTCACCTGTCACGTAGGTACTGATGGATCAGCTGGATGGCAGCGGCGCCTTCGCCGACCGCCGACGCGACCCGCTTTGTTGAGCCGTAGCGAACGTCGCCGACCGCGAAAACTCCGGGCAGGCTGGTCTCCAGAGATAGCGGCGAGCGCGCCAGGTCCCATGCTGCAGGTGAGCTTCCGTTGGTGAGGTCAGCACCGGTCAGCAGGAAGCCGTGCCCGTCTCGGGCCAGGTGAGCCACCTTGATACCTCGTGGAAAGCCGAGGTAGTTGCGAATCATTGACGTCGTGCCGGCCTGGCTTCCGGGCGCCTCACGTTCCAGCCCGTCGTAGAAGACCAGGACCGGGCGCCGCTCACCAGGACGACCCTGGTCTTCAAGCAGCATGCGCCCCCGCGGTGAGTCGGTGCCGTAGAACCCGTACGGGATCCCGTTCCGCCCCAGCAGGTCGCGCAGCTCATGGGACCGGGGGTCAAGCTGTGCACCGATCACCTGGACGAGCTCCAGTCGTGACGGCGCCGAGGCCCTGGCCCAATGGCTGAGCAGGTCTCCGATCGTGGGGTACAGCCGCTCCTCGGGCTTGGATGCCGGTATTCGTTGCCGTGCACGTCGCGAAGCCATCAGAATCCCCGGACACGGACGACATCCACACGTACCAGAACGGGGTATGCCTCGCTGAATGCCTCCGGGCTACCGCTCACACGAGTCATGCTTTCCCGGTACTTGTCCAGATAGCCCGGCATCTCGTGCGGAGGCGGGTGGCTCGCCACCACTTGTGCGCGCCCAGCCAAGACCACAATGTCGCCGCCGCGTCCATCACCGTCAAGATGCAGACACACGTGCGGGCGACTGCGGATATGGGTAAGGCGGTTGGCGTCAGTGCGGTTGTAGACCAAGGCATTGTTGTCCGCCCACAGAAACCACACCGGGTTTGGCTGCGGTGTCCCGTCACCCCCCACGGTCGTGAACCAGATCACCTGCTCGTCACGCAAACGTTGGCGAACCCGCCTGCCGAACCCCGTCGCCGGATCGGGAAGGAGATAGGAGGTCATGTAATCGAGGTTAGGTCGTTAGCTGCTGGTCCTCCAAGCAAGAGACTCGTCGACAATCTCTAGCTTTCTGCAAGAACACATCGAACGAGTCCACACGAACACGGGCGCTCTGCCTTCACACGGGGCCGCGGAGCTGAGCTCGGGCATGGAAAAGTCCCCGGCTCCAGCAATTGCTGCGGTGCGGGGACTTCCTTCGTGCGAGCTCGCGGCCTGGGTCAGCGGTGCCAGTTCTTCTCCCAACGTATCGCTGCCGCTATCGGGCGGCTGTGGTTGCGGTACAGCGACCGGCCCATGATGGTGCGCGCGAGGAACCCGAGGGCCACCCCGGACGCTGCGATGGCGGCGACGGTCCACAACATGATGGTGAGCACGTGGATGACGAGCGTGAGCATGATGTCCTTCTTCTCCCCTGCGTGCAGGAGGTGAGTGCTGCGACAGTAAGTCTCAGCAGAATTGTTTCCTGTCATACCCGACTGTGCCGGGCTTCTTCCTGAGGACAGTGTGCCTCACCTCAGATTCTACTGCCAAAACGTCGGCGGAGCGAGCGGCGGGGTCTGCCTCGCGGCGCGGTAACCGGCCTGCCTCGCGGGGGGGTAGCCACAGAACGCCTGAGCTCGCCGGGAGCCGGTGTTCGCAGTCTTGAACACCGGCGGGCTGGTACCCCTGACAACCTTTTTGCGCAGCATGTAAGGCCGGATCGCAACCCCGACAGGTGACGCTGTCTGGCGCTCGCGGTGGCCGCCACGGCGAGCGTCGAGATGGGGGGTATCTTCGGGTGAACACCGCGGTGATGGTGGCGTCCTGAGACGGATGAACATGACCACCACATCGGCTGCTCGTTCGCAAGGGGTGGTGCGGTGTCGCCCAACACTGGTGGTAGTAGTCCATACGAAGGAGTCCCCCATGCAGGCACTTGAACTTGAACGCGACCTCGTCGATGCGTCCGTCTACGACAACACCGTCGCCCGGTTCCGAGAGGCTCGCATCGCACTCCCCACGTTCGCCCAGCTCGCCGACCCGTCTCTGATCCCAGCGAAGATTCGCGAGGCGCTGGCCGGGGTCGGACCGGACGATGCGCACCCCCTGAACCTGTTCCGGGTCAACTGGTACAACGACGACTCTCGCCGAGGCTTCGCGAAGGTACCTGCCCACGTCGTGCTCCCGAAGTCGCTCACAGGCGTCGACGCGCGCATCGTCGTGGCCTTTGGCAACAGGTTTCCGATGATCGGCGCGCACAAGGTTCTCGCCGCCTACGGATGTCTGGTGCCACGGATCATCACCGGGCAGTTCGACCCGACGCGCCACCGCGCGATCTGGCCGTCCACCGGCAACTACTGCAGGGGTGGGGTTGCGATCTCCCGGATCATGGACTGCCGTGGCGTGGCCGTGCTGCCGGAGGGCATGAGCCGCGAGCGCTTCGCCTGGCTGGAGGACTGGGTCGCCGATCCGTCCGACATCATCCGGACGCCAGGCACCGAGAGCAACGTCAAAGAGATCTACGACAGGTGCAAGGAACTCGCCGAAGACCCGGCGAACGTGATCTTCAACCAGTTCTCGGAGTTCGGGAACTACATCGCCCACTACCTCGCAACCGGGTCGGCGCTGTTGAACGTGTACAACGCCATGCGCGAGGAGGAACCGGGTCTTCGGCTGCGGGCGTTCGTCTCGGCGACCGGTTCGGCCGGGACCATCGCCGCCGGCGACTATCTGAAGGAGCACGCCGGTTCCCTCACCGTGGCGGTCGAGGCACTGGAGTGCGCGACGATGCTCCGCAATGGGTTCGGCGAGCACAACATCCAGGGGATCGGCGACAAGCACATCCCGTTCATCCATAACGTGATGGCAACCGACATGGTGGTTGCGGTTTCCGACCGCGCGACCGACCGGCTGGGCGTCCTGTTCAACAGCGACGTCGGCCGCACCTACCTCGGGGGGCGGCAGGACGTGCCGCGCGAGACGATGGACGCCCTGGCCTCGATGGGCCTGTCGAGCATCGCCAACGTGCTCGCGGCGATCAAGACCGCCAAGTACTACGACATGGGCCCCGACGACGTGATCGTCACCGTGG
>JBDTWH010000054.1:0-16210 GCA_040006795.1 Actinomycetota bacterium | reverse complement strand
CTCACGTCGCCGTTGGCCCAGACGTTCTGAACATCGTCGCTGTCCTCGAGGGCCTCGATGACCCGGAACATGTTGCGAGCGCCCTCGAGGTCGAGCTCGACCTCAACAGTGGGGATGAAGGAGGCCTCAGCCGAGTCGTAGTCGATGCCGGCTCCCTGCAGCGCGGTGCGGACGGCCACGAAGTCGCCCGGCTCGCTCACGATCTCGAAAGCCTCTCCGATGTCGTTGATCTCTTCGGCACCGGCATCGAGGACCACCTCAAGCAGGTCGTCTTCGCTCAGGTCGCCCCTGGGGACGATGACGATGCCCTTGCGGGTGAACACGTAGGAGACGCTACCGGGGTCCGCGAACTGGCCACCGTTGCGGTTGAGCGCGGTTCGCACCTCGGCGGCCGCACGGTTGCGGTTGTCGGTGAGGCACTCGATCAGGACCGCCACACCGTGGGGGGCGTAGCCCTCGTAGGTGATCGTCTGCCAGTCGGCACCGCCGGCGGTCGCACCGCTGCCGCGCTTGACGGCGTTGGCGATGTTGTCGTTGGGGACGCTGAGCTTCTTGGCCCTCTGAATGGCGTCGAACAACGTGGGGTTGCCTGCGACGTCACCTCCCCCGGTGCGCGCAGCCACCTCGATGTTCTTGATCATCTTCGCGAACAGCTTGCCGCGTTTGGCGTCGATGACCCCCTTCTTGTGTTTCGTCGTCGCCCATTTGGAATGACCGCTCATTGCTACTCCCTCGCCTGCCTGACCGACACTGCCGAACCGTCTTCGAGATTCCTGCCGATCCTACTGACCGGTGTCCTGGTGCTCAGCATGGTGTTGTCCCGCACGGTGTCGTGCCCGTGCATTGCTGTCTCAGTGCAGTGCTGCACGAACCATCTGCGTGAAGTACTCGTGGATTCGATGGTCCCCGGTGACCTCGGGGTGGAAGGAGGTCGCCAGAAGGTTGCCCGACCGGATCGCGACGACCCGGCCCGCGGCCGGCCCGGCCTCGACCGTGGCCAGCACCTCAATGCCGTGGCCCATCTCCTCGACCCACGGAGCGCGGATGAAGACGGCTTTGAAAGTCGACGGGTACCCCGCTCGGGCCGTCGTCGCCTCGGCGATCGCCGGGATGTGAAGGTCGGCCTCGAAAGAGTCCACCTGACGACCGAACGCGTTACGCCGGACCGTGATGTCGAGACCTCCCAATGTCTCCTGGTCAGGCCGGGCATCGGCAATCTGGTCGGCCAGCATGATCATGCCCGCGCACGACCCGTAGACGGGCATGCCGCCGGCAATCCTCTTGCGCAGCGGCTCCTGCAGGTCGAACGCGCGAACCAGCTTGTCCATGGTGGTCGACTCGCCACCAGGAATCACCAGCGCGTCGACGTCATCGAGCTCGTGTGGTCGCCGAACGCCAGAAACCAGCGCGCCGAGGCTCGACAGCGTACCGAGGTGCTCACGCACGTCGCCCTGGACAGCCAGAACGCCAATGCGGAGAGGGGAAGCACTCACCATGGCGGCCCTAGAACGCCAGCCGCTGGCTACCAGCCGCGCTGGGACAGGTGCTGACCTTCGCCCAGCTCCGCGACGCTGATACCCACCATGGCCTCACCCAGACCACGGGAGACCTTCGCGATCACGGCAGGGTCGTCGAAGAACGTCGTCGCCTTGACGATTGCCTCGGCCCGCTGAGCAGGGTTGCCGGACTTGAAGATGCCCGAGCCAACGAACACGCCCTCGGCACCTAGCTGCATCATCATCGCCGCGTCGGAGGGGGTCGCGATACCACCGGCGACGAACATCACCACGGGCAGCTTTCCCGTCTCGGCGATCTCTCTGACCAGCTGGTATGGGGCCTGTAGCTCCTTGGCCGCGACATACAGCTCGTCCTCGCTCATCGAGGACAGCCGACGGATCTCGCCGCTGATCTTACGCATGTGCATGGTGGCGTTGGAGACGTCGCCGGTACCGGCCTCACCCTTGGAACGGATCATCGCGGCACCCTCGCTGATCCGGCGAAGGGCCTCCCCCAGGTTGGTCGCGCCACAGACGAAGGGAACAGTGAACTTCCACTTGTCGATGTGGTTCGCGTAGTCCGCCGGGGTCAGCACCTCGGACTCGTCGATGTAGTCCACGCCCAGGCTCTGCAGCACCTGCGCCTCGACGAAGTGACCAATCCGGGCCTTGGCCATCACCGGGATCGAGACCGTCTCGATGATCCCCTGCACCATGTCCGGGTCACTCATCCGCGAGACGCCGCCCTCGGCCCGGATGTCGGCCGGCACGCGTTCGAGAGCCATCACGGCTACGGCGCCGGCGTCCTCGGCAATCTTGGCCTGCTCAGGGGTGACGACGTCCATGATGACGCCACCTTTGAGCATCTCGGCCATCCCACGCTTGACGCGCGAGGTGCCGGTGGCAGGAACGTTGGTGGTGGTCTCTTGCGCAGACAAGACAGTGCCTCTTCCAGGTATCGCACGTGGTTTCCGGGGTACAGGCCCATATTAGGGCGTCAGAGACCCCGCACGAGCATCGGCAGTTCGTCGTCGATCTCGAAGGTCTGTGGCAGGTCGGCGTGGCCTGCCAGCCGCAGCAGACGAACGCCTGGCTTGCGCCGAACCCGCCGGACATCGGTCACGGCGTCATTGAGAAAACGACGGGCCAGCTCCACCCGCTGGTTGGCTGCGGCTACCCGCTGCAGCACCGGGGCGCCGACCGCCTCGTCCTCGCGAAGCCGTCGAAGAGTCTCCTCACCCAGAGCCAGCTCCAGGGCCTGGGTCAGGTCGCTCTCGATCGCTTCACGCGACAGCTGGTCCGTCGTGTCGGCCTCGAGCGAGTCGGTTGCCGCCCCGGCGAGGATCAGGGCGCTCGACGCGTCCAGCGCGCCGCAGTTCGCCAGCTCGAGAGTCGCCTCTGCGCGGCGGACCAGCTGCGCGTCCAGAACGCTGAGGGCACCCTCGACCCGGGTGTGGAGCCGGTCCAGCCTCGCGGCGCCATACGACACGTACCAGGCGATCACCACGGCCAGTGCCAGCGCACCCACGATCCAGCTGAGGTCCATCAGATTCCTCCAGAGTTTCTTCCGGTACGTCGCAGCCGCGCCCACCTTGAGTCGTGCTCAGTGCCGGTGCGCACCGATGAGGCGCCGAAGACGACCGTCTCGTAGACCGCCAGGACGTCTTCAGCGACCACCGACCAGTCGAAGGCGTTCGCGCGCTCGCGGCCGGCCACGGCCAGCCCTTCACGTCTGACCGGGTCCCGAAGCAGACCCACGACTGCCCTTGCCAGGTCCGCCGGGTCCTCGTTTCGGAACATCTCACCGGCGGCCCCGCCGCGAAGGACCCTGGCGAAGGCAGGCAGGTCGCTGGCCAGGACCGTTGCCCGGGCGCTCAAGGCCTCGATCAGGATGATTCCGAAGCTCTCGCCGCCGGTGTTCGGCGCGACATAGAGATCCACAGACGCCAACAGGCTTGCCTTGTCCTCGTCACTGACCGGGCCCAGGAACTCACATGCTGCAGCGGCCTGCGGGAGCATCTTCTCGCGGACGGACTCAGGGTCGCCGGGGCCGGCGATCAGAACCCGGACGCCGGGGATCTCGTGAAGAATCTGTGGCAGAGCCCGCGACAGGACCGGCATACCCTTTCGTGGCTCCTCCATCCGTCCCAGGAAGGCGATCGTGGGCCTGGCCGGGGTGCCCTGCCAGTCGTGCCTGACCGTGGCGGAGGCGAACCGATCGACGAACACTCCGTTGGGGATCACCACTGCGTCGCCACCAAGGTGGGTGGTGACCGTTCGGCGGGCGTCCTCGGAGACCGCGATACGGGCGCTGATCTTCTCCAGGCTCGGTCGCAACAGCGGGTAGGCGGCCTGCATGGCTCGTGAGCGCAGGTTGGAGGTATGGAAGGTGGCGACAATCGGTCCTTCGACGGCCCAGAGGGCAAGAACGGAGACGCTGGGGGTCACCGGCTCGTGGAGATGGACGACGTCGAAACGACCTGCCTCCACCCAGCGGCCGACCCTGGCTGCGGTCAGCGGACCGAACGACAGCCGGGCCACGGAACCGTTGTAGCGCACGGGAACGGCGCGGCCGGAGCTGACGACGTAGTCCGGCAGCGGCGTGTTGTCATCAGCCGGCGCCAGCACGCTCACGTAGTGCCCCAGGGAGATCAGGTGTTCGGCAAGGTCGCGAACGTGAAGCTGCACTCCCCCGGGCACATCGAAGGAGTAGGGACTGACGATCCCGATCCTCATGAGCCGGGTCCTGACGACTCTGACTTCTGCGACCCGGATACGTTGCCGACGGCCAGATCCCTGGTGAACACCCGCTGCATCATGTGCCAGTCCTGGGTGTGCCGGCGGATCCCCTCCGTGAGCACATCGGCGCAGGCCTGGGTCATCACCTGAATCTTCTCGCGGGAGGTGCCCGCGACGGGCTGTGCCACGGCGTCGTGGAACGTCACAACGCTGCGCCAGCCTCGGCCATCAGGCTGGGGCTCGTAGTGGATGATGCAGGGGTAGAGGGCGGCCCCGGTGCTGACGGCCAGCGCCGCGGGCCCGACAGCCATCCGGGCGCGCTGACCGCAGAGGTTGACCTCGATGCCACCGTTGGTGAGGTCACGGTCGGCCAGCAGCGCGACCAGGGCCCCGGAACGGCAGGCGATGATCAGCTCCCGGAACACGTCACTGCCTCCGGTGAGCGGGATGATTCGCATGCCCAGCCGTTCACGGAAGGCGACGAACTCATCGAAGAGCTCCTCCGGCTTGAGCCGTTCGGCAACCGTCGTCACGGGTGCCAGCTGAGTAGTGGACCATGCGCCGCCCAGGTCCCAGTTCCCCATGTGTCCCAGGAAGATGACAGCGGATCTGCCCGAGGCCAGCAGGTCCCGGACCGGTTCGTCGCCGACCACCCTGACTCCGAGGACCAGGTCCTCAGCGCTGCGGTCGGGAAGGCGGAAGGACTCGCACCAGTAGCGCAGGTAGGAGCGCACTCCGGCAAGCACCAGCGCATCAACTGCCGCCGGGCCCAGCTCGGGCCGGACCGTCGCGTAGTTGCGGCGCATCCGTTGCACGCCCTTTCCGTCGCGTCGCCACATGACGTCCGCCATGAGCTCGAACACCCGAAAGGCGACGGGACCCGGGACCCGCCGGACGATGTGCCAACCAGTGCGATAGCCGGCCATCGTGGCCCGCTCTCTGAGACGAACGAGTGCCGGGCGCTCAGTCAGCCGGCTCACGCTGCCGTGAACGCCTGGCGGCGCACCTCGAGCATCCGCTGGATCACCGTGATCAGGCTGGCAACAGCCAACAGGGCCAGGACGGCGGTCAACAGGGCCTCGGGCAGACCCAGCCCGACCAGGGCTGTGGCGAGCAGCACGACGACCACACGTTCGGCTCGCTCGGCGATGCCGACGTTGGCGGTCATCCCCAGCCCCTCGGCGCGGGCTTTGGCGTAGCTCACGACACTGCCCAGGATGAGGCAGGCCAGCGCCAGGGCCGCAAGGTACGGGGTATGCCCGTTGCCGGAGTACCAGAGCACGAGCCCGCCGAAGATGCAGCTGTCGGCCACCCGGTCCAGGGTCGAGTCAAGGTAGGCGCCCCACTTGGTCGAGCGACCGGACATCCGGGCCATCACTCCGTCGAGGCTGTCGGACATCGCGAAGACGGCGATGAGCAGCGAGCCCCAGAAGAACTGATGGCGGGGGTAGAAGACCAGCGCGCTGAAGCAGACGCCGAAGGTGCCCACGATGGTCACCACGTCCGGGCTGATGCCCAGCTTGAGGAACAACCTGGCCAGCGGCGTGAGGAGCCTGGTGGCGAAAGCGCGTGCGAATCGGTTCAGCATGATGAGCACAGCGTACCGATGCGCCCCACGGGGTTGTGCGGACGCTCGCGAGGCGACATGGTGTCGCCATGACCGCCAAAGCCTTAGCGAGTAGACCAGGACCGCAGGCCAGCGCACCCACCGAGATCCGCAACGTGGTGCTGGTGGGCCACAGCGGAGCCGGCAAGACGACCCTGTTCGAGTATCTCCTTGCCGCCACGACCCCCGACTACCGGGCCAAACCGGTCCTCGACGAGCGCTCCGTCCAGCTTGCCGTCGCCTCGGTGTCCCACGAGGGCGTGGTGCTCAACCTCATCGACACCCCGGGTTACGCGGACTTTGTCGGTGAGCTGCGAGCGGGTCTGCGCGCCGCAGATGCCGCGCTGTTCGTCGTCTCGGCAGCTGAGGGCGTCGACGGCGCAACGATGTTGTTATGGGAGGAGTGCGCCGCAGTTGGTATGCCGCGCGCTGTCGCCGTCACGAAGCTGGACAAGGAACGCGCCGACTTCGAGGAAACCGTCGCGATCTGCCGGCGGGTCTTCGGCGAGGGCGTGATGGCGATCTATCTGCCCCTGCTCAGCGACGACGAGGCGATCATCGGCAACCTCGGGCTTTTGTCGCAGCAGATATACGACTACAGCTCGGGTCGACGAGTGATCCAACCCGCGCAGGATGAGCATCGCGACCTGATCGAGGGGAGCAGGGCGGACCTGATCGAGGCGATCATCCAGGAGTCCGAGGACGACACGCTGCTCGACCGCTACCTGGGCGGGGAGGAGATCGACGTCAAGGTCCTGACCAGCGATCTGCTGACCGCGGTCTCACGCGGCCGGCTCTTCCCGGTGATCCCGGTCTCCACAGAGACCGGGGTGGGCACCGACGAGCTGCTCCAGCTGCTGACAGCAGCCTTTCCGCCGCCGACCCTGCACCCACTCCCGGCCGTTACGACCCCCGATGGTGACCCGATGCAGACGCTGAGGTGCGATCCGGACGGACCACTGGTCGCGGAGGTCATCCGGACGACCAGCGACCCGTACGTCGGCCGGGTCAGTATCGTGCGCATGTTCAGCGGGACACTGCGACCAGACTCGGTCGTCCACGTCTCGGGGCACCTCGCACGCTTTGCCGGAACTGAACGGCTTGAGGGGCATGTCACCCACGATGCAGACGAGCGGGTCGGCCTGCTCTCCTCACCTCTGGGTGACCTGTTGCGGCCCAAGGGGTCTGCCATTGCCGGGGACCTTTGCGTGGTGTCCAAGCTGACCAAGGCCGAGACGACCGACACGCTGAGCGACCCTGCCGCGCCCGCTCTGGTCGAGCCGTGGCTGTTCCCTGACGCACTGCTCCCGGTGGCCATCACCGCAGCGAGCAAGTCCGATGAGGACAAGCTTGCGGGGGCTCTGGCGAGGCTGGTGGCCGAGGACCCCACCATGCGCCTGGAGCACAACGGCGAGACCCATCAGGTCATCCTGTGGACCATGGGTCAGGCTCACGTGGACGTCCTGCTCTCACGGTTGCAGGAGAGGTATGGCGTCCTGGTCGTGTCCGAGCCACTGAAGATGGCGCTGCGAGAGACGTTCGTCGCTGAGGCGCAGGGTCACGGGCGTCATGTCAAGCAGAGCGGTGGTCACGGTCAGTACGCCATCTGTGACATCACCGTCGAGCCTCTCGAACGCGGGGCAGGTTTCGAGTTCGTCGACAAGGTGGTCGGCGGGTCCGTCCCACGTCAGTTCATCCCGAGCGTCGAGAAGGGCATTCGCGTCCAGCTCGCAAAGGGCTGTCTGGCCGGCTACCCGATGGTCGACCTGCGGGTGACCCTGACCGAAGGGAAGTCACATTCTGTGGACTCCAGCGACATGGCTTTCCAGGCCGCCGGAGCCCTGGCCATCAGGGACGCAGCCTCGCCACAGACCGTGACGCTGCTCGAGCCGGTCGACTCGGTATCGGTGGTCGTCGCCGACGAGTACGTCGGCGCGGCCATGACCGATCTGCAGATGCGCCGCGGACGGGTCATCGGAACCGAGCCCGACACGTCAGGGCGCACGGCGATATCTGCTGAGGTCCCGGCGTCCGAGGTCACCCGGTACGCCATCGAGCTACGTTCCGTCTCACACGGGACCGGGGTGTTCAGCCGGGCTCCGCTCGGCTACGAGCCGATGCCTGCCAACCTGGTCAAGGACTACCTGTCCGGCTGAGGCGGCGCTCAGCTCTGTGTGGCCGCAGTGGCGAGCAGCTCGTCGAGGCGCTCGTAGCTCTCGCGAACGCCCTCCTCCATACCGCTGGAGACGAACGCGTCGCGGTCCTCGAAGGAGTCGACCAGCGATGTCGAGGACAGTCGGGTGCGTCCGTCGCCCAGGTCCTGGAAGACGAGTTTCTCGAGCGCCACGCCATCGGGCATCCCCTCGAACGTGAACGTCTGGATGATGAGCTCGCCGGGGCGTACCTCATGGAAGGAGCCGTGGAAGCCGAACTCGTTGCCGTTGCTGGAGTGGACATAGCGGTAGGAGCCACCGGTGCGGCAGTCCCAGTGGTCGACCCGCATCTGGTGACGGCGGGGTCCAAGCCACCGGGCGATCAGCTCGGCGTCGGTGTGGGCCCGGAACACCTTTTCCGGCGGGGCGTCGAAGTCCCGGGTGATCCGCACGAGCGGAACTTTCGCGTCGACGGTGATCTCGGTCTGCTGGGTGCTGGTGGTCGTCATGATCGGGCTCCTGTCTTGGGTGGTTGGGCCTTGGGTGATTGGGTCTTGGGTAGCGACGCTGCTTCAGCCATGGCGGCGTCTGGCATGGGTTCGACGTCGTCCGGCATGGTGGCGAGAACGTCATCGAGACGGCGGTAACGCTCCTCGGCCTGTTGGCGATAGCGCTCGATCCACCTGGTCATCAGCGTGAGGACCTCCGCTTCCAGGTGCACCGGGCGGCGTTGCGCCTCCCGGGTGCGGCTGACCAGACCGGCGTCCTTCAAGACCTTGAGGTGCTTGGAGACGGCCTGGACCGTCACGTCATACGGCTCGGCCAGCTCGTTCACCGTGGCGTCCGCGGCCGCGAGCCTCGCCACCATGTCGCGCCGGGTGGGATCGGCCAGGGCCGAGAACACCAGCGAGAGCGGATCAGCGGCCACGTCTTTCCTCCAACACGTGTATTCAACCATTCGGTTGATCTCAGGCTAGAGCCCGGCACTTCTTGTTGTCAACCAGTTGGTTGTGAAAGCCCCCGGCGGGCGCCGAAGTGCGCGACGATATCGGCTGGCCAGTTCCTCACATGTGTCAGTTTGGGTTGACAAACTGCATCTTTGTCAGTTTAAACTGACAAACATGAACGATCGTGATCTCATCGCAAAGCTGGAGTCGGATGATCCTGCCGTAGGCCTGCGTGCCGTGGGCGCCTTGCGCCGGCTCGCCGAACAGGTGGAGGCGAACAGCGTCAGGGTCGCCAGAAGTCGCGGCTGGTCCTGGGAACAGATCGGGGACGCGCTGGGCGTCTCCCGCCAGTCAGCGCACGCGAAATACGGAAAGTAGGGATGACCATGATCAGACGACTCAGTGCCGATGCCAGGAATCTTGTGCTGACAGCGGCCGCGCAGGAGGCCAGGCGACGTGGCGATCGGCGCCTCGGCACCGATCACCTCCTGCTCGGACTTCTGCACGACGCAGACTCGAGCACGACGCGAGCCCTCGGGGTCGACCTCGAGATGGCCAGGTCCGCCTCAGACTCGCTCGACCGTGCGGCACTGGACGCTGTTGGCGTGAACGTCGCCCAGCTCGGCACCCCGCCGCCAACGGGCTTTGCGCGTCGGCTGCTGCCGCTGACGTCCGGCTCGCGGGCAGTCATGAAACGCGCCGTCGAGCAGACGCGTGGGGCCAAGAGGCCGCACATCGAAACACGCGACTTCCTGCTGGCACTGCTGGACAGGGACCTCCCGGATCCGGCAGCTGAGCTGCTGTCAGCCCTCGGCGTTGATCGCGAGCAGGTGCGCGCCAGGCTCGAGGGCTCCGCATGACTCTCGAAAGCCGGGCGGATCCAGGTTCAGGTGCCAACCTCTCTGAGCGCGCTGAGGACAAGGGCCTGTCCGAGGCGGGCTTCACCTCCGCGGCATGCACAAGGGTCTCGACCGCGACCTGGTGACCCTCGCCTGCGGGGGCCAGCAGGCCCGCCGTGCAACGAGGTTGGTGTCGGCAGGCTGGTTGACGTGGGCTCCCGCCGGTGTGACGGTGGGTGACATGCGTCGACGCTGCAGGGACTCTGACCTGTCGCGCACCCCCTACAAGACCAGGGGGTGCTGATGCCGGAAGGTGCGACCGAGGAACCGACGCTGGACCCGAAGAAGTCGATCATCCTCGGTTTGCTCGGGTTGGCCGTGATCGTGCTCATCTTCGTTCGGGTGATCCCGCAGATCGGGTCCTACCAGGATGCCGTCACGTCTTTGAAGAGCATGAGCCCGGGCGCGGTCACCTTCATCGTGCTGTCAGTAATCGTGTACCTCGGTGCCTATGGGCTCCCGTTCATGGCAGCAACCCCCGGGCTGGGCTACTGGCGCTCCCAGCAGCTCAACCAGGGGGCCTTCGCGATCAGCAACGGTGTCCCGGCCGGGGGCGCGTTCGGGCTCGGAGTCCAGTATGCGATGTTGGCCTCCTACAGCGTGGGACCCACCGTCAGCACCGCTGCCATCACGGCGGTGGGGATCTGGAGCATCTTCGTCACCCTCTGGCTTCCGATCCTGGGCGTTGCTGCGATCCAGCTGTCCGGGCAGGCTGCTTCGTCATACTTCTGGCCGGCGGTGCTCGGCGTTCTCTTGCTGGTCGTGGCTGTGGTGGGCTTCGCGCTCATCGTGCGCAGTCAGAACGCGGCCCGCCGGATCGGCTCGATCGGCAACCGGGTGGCTGCCCCACTCATCCACCGGTTCCGGAAGGGTCGCAGCGTCGATTTCGTCCCGGCGGCCCTGAGGTTCCGCGCCGACATAGCGGACCTCGTGACCCGGCGCTGGCCGGCGATCACCGCTGCACAGGTGTCGGTCTCGGTTGCCCAGTTCCTGATCTTCTACATGTCCCTGCGCGGCGTGGAGGGGTGGGGCAGCGCCGGGACGTCGTTGCTGGTGGCCTTCGCTGCTTTCGCCGTGGCCCAGATCGGGCTGATGATCCCGCTCACGCCCGGCGGCCTCGGCACCGTCGACGCGGCGATGATCGCGCTCCTGACCGCCCTTGGCGTCGACCCCGGTGCCGCGACTGCCGCCGACCTCGTGTGGCGGGCCGCGTCGTTCGTGCCGCAGATCGTGATCGGTGTCATCGCGCTCATCACCTGGAGCCGCCAGGGCACCAGGGCGCTGGCCGAACGAGAGGCTGCTCGCCATGAGAGCGCCGAGGAGGCCGAAGCCTGACCCGGTCGGCGACCCGGTCTGCCAACCCACCTGGCGTGGCGCGCAGCGTCGGGCTGACTCTCGACGGACAGCGAGGGGCTGCGGCAGAATGACCCAAGGGCCGTGGAAGAACCTTGGAGGCGGCGATGCGACTGCCACAGCTGAGCGAGATCGTTGTTCGACGGTTCACTGGCGGGGACGCTGCCGGACAAACGGCCACACTCGTGGCCACTGCCGCGATCGGATCAAGCTTCGCCCGCGGTCTCATGCCACGGCGCAGCATCGACCAGGCGATCGCGACCGGCCTGGTGGGCGCCACCCAGTACGGACTGGTGGTCACCGCACATTCGGTTGCGGCGGACCTGGCCCGTGTGCTGGCCAGGCGTCGGGCTGCCACCTTTGCCCGGCCTGCTACCCAGGCGGTCCTGACGAGTGCGCTCGTCGGTGCCGGCGCCGTGGTCGAGCGCCTGCTCCCGCCCCGGCCGGGCGAGCCGCTTCGCCGGGCGCTGGTCCGCACGATGGGTCATCGTGCCACCTGGGTCGGCGCTGCCAGCCTGATCGTGGGAGCCATCGACTCAGCGGACGAGTAGGTAGCCAACCGAGGTCACCAGGCTGGGCCGGCGCGTGTCCTCTTCTCCAATGGAGCCAGACTGGTTGGCGTCGGCATCGCCACCTGGTCGATCAGCCGCCACCACATGACCGCCGACCCCGGCGTGCTGCCGCCACCTGTTGACCCGGTGACAGGGGCTCCCGGAGAACGGGCCACGGAGGGTGCGCTCATGGCGGAACCCCAGCCCCCTGTGGCAAAGTCGCTGGCGCTCGGGGCCGCCGTCGCCGCTGGCCTGGAGGCGATCGCCTATGCGGACTCACAGCTGTCGCGGGTCGTGGCCGAGGGGTGGCTGCGGCTCGGACCGCAGGGCAGCCCGTACGCCGGAGCCGTGGGCCACATCGTGTCGCTCGGGGCGCTGGCCGGCGCGATGCTGGCCGGCATCGAATACGCCAATCGCCGGGCCGAGTCCGGAGGTGCGGGAATCGAAACGGCCTATACCGCGCCAACAGATGTGCGGACGGTGAGCGGCGGGCCGGGGTCGGGGGTCGAGTGGAAGACGTTGTCGCGCGAGGGCGTGCGCTTCGTGAACATGGCGCTGAGACGTCACGAGATCGCCGAGACGACCAGTGTGCCACTGGATAGCGTCAGGTCACCGGTGCGTGCCTTTGCCGGGCTGGCATCGGCAGCCACTGTCGACGCCAGGGTGGACCTGGTCATGGAGGACCTCGAGAGGCTTGGAGCTTTCGAACGCTCCCTCATCTGCGTCGCGTCGCCCACCGGCAGCGGGTACGTCAACTACGTCGCGGTCGAGACCCTCGAGTACCTCACCCGCGGCGACTGCGCGACGGTCGCGCTCCAGTACTCCCTCCGGCCGTCCTTCCTGTCGATGGACCGCGTCCGGATCGGGCGTGAGCAGAACCGGGCGCTCTTTCATGCGCTGGAGTGGCGGCTCAGGGCCATCCCGGATGACCGGCGACCAAGGCTGGTCGGCTTCGGCGAGTCGCTGGGGGCGCAGACCCTGCAGGACGCCTTTCTGTCCGAGGGCGCCGGCGGGTTTCACCGGGTCGGCTTGGACCGCGCGTTGTTCCTCGGGACGCTGCCGAGAAGATGGACAACGACTGCCACCGATATTTCCTGCTGTCACACCACGAGGACCCGATCACCCGATTCGGGCCCGCGCTTGCGGTGCAGCAGCCGTCATGGCTGGGTCCACCAGAGGCGCGGCCCCCGGGGGTACCGCGACTCCCCCGCTGGCACCCGCTCACGACCTTCTTCCTGACCGGCATCGACATGATCAACGCGATGCACGTCGTTCCGGGGAGCTTCATGGCCCGCGGACACGACTACCGAGCGGACCTGGCCCGCATGGTGTCGGTCGCGTTCGGGCTGCCGGTGGACGAGGACGAGCTGATGAGCATCGAGCGGGCGCTGCGCCGTCGGGAGGCCGAATGGGCTGACCGTCGCCGGGTTGCCGAGCAGCTCCTCCGGGCGAGGGAGACAGCGAAGCGCATGGTCCGCGTGCCGTCGATCAGCGGCGGCTCATGAAGGGCTCCGGCTGCGACCGGATCGGGGACTGGCCGGCCTGACGACCGCGTTGCGGATCGAGCCCTATCCGGCCTCACCCGGGTCGTCGGGCCGGCAGGCTGGAGTCCCACCGGGCAAGACATCACGATGGTCGGAGACCCACGAGTAGAGGCGCCCGGCAAGCCAGCTGAACCCGGGAGCCACGAGCAGCGCGCCGATGGGTCGCCATCCGGGGTGACCGGCGCGAAGCACCCCGGCAATGGCCTCATGACCGCTCGCCACCTCTCCATTCTCGCCAACCCACTGCACCGCTGTCCTGCACTGGTCCGGGGTGAGGCCGAGCTCGGCGAGGTCCAGCTGCTGCCAGGGCTCAACCGAAGGCTCGGCCGGGGAGGAGCGACCTCTGACCACCCAGCGCACCAGAAATCGGGCGCTCGTCGTGCAGAACCCGCACTCGCCGTCAAAGACAAGGATCGGCAGGGTGGGGCGGACGCTCATGGGAGACCCCGCGTGGTCACCCGGGCGGCCACGCGTCGATGAGACGCAGGCGGACGTCCTCCAGCAGCATGGGCAACGCCTTGGTCTGCGCGATGATCGGCAGGAAGTTCGAGTCGCCGCTCCAGCGAGGCACGATGTGCTGGTGCAGATGGGCCTGCACCCCCGCGCCGGCAACGGCTCCCTGGTTGATCCCGATGTTGTACCCCATCGGCGCGGATGAGGCCTCCAGCGCGGCGATACCGGCCTTGGTCAGGACTCCGAACTCGAGGGTCTCCTCATCGGTCAGGTCGACATAGAGCGATACGTGACGGTACGGACAGACCAGGACGTGACCGGGGTTGTAGGGGAACAGGTTCATGACGACATAGCAGGTCCTGCCCCGATGGACGATGAGGCCCTCGGCGTCCGGCTTGGCGATGACCGCACAGAACGGGCAGCCGTCTCCAGCGTGCTCAGTTGGCCGTGCGCCGCTGATGTAGACCATGCGGTGCGGTGTCCACAGACGCTCGAAGCCGTCCTCGACGTACGTGAAGTCGTGGGGCGACTCGAGCTCCGGCCCCTGGTCGCTCAATTCCTGCGTCATGGCCCGATCCTATGCACTGCGGGTGAAGGCCGCCGTGTGTCAGGTCGCCGCGAGGACCATCCACCGAGCGCCCAGCGCCAGTGCGCCGATCGTGGCCGCCAGGAAGAACACGACCCAGGCGATAGCCGGGATCCTGGTGAGTCGGGCGAGCTGATCGGCGTCAGAGCTTGCGCTCCCGGTGCGCCGGCGCAGGGTCTGAAGCTCCACGACCGGGCGGGGCGCGGCCAGGAGCAGGAACCACGTCAGGCTGTAGGCAAAGGCAGACTGCACCTCTGGCCGGAGCCACCAGGAGACCGCGAACACGACGGCTCCGCTTACCAGGATCGACCAGAGCCCGAACCAGTTGCGGACCTGGATCAACAGCAACGCCAGAAGGATCAGCAGAGCCCACAACAGTCCGACAGCCCGGTGATTGGCCAGCATCGCCGCAGCCCCAAGACCAAGCAGCGCTGGACCGACATAGCCGGCGGCCGCAGTCACCACCATGCCCAGCCCGGTGGTCCGGCCCGCCGACACCGTCAGTCCGGAGGTATCGGAGTGGAGCCGTATGCCGTGGAGCCTGCGCCCTGACATGAGCGCGGCCACCCCGTGAGCCGCTTCGTGCGCGATGGTCACCACATGACGGGTGACCGACCAGGCACCCGGAGCCCAGACCAGCAGCACCGCAATGAGGGCGGTCAATGCCACGAACCCACCGGTTGGAGCCGGCTGAGTCGTCAGGGCGCGATGCCAGACCTCACCAACAACGTCCATGTGGTGCGCTCAGACCTGTCGGCGGCTTTCGATAGCCTCCACGATCTCTGTGATCGCCTCGGCGATCGGGACACCGTTCTTCTGCGAACCGTCGCGGTAACGGAACGAGACCGCTCCCGCTGTCCGGTCGTCCTCGCCGGCGATCAGCATGAACGGCACCTTAGACTTCTGAGCCGTCCGGATCTTCTTCGGGAACCGGTCGTCGGAGGTGTCGACCTCGACGCGAATCTTGTTCGCCTTCAGGCGATCCGCGATCTCGAAGAGGTAGGCGTTGTACTCCTGCGCCACGGGAATCCCGATCACCTGGACGGGTGACAGCCAGGGCGGGAACGCTCCGGCGTAGTGCTCGGTCAGGACGGCGAAGAAACGCTCAACCGAACCGAAGAGCGCACGGTGGATCATCACGGGACGCTGGCGAGAGGCGTCGCTGGCGGTGTACTCAAGCTCAAACCGCTCCGGCATGTTGAAGTCGAGCTGGATGGTCGACATCTGCCACGTGCGGCCGATCGCATCACGAGCCTGGACCGAGATCTTGGGACCGTAGAACGCTGCCCCCTCCGGGTCGGGCACCAGCTCCAGGCCAGAGGCTTCACCGACCTCCGCGAGGGTGCGGGTCGCCTCTTCCCAGATCTCGTCGGTACCGACGGACTTCGCAGGGTCCCGCGTCGAGAGCTCGAGGTAGAAGTCCTGCAGCCCGAAGTCCTTGAGCAGCTCGAGGACGAAGTGCAGCAGGCTGGTTAGCTCGTCCTTCATCTGGTCGCGCGTGCAGTAGATGTGGGCGTCGTCCTGGGTCATTCCTCGCACGCGGGTCAGGCCGTGGACCACGCCGGACTTCTCGTACCGGTACACGGAGCCGAACTCGAACAGACGCAGCGGCAGCTCACGGTAGGAGCGCCCGCGAGCATTGAAGATCAGGTTGTGCATCGGGCAGTTCATCGGCTTGAGGTAGTAGTCCTGACCCGGCCGACGCACCGTGCCGTCCTCGTTCAGCTCCTGGTCGACGTGCATCGGGGGGAACATCCCGTCGCGGTACCAGTCCAGGTGCCCGGACACCTCGTAAAGGCGGCCCTTGGTGATGTGCGGGGTGTTGACAAAGGAGTAGCCGGCGTCCAGGTGCTTCTGGCGCGAGTAGTCCTCCATCTCCTTGC
>JBDTWH010000053.1:0-8735 GCA_040006795.1 Actinomycetota bacterium | reverse complement strand
TGGAAGAGACCATGGACGGCGCGGCCCGCAAGGCCGCCGAGCTGGCTTCGGCCGCCAACAAGAACTGAAAGGCGGCAACCACCGTGGCTATTTTTCTCACCTCCAGCTCCAAGGTCATCGTCCAGGGCATGACCGGCTCCGAGGGCCAGAAGCACACCCAGCTCATGCTCGCGTCGGGCACCAACATCGTCGGTGGCGTGACCCCGGGCAAGGGCGGCCAGAAGGTCGAGTTCGACTCCGGCGTCTCCGTGCCGGTCTTCGGGTCAGTTGCCGAGGCCATCGAGGCAACCGGCGCCGACGTGACCGTCGTGTTCGTCCCGGCCAAGTTCACCAAGGCCGCCGTCATGGAAGCCATCGACGCCAAGATTCCCCTGGCGGTCGTCATCACCGAGGGCGTCGCGGTCAAGGACAGCGCGGAGTTCTGGACCCATGCCCGACAGTCTGGAACGACACGCATCATCGGCCCGAACTGCCCCGGAATCATCAGCCCCGGAGCCTCCAACGCGGGCATCATCCCGTCCACCATCGCGGGCGCGGGTCGCATCGGCCTGGTCTCCAAGTCGGGCACCCTGACCTACCAGATGATCTACGAGCTGCGAGACTTCGGTTTCTCCACGGCGGTGGGCATCGGTGGCGACCCGATCATCGGCACTACGCACATCGACTGTCTCGAGGCCTTCCAGAACGACCCGGACACCGACGCGATCGTCATGATCGGCGAGATCGGCGGGGATGCCGAGGAGCGGGCCGCGGCATACATCAAAGAGCACGTGACCAAGCCGGTCGTCGGCTACGTCGCGGGCTTCACCGCCCCCGAGGGCAAGACCATGGGTCATGCCGGCGCCATCGTGTCCGGTTCGTCTGGCACCGCTGCAGCCAAGAAGGAGGCCCTCGAGGCCGCGGGTGTCAAGGTCGGCAAGACGCCGTCGGCCACCGCGGAGCTGATGCGCGAAGTCATGAAGAACCTGGTCTGACCCGCTTCCGCGGCCAGGCCTTGTGGCCGGGTTCGCACCGCTCACGCTGAGCGACCGAGACCACGACCCGGATGACCTCAGACGGGCCGGCAGGCGAGGGATGCCGCCGGTCCGTCGCTGATGTCGATGATCAGCCGCTGCGGCACTCCCTGCCGGGGACGGGTCCTCGCAGGAAGAGCCGGCCGCTCGGAGAGGTCCGCTGGTCCTCGAGCCTGACGGGACTCAAGGCGGGCGAACCGTTCCGAGGCTTTCACCCCTCTATAGCGCCTTCGGGCACATTCTTTGCCCGCGCGGCGCGCCCTGTCCGCTCTGGCGGACGCCAGCGGGGACCATAGGAGGCCTGATGAGTCTGTTCGATCGCGTTCGCCGCGTCCCCGTCATCGGCACACCCTCGAAGGCGCTCGCCGGTGCCCCCTTATTTCTGCGCTCAGCTATCGCTGGTGTCTCTGCCGCCCTGGTGTCGATGGTGGTCATCGCCCTGCCTGCACTCCTCGCCTGGGTCGCCAGCCCGCAGAGCACCGTGAGCTGGTCTCGCGCGCTGTCAGTCGGTTCCTGTGTCTGGCTGCTCGCCAACGGAGCACGGTTGAGCTCAGGGCCGGCAACCATCTCGCTGACGCCCCTGTTGCTGACCGCCATCCCCGTGGTCGTGGCCACCATGGCGGCCCGGCGGATACTCATGCAGCTCGACGATGGGCGCCCTCGCAGGTTCAGGCGGTGTGGAGACATGCGTCGCGATGTGGCCGTCGCGACGCTCACCTTCGCGCTCTCGTATGCAGTTGTCGGGCTGGGGGTTGCGCTCGCAACGGCTGGTGAGCCGCTGCACGCCTCGCTGTGGAGCGCCGGTCTGGGCACGGCCGTCATCGGCGCTCTCTCGGTGCTGACTGCTCTGGCGATGGAGTTCCGGGGCCAGATCGGTTCGCTGGCGCCTGCTCTGGCCGAGGTGCTGGTGGCCAGGGTGCCGATCCATCTGCGCCGCGCCATTCGTCCCGGGATCTGGGGAGCGCTCGCGGTCTTCTGCGGGGGGCTGGCTCTGACTCTGCTGATGATCGCCCTGAACTTGGGCCAGATCGGCCGGCTGAACGATGCGCTCGGCGCAGATCCCGTCGGTGCGGTGATGCTCGGACTTGGCCAGGTGATGGTCCTGCCCAACGTCGCGCTCTGGGCTGCGTCCTGGTTGGCCGGACCGGGTTTCGCGCTGGGCGAGGGCACCGCAATCACGTGGTCGCACTCCAGCACGGGGTTGCTGCCGCTCATCCCCGGCCTGGGCGCCGTGCCTGCTCCGGGTCCGCTGCCTCCGGGTCTGTGGCTCAGTGCACTCGTCCCGGTTGCCGCCGGAGCGCTGGTCGGTTGGCGGGCGCTGCGCAGGGTGACCCGGCTCTCGTCCTTGCGGGCCAAAGCCGAGACTGCAGCATCGGCCTGTCTGGTAGCTGCACTGCTCCTGACGTTGACGACCGCACTGGCGGGGGGTTCCCTCGGCGCCGCCCGGCTCAGCGGGCTGGGCGCACCGTCACTGCTCTTCGGCGCTGCCGTGATGGGAGAGCTGTTACTGGGTGCAGCGGTGGTTGTCGGCCTCAGCCACCTGCGCGCCACCCGGTCCTGAGAGCCGGGAGTCGGTCGAGACGGCGAGGAGCAGCGATGGTCCCTGGCCGAGTGCGCCACTGCGACCGCGAGGGTGGGCATGGCGGGTGGCTTGATCGGGCGCTCGTCTGAGGCGGGCGGACTGAGCATCCCGGACTTCCGATATCGTCTCTCAACGTGACGAGCATGGAGGAGACCGGGTCCAACACCGGCTCCATCGTGGTCCTGGTCTCGGGCGGCGGCACAAACCTCCAGGCTCTCATCGATGCCACGGCCGATCCGGGGTACGGCGTCCGGATCGCTGCGGTCGGCGCGGATCGTGACGGCATCGAAGCGCTGGCCCGTGCGCGGCGTGCCGGGATCCCCACGTTTGTGTGCAGGGTCGCCGACTTCGCCACCCGTTCGGACTGGGACGCGGAGCTCGCCTCGAAGGTGGCGGTCTACCGCCCTGGCATGGTGGTCCTGGCCGGCTTCATGAAGCTCACCGGCGAGGCATTCCTGAGGCAGTTCGGTGGGCGCACCGTCAACACCCACCCTGCTCTCTCGCCCTCCTTCCCCGGTGTTCACGGACCGAAGGACGCGCTCGAGTATGGCGTCAGGGTCACAGGTTGCACACTGTTCATCGTCGACGAGGGCGTCGACACCGGGCCGATAGTGGCTCAGCGGGCCGTTGACGTGCATGACGGCGATACCGTCGAGATCCTGCACGAACGTATCAAGACTGCCGAGCGCCAGATGCTCGTCGACTATGTGGGCCGGATGGTCCGCAATGGTTTCTCCGTCACAGAACGAAAGGTCACCATCTCGTGAACGACTCGAAGGCATCCGGGCGGCGCGTGGTTCGTCGGGCGCTCATCTCCGTCTACGACAAGGCAGGGCTGGAGGTCCTCGCGAAGGGTCTGCACGAAGCAGGCGTCGCGCTGGTGTCGACGGGCTCCACTGCGGCCCGGATCGCCGCGGCCGGCGTCCCCGTGATGCGGGTTGAGGACCTGACCGGTTTTCCCGAGGTCCTTGACGGCCGGGTCAAGACCCTGCACCCGACGATTCACGCCGGGATCCTCGCCGACAGCGGCAACCCCGACCACGTGGCACAGCTCACCGACCTTGGCATCGAGCCGTTCGACCTTGTCATCTCCAACCTGTATCCCTTCGCCGACACGGTGAGCTCGGGTGCCACGCAGGAAGAATGCATTGAGCAGATCGACATCGGCGGGCCCTCGATGACGCGGGCCGCGGCCAAGAACCATGCGAGCGTCGCGATCGTGACGAACCCGGCGGAGTACGGCTCTGTGCTGGTTGCCGTCCGCGGTGGCGGATTCACCCTCAGCCAGCGCAAGACCCTTGCTGCGGAGGCGTTCGTGCACACCGCCAGCTATGACTTCGCGGTCGCCAGCTGGATGGGCAGCGTCCTGGCCGACACGAGTGACGGCACAGGCTTCCCGGCGTGGGTCGGCGCCACGTGGACCCGGGCCAAGGTCCTTCGCTACGGCGAGAACCCCCACCAGAAGGCCGCGCTCTATGCCCACTGGCGCCCCGGCCTCGCCACTGCGGAACAGCTCCACGGTAAGGAGATGTCGTACAACAACTTCATCGACGCTGATGCCGCCCAGCGGGCGGCCTACGACCACTCCGGGCCGACCGTGGCGATCATCAAACACGCGAACCCCTGCGGTATCGCGGTCGGCGCCGACATCGCCGAGGCGCACCGGAAAGCGCACGCGTGCGACCCGCAGTCGGCATACGGCAGCGTGGTCGCGACCAACCGGACGGTCACCGCGGCGATGGCGGAGCAGGTTGCCGAGGTCTTCACCGAGGTCGTCGTCGCCCCGGACTTCGAGCCGGCAGCGCTGGAGATCCTCCAGCGCAAGAAGGCGATCCGTCTCCTGAGGTTGCCGGAGGGTATGGATCGCGGGACCCAGGTTGACTTCCGTGCTGTCAGTGGCGGGGTCCTGATGCAGACTCGCGACAAGATCGACGCAGTGGTCGAGGGTGAGACCGGCGGCGATGACCCCTCGCGCTGGAGGCTCGTCTGTGGCGAGGGCGCCGACGACGCGACGCTGACCGACCTTCAGTTCGCCTGGCGGGCCATCCGCGCCGTGAAGTCCAACTCCATCCTGCTCGCCAAGTCGGGTGCCAGCGTCGGTGTGGGCATGGGCCAGGTCAACCGGGTGGATGCGTGTCACCTGGCGGTCACCCGCGCGGGTGCTGATCGCGCTGCCGGCTCTGTCGCGGCCTCGGATGCGTTCTTCCCGTTCGCGGATGGCCTTCAGGTGCTGCTGGACGCCCGAGTGCAGGCCGTGGTCTCTCCTGGGGGCTCCGTTCGCGATGCCGAGGTCATCGAGGCTGCAACGGCTGCGGGGATCACCATGTATTTCACCGGCACGCGTCACTTCGCGCACTAGCGCGGTATCGCACACACAGGGCGGCTTGCTGCACTGGTCACCCTGTCGCCGACCGTGATGAAATGCGCGGCCGACACGCACACCCGCCGCCTCGCGGGCAGGCCACGCAGTGTTGTCTGCGGGATACCCTCCCTGCTGCTGTAGGTGACGATCGCGCGCGCCTTGGCGGGGCCGGATCCTTCGTAGACCACGGTGGCCACGACCTCGGCGCGAGTCGGCATGCGCCAGGTCACGATCAGCTGGCCCTTGTCATGGCCCGGGGTCACGGCGAGTCCCTTCGGCGCGTAGATGTCGGGAGCATGCGCTGGCTCTGTCAGGGCCGCCGTCTGGGCACCCGTCTGGGCTATGGCCGTTGACCGGGAGCCCGATGGTGCGGAACCGGGGAGGCTGAACCCCCACGCCGTGAACGCAGCGAGCAAGACGGCCATCGCTGCACCGATGACGGCGAGGACGCGGCTGGCGCCGAACCGCGACGCCACGCCGGCGCGCGCACCGGGAGGCTGTCGCGAGGGGTCATCCTCGGCTCCGAGGCGCTGGCCGAGAGCGGCCAGGCTGGCACCGAGCTCGAGGGCGGACTCCGGACGGTCCTGCGGTTGCGCGGCCATGCACGATCGCAAGAGCTGTTCGAGCTCGGGCGGGACCCCGGGACGGGCGATCACCGGAACGTCGTTGCACAGGATCCGGGTGACCAGTGGGCCAAGTCCGATGCTTGCCGCCTCGGCGAAAGGCGCGTGCCCGGCCACCAGCGTGTACAGGGTCGAACCCAGCGAGTAGATGTCAGCCGCCGCGGTGCCCGCCGCGCCCATCAGGAGCTCGGGGGCGGTATGGACGACGGTGTAGGCCGTGGTTCTTGCCGCGGCGCTCTCCGCGGCGTCCCCATCCATCAGGCTGGCGATCCCGAAGTCGGCCAGCGCGGGCTCGCCGTACGAGGTGAGCAGCACGTTCTGGGGTTTGACGTCCCGATGCAGGATCCCGGCCTGGTGGGCTGCGCTCAGGGCGCTGCACAGACGAACTCCGATCGAGACGACATCAGCCACCGGCAGGGGCCCGCTCCTGGCCAGCTCACCGGCCAGCGAGCCGCCTGAGCAGTACTCCATGGCCAGCCACGGCCGGTGGCCACGTGTCGTGCCCGCGTCGTAGACCGTGACGATGTTCGGGTGTGAGGAGACTCGACCAGTCGCCAGGCACTCGGCGTTGAAACGCCTGCGCTGGCGTTCGTCGAGGCGCTCCGACGGAAGGATCTTCAGCGCGACGGTGCGGCCGAAGAGGGTATCCAGGGCGCGGTACACGATGGCGAACCCACCCTGGTCGATGGGGACGAGGTTCTCGTACCCGTCGGGGGCGTCGGCCCCGCTCGGTGACGACACCCCCGACGGAGGACGGCCTGCCCCGCAGTCTTCGCCCACCGCCAGCTCACCTCACCCACGACAGTCCTGCCTGTGTCTGCGAACTCGTGCAGTTTGTCACGGCGCGGGGACCGGCACCGTCGCCCTGCGCCGCCCTGTGGAAAGATTCGGGACATGACCGCGCAGATCTTGGATGGCAGAGCGACCCTGGCAATGATCAAGGACGAGCTGAAGAGCAGGATCTCGGCGCTGGCAGAGCAGGGCATCGTCCCGGGCCTCGGGACCATCCGGGTTGGCGACGACCCAGGCACCCGCTGGTATGTCAATGCCAAGCACAAGGACTGCGCCGAGGTCGGTATCGCGAGCATCCGGTACGACCTCCCGACGGGCGCAAGCCAGTCCGAGGTCGAGGCCATCGTCGACCACCTCAACTCCGACCCTGCGTGCACCGGATACCTGGTGCAGCAGCCGACGGGGCTCGACGAGTTCGCCCTGCTCTCCAGAGTGGACCCGGGAAAGGACGTTGACGGGCTGCACCCGTACAACCTCGGGTGTCTGGTGCTCCGACAGCCCGCGCCACTGCCTTGCACTCCGGTCGGGATCATCGAGCTGCTGCGCCGATACGACGTTCCGATCGCGGGCGCCCACGTCGTTGTCGTCGGACGAGGACTGACCGTCGGTCGACCTCTGGGCCTGATCCTGACCCGCCGAAGCGAGAACGCCACCGTCACGTTGTGCCACACGGGAACCCGCGACCTGGCCCAGCATGTGTCCAGAGCGGACATCGTGGTGGCAGCAGCAGGGGTTGCCGGCATCATCCAGGCGGACATGGTCAAGCCGGGTGCGGCGGTTATCGACGTCGGCGTCAGTCGGCAGTCCGGCGCGGATGGCACGTCGCGGGTCGTGGGCGACGTTCACCCTGACGTGGCCGAGGTTGCTGGCTGGCTCACCCCCAACCCTGGTGGCGTCGGCCCGATGACGCGCGCCATGCTGCTCAAGAACGTCGTCGAGGCCGCCGAGCGTGCGGCCGCCACGTGACACCTGCACGCTTTGGAGCCCACTTCGGGGCACTGTGGCTGATTGTCGTCGCCCTGTTCGCGGGCCTGGGGATGATTGGTCTCGGCTACGTCCGCCTGGGTGGGTTCACCATCGCGGGGGCCGTGTTTGGAGCGGCTCTGATCAGACTGGCGCTGCCGTCCTCACGGGCCGGCGGGCTGGTCGTGCGCTCTCGCCCAGGCGATGTCTTGTTCCTTCTCGGGATGGCTGCCGCGCTGTTCGTCATCGTCATCACCCTGGATCTTTCGCCGAGGGGCTGAACCGGGCGGCAGGGTCCGGCGGTCTGGCAGCTCACCCGCGCACAGGCGGACGACCCGGCTTCGAACGAGTACGAGGGCTGAGACAGCAAGCATCTGCCCGCCGCACAGAAGGTGTCGGCGGGCAGATGCCCTGCGTGCTGAGCTCCTGGGTCTACTTGATCAGCCCTAGAGCCTTCACTGCGTCGCGCTCCTCGGCCAGCTCGACCACCGACGCGTCGATGCGCGCACGGGAGAAGTCGTCGATCTCCAGACCCTGGACGATCTCGTAGCTGCCGTCCTTGGTGGTCACCGGGAACGAGGAGATCAGGCCCTCCGGGACGCCATAGGAACCATCGGAGACGACCGCCATCGAGAGCCAGTCATCCACGGCGGAGCCGAGCAGCCAGTCGCGTGCGTTGTCCACGGTCGCGGACGCTGCGGAGGCTGCAGAGGAGGAACCGCGGGCCGCGATGATGGCGGCACCACGCTTCTGGACGGTCGGGATGAAGTCGCCCTCAAGCCAGGCCTGGTCGTTGACCAGCTGCGCGGCGTTCTGCCCCTTGACCTCGGCATGGAAGATGTCCGGGTACTGGGTAGCGGAGTGGTTGCCCCAGATCGTCATCCGGCGGATGTCGTTGACGCTGACGCCGGTCTTGGCTGCCAGCTGTGCGATGGCGCGGTTGTGGTCGAGGCGGGTCAGCGCCGAGAAGCGCTCGCGCGGGATGTCCGGTGCGTTGCTCATCGCGATGAGAGCGTTCGTGTTGGCCGGGTTGCCGGTCACCGTGATGCGTACGTCATCGGCGGCGTGCTCGTTGAGGGCCTTGCCCTGGACTGTGAAGATCGCGCCGTTGGCCTCGAGCAGGTCACTGCGCTCCATGCCGGGGCCGCGCGGACGGGCACCAACGAGCAGGGCGAGGTTGACTCCTTCGAAGATCGTGTTCGGGTCGTCGCCGATCTGGACGCCGGCAAGCGTCGGGAAGGCGCAGTCGTCGAGCTCCATGACGACGCCCTCGAGGGCCTTCAGGGCCGGGGCGATCTCGAGAAGTCGCAGCTCGACGGGAGTGTCCTTCCCGAAGAGCGCGCCGCTGGCGATATGGAAGAGCAGGCTGTAGCCGATCTGGCCTGCGGCGCCGGTGACGG
>JBDTWH010000052.1:0-2954 GCA_040006795.1 Actinomycetota bacterium | reverse complement strand
CAGGGAAGTACTCCGGCGTGGGTGCAGCCCGGCGAGATCGGCTTCGCGTTCATCTACTTCGAGGACTCCAAGTCGATGCCGGACACCGGGCTGAAGTACGAGTTCACCGCAGAGACCTCCCCCGCGGACACGTCCCCGTACAACACCGCTCCGCTCACGGTCGGAGAGGCGACCTACAACGGCACCTCCATCGTCGGCACCGCGGACAACAAGACCGGCAAGGCTCTCCACGGGCCGTATGACGTCCAGGTGTACTGCTTCGCGGGCAACAAGTTGACCGCTGAGGTTGGCTCCTTCGCCGCCCAGAGCAACGACATCGCGGCGAACGCCAAGGTTTCCTTCACAGCCGACCTCTACGACACCAAGTGCGACAAGTTCACGGTCGGGGTGTCCGGGTACTTTCAGTAGGGGCTGCTGGCGACCCGATCCGCTCTTCGCCCCCGCTCAGTTTGACGCCGAACTCGCGGGTCATCAGGGCGCGCTTGTAGTGAGACTCCACGGAGTCGACCTCCGACGAAGCCCAGGGGGCGCAGCGACCGTACGGCGGAGCGCCCCCTGCATCCTTTAGGAGGACCTGATCTATGGGATGGCGACTCCAGCCAGGTAGGCGTCCTGGTCGTTGGCGAACGGCGCGTTCGGTGCCGACCCGGCGCAGACCGCCGGCGGTGTGCCCGGCGTTCCGGTGCCCGGACAGAGGAACTCATCGACCGTCCGGGTGTCCGACCAGATCGGGAACGCGGTGGTTGCGGTGACGTCCAAACCGGCGTAGTCCCCGTAGAACTGCCCGTTGAACTGGGTCGGGGACGGCATCGCGGAGGAGGTGACCCGCTTGTGCGCAAAGCTCGGGGACAGCCAGAAACCAAAACGACCGCTGCCCATCGCGCAGCTCGCCGACGCAATGGTCAAGATCCTCGACACCCTGGGTATCGAGCGGGCGATATTCGTCGCCAACTCGAAGGGCTGCCCCGTTAGCGTCGAGCTCGCTGACCGGCACACCGACCGCGTCGAGCGGATCGTGTTCGTGGCACCGGCCTGCCGGATCAACAACCAGCCGCTGCGCCGGGCAGTGCGCCAGCTCGTGGTAGACGGGACGCGCGAGAACCCGCGTATGGCCAGGGTCGCGGTCTCGACTATGTGCGCTTCGGTCCCATCAACACGCTGAGAATGTTCACCGAGATGACCAACTTCCCGTCCTTCAAGAAGCTGCTTGAGATGCGCGTCCCGACGCTCGTCCTGGTCGGTAGCCGAGACCCCCTGCTCACGGGCCACCGTGTGATGGAAGTCGCCCAGCAGGTGCCCGAGCACGTCAACGTCGTGGTCATCACAGGCGCAGCTCACGCGGTGAACTTCAGCCACCCGGGCGAGCTGGCGCACGTCATCGGCTCCTGGCTCGACCACATCGAGATCGTCGATGACCCAGACCAGCCTGGCCTGACCTCCGTGCTCAGGCTCCCGCGCGACTGACGCGGCGACCGCAACTCAGCTCCATGCGGCCTGGGCAATCACGGCGACCAATGCGTTCTTGGTTATCGACTCGTCCCAGATCTCGACGTGGTAGAGCCTGGCCAGGATGAGCAGGTACTCCCGGTCGAACGACGCGAGGGCCTGGGCCGTGGACTGGACCCGGTCGGTCTTGGTCCCGACCTTGGTTTCGGTCTTGGTCTTGGTCTTCATGACAATCCTTCCCACTCCCCGGGCGCGGTCTTGGCACAGACCAGCGCAGGTCTGCTTCACGAACGGCCGGGGACGCCGGCCGGCTCATCGCGATGGGCCGGCGTTCCCGAACGAGTCGTTCCTATTCCAGGCGAACGGCCTTATACCGGTTCCCTGTTCGCCTTCATCTCTGAGCCGTGCGCGATGATCGCGTAGAGCACCAACAGGTCGATCGCCAACAGCGTCAGCGACCAGATGGGGAAGCTCGTGGCCCACGCGAAGTTCACGAGTGCGCTGATCGCCACCAGGACGACAGCCAACACCCGGGCCCACATCCGACCTGTGAAGAGGCCGAGCCCTGCCAGGAAGACCAGGGCTCCTGCGATGAGCTGCAGCCAGCCCCACTGGGTGTAGCTCACCTGGACGGTGAGCCCAGACGCCGGGAAGGCGATCTGGGTGTGGCGGAACAGCGCGATAAGTCCCTCAAACATGTGGAACACGCCGAGAATCATCATCATGGTGCCGGCGAACACGATCCAGCCGACCCACCCGGTGACCTCGGACTCTTCCGTGTACTGCCTGGGAACCGTTACGCCGCCATCCGGCATCGATGTACTGCTGGACATGATGACTCCTTCAACGAGGGTTAGGGACTCCTTAGTGCACTCAAAGCGTGTTCTCCTCCGCCGGAGGTAACCTCATCCGCGGGAGATGAACTGGGCGATTCGTGACCATGCCGCGGCCAAGGCCAGCCGACGGCCTGTTCGAACCTCCCGACGTCGCCGTGGGAGGCTCGACAACTGGCCAGGACGATGTTCACCGCGACGGCGTTGGTGAACACGTAAGGACGGCGTTCGGACGAGTCGCACCAGGGTGACGATCTTGGGCAAACCGAGCCCGAGGATCACCGGTCCGGTGATCACCGAGAGGGGTGAACAGCGCCCTGACCGAGTCCGGGCCTGCCCTGACCAGGGGTGTCCAATGAGCGGGTGTCAGGCGTCGCCGGTTCAGTCGAGCAGGAACCAGCCGCGCACTTGAGCCTCGTGGTCGATGTAGCGTTCGCCGGAGACGTCGCGGTCCGGTCGTCCAGGGCAGCCCGTTGTAGATACCCGCGTTGTAGAACCACAGGCTCTTGAGGGTCTCCAGCCGGATCGGCTCCTGCGGACGCACAGCGTCACCAGTTGATCGCCGACGAGCTACTGCGGAGGCCGAGCACCTGAAGACGGCTGACCTCAACGTGCTCAGCCGCAACGTGTCCCGCAGGACCGACCGGTCTCTTAGCGATTGCGGTTCTACTGCCC
>JBDTWH010000051.1:0-2259 GCA_040006795.1 Actinomycetota bacterium | reverse complement strand
TGTACGTCTTCCGGGCCAAGGTCACCGAGGCGATCATCGAGCGCCGGGCGCTGACAATCCTGCACGAGCTCGCGCACATGTGGTTCGGCAACCTCGTCACGATGCAGTGGTGGAACGACCTGTGGCTCAACGAGTCCTTCGCAGAATGGGCCTCCACGACGTGTCAGGCCGAGGCAACACAGTGGAAGACCGCCTGGACCACGTTCGGCACGGCTGAGAAGGCCTGGGCCTACCGGCAGGACCAGCTGTCCTCGACCCATCCGATCGTCGCCGACATCCGCGATCTGGAGGACGTCGAGGTCAACTTCGACGGAATCACGTACGCGAAGGGGGCCTCGGTCCTCAAGCAGCTCGTGGCCTACGTCGGTCGTGAGCCGTTCACAGCCGGGATCCGCGAGTACTTCACCACTCACGCCTGGGAGAACACCACCCTGGCGGATCTGCTGGACCACCTCGTGCGGTCCTCAGGTCGCGACCTGCACGCCTGGTCACGGCTGTGGCTCGAGACCGCCGGTGTGAACACCCTGCGGCTCGAGGTCACCACAGACGAACGGGACATCATCACTTCCGCCGTCGTGGCCCAGACCGCAGCGAAGGCGTTCCCGACACTGCGTCCGCACACCCTGGCGATCGGTTCCTACTGCGTCGTGGGCGACCACATCGAGCGGGTCAACAGGCTCGAGCTGGATGTCGCCGGCGAGCGCACCGACGTGCCGTCGCTGGTCGGTCACCACCTGCCGGACCTCCTGCTGGTCAACGACGACGACCTCGCCTATGCAAAGATCCGCCTCGACGACCGCTCCCTGGCCACGGTTCTGGCCAACCCTCGCGGCTTCACGGACAGCCTGCCTCGGGCGCTGGTGCTGGGCGCGGCCTGGGACATGACCCGTGACGCCGAGATGTCGGCGCGCGACTTCTGCGACCTGGTCCTGAGCACCCTGCCCGGCGAGAAGGACTCGACACTTCTGCGCGTGCTCCTCAGCCAGCTGCAGGGGGCCGTCCGGCTGTATGTCGCCCCGCAGCACCGGGAAGACACTCTGACCCTGGTGACGACACGGCTGCGTGAGCTGGCGAGCTCGGCCGAGCCAGGCAGTGACGCTCAGCTGCAGCTGGTCAGCGCCTTCGCCGGCTACGCGCGCCGCGACCAGGATGTGGTCTGGGTTCGCGGACTCCTGGAGGACACCACCGAGCTTCGCGATCTGACCATCGACACCGAGATGCGCTGGACCCTGCTCACCAGCCTGGCCACCGCCGGTCATGCGGCCGAGAGCGAGATCGAGCACGAGCGTCAGTCGGACAACACCGCGACGGGTCACGAGCGCGCGGCCCGCGCACTGGCCAGCATCCCGACGGCCGAGGCCAAGGCCAAGGCCTGGCAGAAGGTCATCGAGGAGCAGGGCCTTGCCAACCAGACGGTTGACGCCATCGCCCAGGGATTCGTCACGGTCCACGACCCGGCGTTGCTGACGCCTTATGTCGAGAAGTACCACGCGATGCTGACCACGGTGTGGGCCACGCGGAGCCACGCGATAGCCGAGGCCATCGTCCAGGGCTTCTACCCCACGGCACTGGCCAACAGTGAGCTCGTGGAGGCCTCGCAGTCCTGGCTTGATGCGAATCCGGAGGCGACTCCCGCCCTGCGGCGCGTCGTATCCGAGAACCGGGACGGGGTCACGCGCGCGCTGGCCGCACAGACGCGTGACGCAAAGCGCGGGTAGGCCGAGCGCGGGTTCCCCGTACCGAGGCACAGGTCAGGCGTGCGCCCCGTGCGACGTCGACGTCTGCGACCGCCGCGACCGCTGGTGCTCGAGCGAGTAGAACAGACCACCGACGGCAATCACCAAGAGTGTCCCGAGAGCGACAATGGCGATCGTCTGCCACAGGGGTGTTGCAGCCGCCACCACGGTCGTCGTGGATGCCGAGGGTGCGTCGTTCCACCACTGGTCCCCGACAAGTGGAGGCTCGGGCTGCACCGCTGCGGAGGC
This sequence comes from Actinomycetota bacterium, assembly GCA_040006795.1. Classification (GTDB taxonomy): domain Bacteria; phylum Actinomycetota; class Actinomycetes; order Actinomycetales; family Dermatophilaceae; genus UBA4719. Next base: position 274 of record JBDTWH010000051.1, on the reverse strand, counting down.
GACCATGGCCGAGGCGATGACCCAGGTCGCGCAGCCGCTGAGAATGAGGGTAAGGCGACGTACGTAACGCATTTCGTACCTCCTTGGACTGGAGTCCGGCCCGGCATGCGCCCGGCAGGGCTCTTGAGCAACCCATCTGACGCTCAGCGGTTTGGAGCGCTCTTGCAGGCGACTTGGAAGCGACTTGGAGGGGAACAGACGCCGGGTAAGCGGGTCGGTTGCCGGCATTTCTGCCGGCATTTCTGCCGGCATTTCGCCGGGCGCGGTGGCTCAA
>JBDTWH010000050.1:0-47192 GCA_040006795.1 Actinomycetota bacterium | reverse complement strand
CTGGAGTTCGGGATGGTCGGCATCAACCAGGGCATCGTGTCCAACCCCGCTGCGCCGTTCGGCGGCGTCAAGCACTCTGGATTCGGTCGGGAGGGCGGGTTCGAGGGCATCGAGGAGTATCTCGAGATCAAGTACGTCGGCATCGCACCCTAGCCGAACCCCGCTGGGTTCGCACGGCAAGCCACGGCCCGGCGGCCCATGCAACGGCCGGGCGCGAGTGCCGGGCGCGAGTGCCGGGCGCGAGTGCCATGGGCTCGTCCGTGAGGGTCGATACGCTCTTCTGTACGCATTGACCGACCAGGAGGAAGCATGACCGGCACCACCGCACGCTCTCGATCCGCGGTCATCGTTGGCGGCAACCGCATCCCGTTCGCCCGAGCCAACGGACCGTACCTGCGGGCGTCCAACCAGGACATGCTGACAGCGGCCCTGGACGGGCTGGTGGCCCGGTTCGGTCTGGATGCCGAGCCCGTCGGGGAGGTCGTCGCCGGGGCCGTGCTCAAGCACAGCACTGATTTCAACCTCACCCGGGAGAGCGTCCTGGGATCGCAGCTGTCGTCACGCACTCCGTGCCTTGACGTGCAGCAAGCGTGCGGCACTGGCCTGGAGGCCGCGATCCTGGTGGCCAACAAGATCGCCCTCGGCCAGATCGACTCCGGGATCGCCGGCGGTGTGGACAGCGCCAGTGACTCTCCCATCGCGGTGAGTGAGGGCCTGCGTCACACGCTGCTCGCGGCCAACCGGGCCAAGACACCGCTGGACCGGCTGAGGGCGTGGGGCGGACTCCGGCCGGGCCACCTCGTGCCGCAGACACCGCGCATCGTCGAGCCGCGCACCGGGATGTCGATGGGCGAGCACCAGGCCGTCAGCACAGCCCTGTGGCAGGTGAGCCGCGAGTCCCAGGACGAGCTTGCCGCAGCGAGCCACCACAATCTGGCCGCGGCATACGACCGTGGCTTCTTCGACGACCTGCTGACTCCGTATCGCGGGCTGACCCGTGACCAGAACCTTCGCCCGGACACCTCGGTCGAAAAGCTTGCCCGGCTCACGCCCGTCTTCGGCAAGGGCCAGGACGCAACGATGACGGCAGGCAGCTCCACCCCGCTGACTGATGGCGCCTCGGTCGTCCTGCTCGCGTCGCCGCAGTGGGCGGCCGAACGTCGGCTCCCCGTGCTGGCCCGTCTCGTGGACGCCGAGACGGCGGCCGTGGACTATGTGAACGGCGACGAGGGGCTCCTGATGGCGCCGGCGTATGCCGTGCCCCGCCTTCTCGCACGAAACGGCCTGTCGCTGCAGGACTTTGACTTCTACGAGATTCACGAGGCTTTCGCGTCAACGGTCCTGGTGACCTTGGCGGCGTGGCAGAGCGAGAAGTTCTGCCACGACCGGCTTGGGCTCGACGCCCCGCTCGGCCCGATCGACCGGCGCCGGCTCAATGTCAACGGCTCTTCGCTGGCTACCGGCCACCCGTTCGCCGCCACCGGGGGTCGAATCGTGGCCTCGCTGGCGAAGCAGCTCTCGCAGAAGGGATCCGGAAGGGGGCTGATCTCCATCTGCGCAGCAGGCGGCCAGGGCGTAGTGGCGATCCTGGAGGCGATCTGAACCATCTGACTGCCCGATCGTGGCGGACAGATGCCAGGCTCTCCGGACGGCGGCGACTGACTCTCCGGCGCGACCGATCTCAGCGGGTGGGGGGCCCCGGAAACCGGCATTTCTCAAGAGGCGCATGGCGCGGTATGCGTGCTAGCCTCGTAAACGGTTGCAGTAGCAGTTCCTCGCAGATCGAAGAAGAAGCGCCCGCTAACCAGCGGGTTTTTTTCATCACAACGGGCATGTCCCGCTAGTTGTGGGGGTAGTGCGGCAGCCTGGGGTCCACGAAGTGTGAGCTCCAATGGCTATCAAAGAAAGAGTTATCCCCATGGCACAAGGCACCGTTAAGTGGTTCAACGCTGAAAAGGGCTTCGGATTCATTGCCCAGGACGGCGGCGGCCCGGACGTGTTCGTTCACTACTCCGCAATCGAAACGAGCGGCTACCGGTCGCTCGAAGAGGCGCAGCGCGTCGAGTTCGAGGTCACCCAGGGCCCGAAGGGCCCGCAGGCCGAGAAGGTCCAGGCCCTCTGACCCGTGACTAGCTGCGACTAAGACAGTCGTCGAACAAGGCCCTCCGGCTTCGGCCGGGGGGCCTTGTCGCGTCCGGGAGCTGGTCCCGCGTCCAGCGCTCGCACCCCGCGTAAGGCGGGAGGCGCCTGCCCTGGTGGCGCCTGAGCTCAGTGCTGAAGGTTCTCCAGGAAGTGCGCAGCTATGGGTCCGGCCACCGTGGCTCCGCTCGCGCCGTCCTCCACGAGCACGGCGAACGCCACGTTGCCCTGCCAGCCGATGAACCAGGCGTGGGTGGGGAGAGGTTTGCTCGTCCCATACTCGGCGGTGCCCGTCTTGCCATAGACCGGTCCACCAGGGACAGAGGTCAGCACGCCTCTCGCGGTGCCACTGGTGACAACGAGGCGCATGAGGGTGCGCAGCTCGGAGGCTGCCTTTGCGTCCAACGGCTTTGGCGCCCGGTCAGCTCCGGCCACTGCCGGAGACTTGATCAGCGCGGGCTCGATATAGGTCCCGCGCGCCACCGACGCTGCCATGACCGCAAGGGCTGCCGGAGAGGCCTCGGTCCTGCCCTGGCCGAAGGCGCTGGTGGCTTTCTCAGTCTTCGAGGTGGCTACCGGCACCGAGCCCTGGAAAGCCCCGTCCAGCCCCAGGTGCTTTCCCCAGGGGGCCCCGACGCCCAGGGCAAGCGCGCCATCGTGAACGTCGGAAGCACCCATGGTCTGAGAGACCCCCACGAAGGCGGTGTTGCATGACATGGCGAAGTCCGTCGAGAACGGCAACATCCCACCGCTCTCATGCTCGTAGTTCACCATCGTCGTGCCTTGGATCGTGATGCTCGGGGGACAGTTCACCGGCTTCGAGGGCGACATCCCCTTGCTCAGCAACGAGTAGGTTGTCGCGACCTTGAGGGTCGACCCTGGGGCGTAGCGACTCAGCAGCGCGCGGTTCATACCGCCCTCGGGCGCGTTGGCGACCGCGAGCAGATCGCCGGTGGCGACGTCGACCGCCACCAGGGCCGAGGGGCTCTTGCCGCCGACAAGAGCTGCCTCAGCGGCTTTCTGGGTCTTGGTGTCCAGGGTCAGGGTCAGCGGCTTGCCATCGGTCGCAGGCTTCTCCACCAGCGCTACGCCAGGCTTGTCTGTCGATGTCACCTTGAACCCGGGGGTGCCGTCGAGGACAGTGTTGTACTGGCCCTGGAGCCCACCGAACCCGGCGTAGTCACCGGCAACGTAGCGGCCCTTGCTGTTCTTGACGGTTTCGGCCGTCACCGGACCATAGGAGCCCAGCAGGGGCCGGGCGATGCTTGCCAGCGGCTGCTGCCGTGACGGGTAGATGACGCCTTTGAGGGCGTCGAGCTGTGGTTTGAGGTTCTGGAACGGTGCGTCACGAAGAATCGTGACGGGTATCGCGCCCTTCGAGCCGGAGGCCTTGGCAGCGGTGAGCTTGGCGACCAGGGAACCCGAAGGTTCCTTGACGAGCTTCTCCAGCTCGGCGACGGTCTGCTCGGAGGCTCGATTGGGGTCGATCGCCACGTCATACACCTTGCCGACCGTCACGATGGGCACGCCGTGGCGGTCGAGGATCTCGCCACGGGAGCCCGACGTCCGGGAGGCGACGAGCTTGGCCTTCGGGCTCAGACCCGGGGCCCACATCGAGGCGCCGCCTTTGGCAACGACACCCCAGGTGTCTTTGTCGTCTCGTTGCAGGTTGATCGGCATCTGATAGGGCCAGGTGGTGTCTTCGCCCACGGTCCAGACCACAGAGAGCTCGCCGCTGGCTTTGTCGCCGTCACGGGTCAGCGAGGTGACGGTGACTTTGGCAGGGGTGCTGCCGAGCCCGGATGTCGTGTTCTTGAAACTGGCCGCGACCTGGGCGGCCGACTGGCCCGCATACGCGACATTCTGGACGTCCCGATGCGACCACGCGCTGGCGAACCGGTCGGCGGAGGTCCGGGCAGCCACGTCGAGACGGGCCTGTTCCTGGTTGTTGAGGTACACAAATGCCCCGGCGGCCGCAGATACGGCGACGACCCCGGCTGCGACGGAGGCGATGATGATGCGTCTGCTCATGCCCCCATCCAATCTCACCAACATGTACGTCAAGAATTCGGCCTGACATGCGGACTCGGTGCGCTCATGCCCTCCCGTTCGGCGTCATTGCGTGGCAGAGTTCGCCCATGAAGAGCACCATGCAAGAGACGCCTCTGCTGATCTCACGGATCCTCATGTCCGGCACGCAGCTTCACGGCGACCAGGAGGTGGTCACCTGGACTGCGCACGGGGCGCGGCGGACGTCCTTCGCCGAGGTGGGTACCCAGGCAGCCCAGCTCGCCAACGCCCTGCGGGGCCTGGGCATCGACGGCGACCAGCGCGTGGCCACCTTCATGTGGAACAACGCCGAGCACCTTGTCACCTACCTGGCCGTGCCCTCGATGGGCGCTGTCCTGCACGCGCTGAACATCCGGCTTTTTCCAGAACAGATCATCTATGTCACCAACCACGCCCAGAACACGGTGGTCATCCTGGACAACAGCCTGGCCGCGCCGTTCAGCAAGCTGCTGCCGCACCTGGTCACCCTGCGTCACGTCATCGTCAACGGCCCGATCCCTGATGAAGTCCTGGCGGCCCTCGAGGCGGCCCCGCAGATCGAGGCGGTCCACGACTGGGCCACGCTGCTCGGCGCCCAGCCCACCACCTTCGACTGGCCGGTCCTGGACGAGAACAGCGCTTCCTCGATGTGTTACACCTCGGGCACCACGGGCAACCCCAAGGGCGTCGTCTACTCCCACCGGTCCAACTTCCTTCACACGATGCAGGTGGCGATGGGGATGGGGTTCAGCCAGGGCGATCGGCTGCTGGCCGTGGTCCCCATGTTTCACGCCAACGCCTGGGGCCTGCCGTATGCGGCGATGATGGTGGGCGCGTCGCTGATCATGCCTGACAGGTTCCTGCAGGCCGAGCCGCTGGCGACGATGATCGCGGCCGAGCGGGTCACCGGCGGGGCGGCCGTCCCCACCATCTGGACCGACCTGCTGCGCTACCTGGACGAGCACCCGACCGACACCTCGAGCCTGGCCAGGGTCATCGTCGGGGGGTCGGCCTGCCCGCCGTCACTGATGAGGGCCTATCAGGAGCGGCACGACATCGAGATCGTGCACGCATGGGGGATGACCGAGATGTCACCGCTGGGGTCGACCGCGGTGGCGCCTGCGGACACGACCGGGGAGGAGCGCTGGTTCTACCGTCAGACTCAGGGCCGGATCGCCTCGGCCATCGAAGCGCGACTGGTCGGTCCCGATGGCGCCGAGGTGCCCTGTGACGGCGAGAGCGTGGGAGAGCTCGAGGTGCGGGGCCCGTGGATCACCGCCAGCTACTACGACAACGGGGCCAACACCGAGGCTGAGCGGGCCGACGCCGCGGCGAGGTTCGACGACGGCTGGCTGCGGACCGGCGACGTGGGTTCTCTGACCGCGAACGGTTTCCTGCAGCTCACCGACCGGGCCAAGGACGTGATCAAGTCCGGCGGTGAGTGGATCTCCTCCGTGCACCTCGAGAACGCGCTGATGGCTCACCCCGACGTGATCGAGGCCTCCGTGGTGGGCGTTCCGGACGAGAAATGGGGCGAGCGGCCGCTGGCCACGGTGGTTCGCGCGGAAGCCTCCGGCATTGACGCCGAGGCGCTCAGGGAGTTCCTGGGGAGCAAGGTCGCCAGGTGGCAGGTGCCCGAGCGCTGGGCCTTCATCGACGAGGTCCCCAAGACCAGCGTGGGCAAGTTCGACAAGAAGATGCTGCGCAAGAGGTATGCCGACGGCGAGCTTGACGTCCAGACCCTCGTCTGAGCGCCACGGCCCGCTCTTGGGGAGCTCACAGGAACCACCGGCATACTATTGAGTGATCAAGTCCTTGCGGGCTGATCATTGGGGCGCGCGCGCTTCCCGGCTGGGCCGTGGCGCGATATGAATGTGACGGAAGGTGAACACGTGACGGAGCCGGGATCGGGCGACCACGAGGAGGAGCCGGGCGCCGGGTCTGGTGCCGGGTCCGACTCCACGCCGTCCGGCTCGTCACGGCACGACCCCATTCAGCGCAATCCCACCAGGCATGAGGTGCAGCGGGCCTATCGGAAGGCTCACCGCCATCCGTGGCTGCGCCGCGGGTCGATCGCGCTGGCCGGTGTTCTGGTTTTCATGCTGGTCGCGGGTGTCATGGTCTACTTCAAGCTCAACAGCAACATCACCCAGCTCGACGTGTCGGGCCTTCTGGGCAAACGCCCGTCGAGCAGCGCAGACAAGGCCGGCGGCTTGCAGCCGATGAACATCCTGGTGATGGGCTCGGACACCCGTGTCGGGCTCGACACCAAGGCGTTCGGCACGGCAGCACAAGTATCGGGGGCGCGCTCAGATACGACCCTGATCGTGCACCTGTCCGGTGACCGGAAGTCCGCGGTGGTGGTCAGCGTTCCTCGTGACTCGATGACCCACGCACCAGCCGACTGCACGACCCCGAACAGCCCGCCGGACGGACCTGACCTCGTGGCCACCGGCCCCATCCGGCAGTGGAACGCCAACTTCTCGCTGGGCGGTCCCGCCTGCCTCATCCGCACGGTCGAGGGAGATACGGGCATTCGGATCGACCACTTCCTGGTCTTGAACTTCATGGGCTTCCAGTCGATGGTCGATGCGCTGGGTCAGGTCGAGGTGTGCGTGCCCACTCCGGTCGATGACCCTCTCAGCGGTCTGCACCTGCCGGCCGGGCGCAGCGAGGTCAACGGCAAGCAGGCACTGGCCTTCGTCCGGATCCGCCACAACATCGGCAATGACGCCTCTGACCTGGGGCGCATCAACCGTCAGCAGGCCTTCCTGTCGGCGATGGTCCAGGAGGCCACGAGCAGCAAGCTGATCCTGAGGCCTGACAAGCTCCTGCGATTCCTTGATGCGGCGACCAAGTCGCTGACCGCCGATCCCGGGATGGCCAACCTGAACGCGCTGCGTGAGGTGGCTCAGAGCGTGGGCGGCCTGTCTGCCTCCCAGATCCGGTTCGTCACCGTCCCGATCGAGGACTACCCGCCGGACCACAACCGGGTGCAGTGGTCCTCGGCTGCGGATGCCCTGTGGACGTCGATCCGTAAGGATGCGCCCTTGCCGGGTTCCACGCCGGCGACGAAGCCCAAGGGCCCCTCGCCCACGGAGGGTCCGGTGCTGACGATCAGTCCGGACGAGATCACCGTGCAGATCAGCAACGCCTCGGGTGTGACCGGCCGGGCCCGTCAGGCGGCGGAGGACCTGCGTGTCCAAGGGTTCCACATCACCGCCACAACGACCGGCGCCGCCCTCAAGGACGGCGTCACCGTTGCCTACTCGAGCCAGTTCTTTCAGGAGGCGCGCACGGTTGCGGCGGCCTTCCCGGGAGCCACGCTGGTGGAGGACGAGAGCGCCGGCAACTCCATCCAGGTCACCCTTGGTACCGGCAGCCCGTATGTCGTCCAGGTGCCCAACCACGTTGGTACGACCCCGCTTCCCACCCACACCTCCACAGCCAAGCCTTCCCCGTCGGTGACCATTGCGGCCCGGACAGCAGACAGCAACATCTGCTCGTGACCTCGGCCTGAGCGGGCGGAATCCCGCGGGCGGCCTCCGGCCGGCGGTAACTCTGCCGCGCCGGCCACTATCTTGGTGGTCGGCTCTGACACCCTGACGGAACGCCGGAACGCGGCCCGACCCGGGGGTGGTTTTGTGTAAGTGCACCCCTCGCCGGTAGCCTGTGCACGCTCCTGAACTGGTCGCCGCTGGTGGTGGTCAAGAGGGCGCATGGAGGCGTCGCCTAGCCCGGTTTATGGCGCCCGCCTGCTAAGCGGGTTTGGGTTAATCCCCATCGCGAGTTCAAATCTCGCCGCCTCCGCTGACATGAAAGGCCCGTCAACCCATGGTTGGCGGGCCTTTCACATCGCCGAGCGTGCCTACTTCAGCCCGAGTTCAGCCCGAGCCGGGCCTTGAGCCCGTCGAGCTCGGTGAGCAGCGTCGCCGGCAGTGTGTCGCCGAACTTGTCGAACCACTCCTGTATCTGGGGGATCTCGGTCGCCCACTCCTCCGTTGAGACGTGCAGCGCCGCCCTGATCTGGTCCGGTGTCATGTCCAGGCCGTCGATGTCGAGCGACTCCGTTGTCGGCACGTACCCGATCGGGGTCTCATGGGCGGTGGCACGGCCCTCGATCCGCTCGACGACCCACTTGAGCACCCGGCAGTTCTCCCCGAAGCCGGGCCACAGGAAGCGCCCGTCGCTGTCAAGGCGGAACCAGTTGACGTAGTAGATCCTCGGCAGCTTGGCCGCGTCGGCGCTCTTGCCGATCGTGAGCCAGTGATCGAAGTAGTCACCGGCGTCGTAGCCGATGAAGGGCAGCATCGCCATCGGGTCGCGGCGGACGACGCCGACCTCGCCGGTCGACGCGGCGGTGGTCTCCGAGGAGAGGGTCGCGCCCATGAACGTGCCGTTCACCCAGTCGCGGGACTCGGTGACCAGCGGAATGGTGGAGTTGCGCCGGCCACCGAAGAGGATTGCCGAGATCGGCACACCCTGCGGGTCGTCATACTCGGGTGCGAGAATCGGGCACTGAAGGATCGGCGTGCAGTAGCGAGAGTTCGGGTGGCTGGACAGGACGCCGTTTGCGCCGTCCTCCGGGGTCCACGGGTTGCCCCTCCAGTCCGTGGCGTGGGCAGGAGTGTTCTCCAGGCCCTCCCACCAGACGTCGCCGTCTCCGGTCAGGGCGACGTTGGTGAAGACGGAGTTGCCCTTCTCGATGGTGCGCATCGCGTTGGGGTTGGTCTTCTCGTTCGTGCCGGGGGCTACCCCGAAGAAGCCGAACTCGGGGTTGACGGCATACAGCCGTCCGTCCCTGCCGAACTTCATCCAGGCGATGTCGTCACCGAGCGTCTCGACCTTCCAACCGGGGATGGTCGGCTCGAGCATGGCCATGTTGGTCTTGCCGCAAGAGCTGGGGAAGGCTGCGACGATGTAGTGGACCTCCTGTTGGGGAGAGGTGAGCTTGAGGATCAGCATGTGCTCGGCCAGCCAGCCCTCGTCGCGGGCGATCACGGAGGCGATACGGAGGCTGTAGCACTTCTTGCACAGCAGGGCGTTGCCGCCGTAGCCCGATCCGTACGACCAGATCGCCCGCTCTTCGGGGAACTGCACGATGTACTTGGTCTGGTTGCACGGCCAGGGCACATCCGCCTCGCCCGCCTTGAGCGGGGCGCCGACCGAGTGCAGCGCGGGGACGAACTCGGAGTCGAGCTCCTCGATCCTCTTCAGCACGGCGCTGCCGCACAGCGCCATGACGCGCATGGACACCACGACGTATGCCGAGTCGGTGATCTCCACGCCGAACTTGGGGTCCTCGGCGTTGAGACGTCCCATGATGAAGGGGATGACGTACATCGTGCGACCGGTCATCGAGCCTCGATAGAGGTCCCTCATGATCGTCTTCATCTCGTCCGGCGCCATCCAGTTGTTCGTCGGGCCGGCGTCCCTCTCCTCGACAGAGCAGATGAAGGTCCGGTCCTCGACGCGTGCGACGTCCGAGGGGTCGGAGGCGCAGTGGAACGAGTTGGGCTTGATGTTGTCGTTGAGGCGGGTGAAGGTGCCGGACTCGACGAGCCCGTCGGTCAGGGTCGTCCACTCCTGGTCGGAGCCGGTGACCCATGAGATTCGGTCGGGCGTGGTCAGGTCGGCGATCTCGGCAACCCAGGCGGCAAGCCGGCTGTGGCTGGTGGAGCCGTCACTCTGGATCTGGAGTCTCGTGCCAGTGGTCATACGTTCGGCCATCCCTTCACATGGCGCCCTCCGGGCTGCCCGTTGGTTGTCTTCTGGCTCCCACCATCCGGCGATCCGCCTGGTGAAGTTGTCCTCTGGGCCACGGTAACCCGCAGCGACCCGTGGAGGGAATGGGCAGGCTTCCCTCAAGATGCGGAATGTGGGCGCTACTGCTTCCGTTGCACAGCAGGTAATGTAGTAATTCAGTAATTGTGTAATGAACTGTGCAGGAGGCAAAGATGAAGCACGAACACGACATCGCTGACGGTCCACGCGGCCGACGAGGCAGAGGCGGGCCCCGACGGGGCGGCCCCTTTGGTCGCCCGGGCGGTTGGCAGCAGCGCGACCTGCCAGATGCCACGGATGCGGTGGCCTGGTTCGCCGGGCGTATCCCCGACGACTGGTTCACCGGGGACCTGCGCGTCACGGTCGACCGAGACGAGATCACCGTGATCGGTGAGCTGCCGGCGCCCGACAGTGACGAGGCCGCAGCAGCGGAGGGCCGGATCACCCGCTGGCGTGAGGACACCAGGGCGCAGAGGATGAAGATCGCCGACGAGGCCCAGACAAAGTACGGCCGAAGTGTTGCCTGGGGCGCCAGGATCGGTGAGGCAGGCGAGCTCTTCACGCACCTGGCCGTACCGGCGATGACACGCCTGCGACAGAGCGAGCGGCAGGTGCTCGACACCCTGGTGGACTCTGGCGTGGCGCGGTCCCGTTCCGAGGCGCTCGCCTGGTGCGTGCGTCTGGTGGGCCAGCACAGTGACGAATGGCTGAGCGGGTTGCGAGCAGCCATGTCAGACGTCGAGCGGCTGCGTGCCGAGGGCCCATCCCTGTAGTCGATATGCCGGCGACGGGTGCGGATTTCCGTCTGAGCAGGGTCAACCGGTAGTCTTTCGCGACGTTGCGCCCGGGGATCCCGGATGCGGCACTGCGCCCGTAGCTCAACGGATAGAGCATCTGATTACGGATCAGAAGGTTGGGGGTTCGAATCCCTCCGGGCGCGCTCTGTTGAGACAGACGATCCAGGCCCCTGACCAGCGGAAACGCGGGCGGGGGCCTTGCTCGTGCCGAATCACGAGACGCTGATCTCACGATGTCGTCAGTGGCGGTAGGAATGCGCTAGGAAATCCAGCAGCAACCGGTCCAGCTCAAAGGCGTATCGCTGCTCGGGTCAGCCTTCCGACTGCGGCGGTAAGGAATCGGATGGCCAATCGGCGTGGTCATTGTCACGCGGCAACACGAACTGGCATACGGGCACTCTGACACTCAGACAGATGTGAGGTGCCGGAGACAGCGCGGTGACCTGAAAGCTGACTCGACCGTTCCACTACAAGGATGTGAGCCGGGCCGTGTCTGCGCTTGACCCCCTGTCCCGGTGAAAGCTGCGGGCGGGGCATACGCAAAACAGGCTCGCCCAGGTTCCACCTGGAGACCGCGCGTCGTGGGGACGATCGGCAGACGTTCCCTTCCGTACGCAGCATCCGCTTGGCGCGGTGGTCAACCGGCCCTCGGTGTGGTCTGACCGATGAATTTTCTGCGCCGGGTTGGTCTGTACGCCGAATACCGACTCACGGGAGGCTGACGCCATGCGGAAACTGACCTTTGGCATGAACCTGAGCCTGGACGGCTACATCGCCGCGCCCGGCGACGACCTCGGCTGGAGCGTGCCGAGCGACGAGCTGTTCCAGTGGTGGTCCGACCGGGTGGGGGCGACGGGCCTGGCGCTGTACGGGCGCAAACTGTGGGAGACGATGAGCTCCCACTGGCCGACCGCCGACCAGCAGCCTGGCGCCACACCGGCGCAGATCGAGTTCGCCCGCCGCTGGCGGGACATGCCGAAGGTGGTGTTCTCCTCGACGACCAGCGCGGTCGACTGGAACGCCCGCCTGGTCACCGGCGACGCTGTCACCGAGATCACCCGGCTCAAGACTGAGGATGGCGGTCCCATGGACGTCGGCGGCGCCACCCTCGCCGCGGCGGCCATGCGGGCCGGGCTGATCGACGAGTACGCGATCGTCACCCACCCGGTCCTGGTGGGCGGCGGCACGCCGTTCTTCACGGCCCTGGACAACTGGGTGAACCTGAACCTGGTGGAGACCCGGACGTTTCCCGACGGCGTGCTCCTGACCAGGTACCAGACGAGGCGCTGAATACCCGACCTCGGATCGGCGCGGGCTCGCGCCACCCAAGGATCTCGTGGCCGTTAGGGATCGATGATCGGACACCGATCCGCGACCCGTCACCGATGCTGGTGTGCTAAGAAGAACACCCACGCGCCGAACACGCCGTGCGCCATAGCGGCGCTACTCATTGGGTATGCCCGATGCTCCACCGATCAGCAGGACCTGACCGCCCAGCGTGACGGGCTCGAGCCCCGCGGAATACGGTTGAAGCATGGACTACCGATACCTCGGCAACAGCGGACTCAAGATCTCCGAGATCACCTACGGCAACTGGCTCACCCACGGGTCCCAGGTCGAGAACGACGTCGCCACGCAGTGCGTGGCCGCGGCGCTCGACGCGGGCATCAGCACCTTCGACACTGCCGACGTCTACGCCAACACCAAGGCCGAGAGCGTCCTCGGCGAAGCGCTCAAGGGCGAGCGGCGCGAGAGCCTCGAGATCTTCACCAAGGTTTACTGGCCCACCGGTCCCCGCGGAAAGAACGACTCGGGCCTGTCACGTAAACACATCATGGAGTCGATCAACGGCTCACTGCAGCGACTCCAGACCGACTATGTCGACCTCTATCAAGCGCACCGCTATGACAGCGAGACCCCGCTCGAGGAGACGATGCAGGCGTTCGCCGACGTCGTCCGGCAGGGTAAGGCGCTCTACATCGGCGTCAGCGAGTGGACCGCGGTGCAGATCCGCGAGGGAGTCAACCTCTCCAAGGAACTCGGCTTCCAGCTCATCTCGAGCCAGCCGCAGTACTCCATGCTGTGGCGGGTCATCGAAGGCGAGGTCGTCCCGGCCTGCGAGGAACTGGGCGTCAGCCAGATCGTCTGGAGCCCCATCGCGCAGGGTGTGCTCACCGGCAAGTACCAGCCCGGCCAGCCGCCGCCGGAAGGCTCGCGAGCCACAGACCAGAAGGGCGGCGCCGACATGATCCAACGGTTCATGAACGACGACGTCCTCACCCGCGTCCAGGGCCTTAAGCCGATCGCCGACGAGGCCGGTCTGTCGATGGCGCAGCTCGCCGTCGCCTGGGTCCTGCAGAACCCAAACGTTGCAGCTGCCCTGGTTGGCGCTTCCCGCCCGGAGCAGGTCTACGAAAACGTCAAGGCCGCCAGCGTGAAGATCGATCCCGAGCTCATGGCCAGGATCGACGACGTCCTTGGCGACATGGTCGAGCGAGACCCCGGCAAGACCAAGGAGACCGCTCCGCAGAAGCGCGTCGCCTGAGCAGCTCGGCACCACCCGGATGAGCTTGTGGCGCGCGATATGTCTCTTGCCACTACTGCACGGGTGAGCGCACCGGTCGCTACGTTTCCCTGAGATGGCCCATCACCGATCAGGCTGCCGGCCTAGCGGCGCCGCCTCTGGAACGTGATCAATTTCGTCATGAGAGACGGCCTGTATGAAGAACCCTGAGTGACACTCAAGACACCTCGACTTGGACGCCGACGAACGGGTCCTTGCTGTGCCGGCCAGGGATCCGTCTACGCCGAGCGGCTCGCGAGCAAGTACGGATGCTCGGTCACCGAGGCGCACGCCATGATTGACAACATGACGGTCATGGCGGCCCAAGAAGGCCTCGACTTCCGCTTCGACCTTGCCAGGCCCGGCAACACCTTCGACGCGCACCGGTTGCTGCACCTCGCCTTGGAACACGGCCAGCAGAACGACCTAAAGGAGCGACTCGACGCCGCGACGTTCACCGAAGGCTCCCCGGCCTCAGACCATTCCGCGCTGCGCGCCCTTGCCACAGAGGTCGGGCTTCCCGAGGTCGAAGTGGACGCCGTGCTGGCCTCAGATCGCTACTCCGACGCGGTGCGCGCCGACGAAGCGCAGGCCCGGGCGTACGGAATCAGCGGCGTCCCCTTCTTCGTCATTGATGGCCGTTACGGCATCTCGGGGGCCCAACCCGCCGACACCGTCCTGCAGGCACTGGACAAAGCCTGCTCCGAGCGCCCACCACTCACCCTCGTGACGACGGGGGGTTCTACGCCCTCCTGCGAGGGCGACTCCTGCACCGTCTAACGCTGTGGATGTCCGCGGCCGGACACACGGAATAGCTCGGACACCATTGGCAGTCGATCCTGTGACGAGACGAAGACCAGCCGGGGGGCTGTCGGCCGGAACGTCTCTCAAGCGTCCGTAGCCGGCTCCGCCTGCGGACACCGGGGCTTGGCTCAGATGCATCCGGTCACCATCGGCTTTCCGTGCCTGGAGCTCCGCTGGCCGAGGGTGGTCGGTGGACCCAGGTGGCCGCGCTCAATTTGGATGCGCGGGATGAAAATCCATCGTTCCGTCCCCCTGCCTGTCCTCCTAGGTCATTTTTGACATGCAAGCAGCGACTTGCGTATGGTCAGACGGTGGGCGATGTGTTCAAGGCTCTTGCCGATCCGACGCGACGCGTCATTCTCGATGAGCTGCAGGAACGCAGCGGCCAGACTCTCTTCGAGCTGTGCGTCCGGCTGACGACCAAACACGAGCTGGGCTCCTCTCGTCAGGCGATCTCCCAGCACCTCGCAGTGCTGGAGTCGGCAGGTCTGGTCATCACACGCCGTCAGGGCCGGTACAAGTACCACGACCTGGACACCACGCCCTTGCGGACCATCGTCGAGCGGTGGCAGCTAGGCGACTAGGAGGAGAGCACCATGAGGATCTACATCACGAGCGTGTTCGTGGACGATCAGGACAAGGCGCTGCGGTTCTACACGGAAGTGCTGGGATTTGTGAAGAAGACCGAGGTCCCGCTGGGTGAACACCGATGGTTGACGGTCGTCTCACCGCAGGACCTCGATGGGGTTGAGCTGCTCCTTGAGCCGGACAGCCACCCGGCGGTCGGCCCATACAGGGAAGCGCTCAGCGCAGACGGGATCCCGTGTGCGTCGTTCGCTGTTGATGACGTCCCCAAGGAGGTCGAGCGGCTCAAGGCGCTCGGGGTCACCTTCACCCAGGAGACCCTCCAGATGGGGCCGGTGACCACGGCCGTCTTGGACGACACCTGCGGAAACCTCATCCAGATCGCCAGCCACGCGTGATGAATGAGCACGACGACCAGGGGCGTCCGACAGGGTTGTGGGAGGAGAGGTTCTCCGATGGCGGCCTTTCTGGATCGGGACGCTACGAGGACGGCGAGAAGACTGGCGAGTGGACATATTGGTATAAGAACAACCAGCTAAAGGCGCGCGGCTCGTACGCACACGGCAAGCTCGACGGATCGTGGGTCTGGTACCGCGCAGGCGGGGGTCTGCTGCAAGCCGGGGAATTCGTTCAGGGCCTTCAGGACGGCCTGTGGGTGCGCTATCACGCCAGCGGCGAGCTGCTCGATCGAGGTGTTTACGCAGTGGGGAAGAAGACCGGCGAGTGGGTCGCGTTCGACCCCACCGGCAAACCGCAGCGCACCACCAAGCATCGAAACGTCCCATAGACCAGTCATAAGGACGCCAGCCCTGGCTCCGATGCGTCCGGTCGTCGTTCCGCTATCGAGACTCACTCTCGATAGCGAACCCACACCCGAGATACCTACCGAGCAGGACACGGCCCCCGGTCCGACCGCAGCTCGCGGCGCCGGCCCTCGCGGTACCCGCTGGGTACATCTTGCGCCAGGAAGTCAACCTTGAACACGAACCAGTCGCGTTGCATCCGGCGGCGGGAGTCGACGGCACAGGTCGAGTAGGGAACCGCCAAGGTGGGATGCCGCGGCAACGCCTGCCCCGGTAATGCTCCGAGGGTCGCTTTGGTGGTCTTGTCGGTGCAGGCATACTCGATCTGGACCGCAACGTCGCGCCGGCAGCGCTCCACCGACTCAGCCCTGCGGCACTCCCCGACGGCGGAAGCCGACCGCCGCGGCCAGGCCCAGGACCGCGGCGATGGTGCCGAGGACGATGAGCGGCAGCGACTCGACGGTGCCCAGCGGAGGGTTGCCGACATGGGTCGTCGGGGACAGGTCGAGCACCCACCCGGCCAGCTTGAGGCCCGGGCCGAGGAAGGCAATGAAGGCGACGAGGGCGAAGGCCGCCCAGCCAGCCGGGAACGCCCGGGGCCGCAGGCCGAAGAGCGCGAGCGCCAGCCCGCCGACGAGGAGCTCGGCCGGCAGGTATGCCGCGCCCGCCCCGACGACGCGGCCCAGCTGCACCGCGGTGCCCATCGACCACGCCGTCGCCGCGGCCAGCACGACCGAGGAGACGACGACGATGATGACGAGGCCGGTGACGATGACGAGTGCGTGGGCGGCGAGCCAGCGCATGCGGGACAGGGTGCCGGACAGTCGGGGCTCGAGACGTCCGGCGGTCTCCTCGCCGCGCAGGTTGCCGACGGCCTGGACGGCATACCCCGTGGCGATGATGGCGATATAGAGCTGGGTGACGGCGATGAACCCGTCCTCGGGTTGCGCACCCGACAACCCGATGGCCTCGGCCATGGCCGGGTTGCCGGCGAAGGCGTCGACGAACTGCTGCGCGAGCGCGCCCATCATGCCCGCAAGGACCAGGGAACCGGCGAGCCAGCCGAGGACCCCCGGGCGGTGGATGGCGGTCGCCAGCCCGAGGGGGCTGCGCAGCCATGTCGTCGCCCGCGCCGACCCCGCGCCCCCGCGAAGGAGGGAGCTGCCGAGGTCGCGGCGTCCGGCGACGAGGTCGGCGAGCGTGCCGAGCAGCCCGCCCACGGCGAGGGGGATCAGGAGCGTCCACCACCGCATCGCCCCGAACGGGGCGGCCTTCTCGGCCCAGCCGAGCGGTGAGAGCCAGGTGAGCCGCGTCTTCGTCACGTCGCCGACCCCCCGCAGGAGGTACGCCACGGCGAGGACGAGCAGACTCCACACGTAGACGCCCCGGGAGTGCAGGGTGACCTGGGCAAGCAGCGCCGCGAGCCCGGCGAAGACGAAGGCGAGAGCCCCGAGAGAGGCGGCGTAGAGGACCGATCGGGTCGCGGGCACCCCGGAGGCGATGAGCCCGAGGGCGAACGCGATGGCGGTGACGAAGATGGCGGCGGAGGCGACGATGAGCCCGGCCAGCACGGGGACGTGGCGCGCGACCCGGCCCCCGAGGACTGCCTCGAGCCGCCCGGCCTCCTCCTCATGCCGGGTGACCTTGGCGACGAGGCTGATCCCGAGCAGCGGGAGGAGGAAGGCGGCGAGGAAGCCGAACTCGTCCTGGATGATCCCGCCGAGACTGTCGATGCCCTCGACCCTGCCGTTGATCGCGACCAGCGCGTCACCGGAGGTGACGGCCTGGGCATAGGTGTGGATCTTCTCGGGGGTGGTGTAGAGGCCGGCTACCGCCGCCGCCGTTGCGACCATGCTGGCGATGAGCGCGAACATCCAGACGAGCGTGCCGCGGCGGTGCGTCCGCCATTGGACACCGAGCATCGCCCGCAGGCCGGTCGCCCTCATCGGTGCGTCTCCTCCGGCTGGCCGAGCTCGGTGGCTTCGAGGGGCACGGCCTGCCCGTCGTAGGTGCGCAGGAAGAGTGCGTCCAGGCTCGGCGGGGTGACGGTGAGGGTGTGGATCCGTGCGTCGTGCAGCCGGCCGACGGCGGCGTCGAGATGATCGGCGTCGATGGTGAACCGGCTGTCGACGTGGCCGTCGAGCCGCGCGGAGACGTGTTCTGCGACGCCCGGGGCATCGGCGAGGCCCGCGGGCGCTTCGACGGTGACCGCGTGGACGTGGGTGCGGGTATGCCGTCGCAGCTCGGCGAGGGTTCCGGTGGTCACGGTCCGGCCCCGGCGGATGATGCTCACCCGATCGGCCAGGGCCTCGACCTCACCGAGGATGTGGCTCGACAGCAGGACCGTGCAGCCCTCCTCGCGCCGCTCGCGGACGACCTCCTGGAAGGCCTGTTCCATGAGCGGGTCCAGCCCGGAGGTGGGCTCGTCGAGCACGAGCAGGTCGGCGTCGGCGGCGAGGGCGGCGATGAGGGCGACCTTCTGCCGGTTGCCCTTGGAGTAGTCGCGGACCCGCTTGGTCGGGTCGAGGTCGAACCGCTCGATGAGGGCCGCCCGGCGGGCCTCGTCGAGGCCGCCCTGGGTCGCGCCGAGAACGTCGAGGCACTGGCCGCCGGTGAGCCCCGGCCAGAGAGCGACGTCGCCGGCGACATAGGCGAGCCGTTCGTGCAGCGTCGCGGCCTGGCGCCACGGGTCGCCGCCGAAGAGCTCGACGTGGCCGCCGCTGGCGCGGATGAGGCCGAGGACGACACGGATCGTCGTCGACTTGCCCGATCCGTTGGGGCCGAGGAAGCCGTGGACCTCTCCGGGGGCCACCTCGAGGTCGAGCCCGTCGAGGGCGCGGACCGGGCCGAAGGTCTTGGTCAGCCCCTGCGTGCGGATGACGGGTTGGGTTGTGCTCATGGGGTGCTACTCCTTCCGCGGCGCGATGAACGCGCCCTCGGCGTAGACATTGGTGGCCTCCCGGGCCCACCGGTCGATCCCCTCGGGGGTCAGCGGGTCGGCACCGATCGCCGCGGCGATCGGGTTTCTCAGGAGGATGAGTGCGAGGTCGTTGACCAGGAAGAACGCCGCCCGGACGCCGGGGTCCTCGCTCGGACGGGCGAGGCCCATCTCGACCATCACGTCGAGGAGGCCACGGGTCGCGGCATACCACCGTCCGAACAGGGCGGCGCCCGCCGGGTCGTTCGTCAGCAGCAGCCGGCGCAGGTAGGCCGGCAGTGGCGAGCCGGGCGGGAAGCCCCGGGCGAACGCCTCGGCGGGCGAGCCTGCCGCCGCCCCGCCGGCGAGCATCTCGGCGAGCTCCTCGACCGGCAGGTCCTCGAAGATCCCGTCGAACGCCTTTGCGGCGAACGCGTCGACCTCGGCGCGCAGGCCGTCCTTGCTCCCGAAGTGGTGGAGGACGAGAGCCGGGGAGATGCCGGCCTGGGTGGCGATCTCGCGCACGGTCACCGCGTCAGGGCCACGGTCGGCGAAGAGTCGCAACGCGGCATTCCGGATGGTCGCGCGGGCGGTGAGATCACCGTCGTCGATGGTTGAACTCACGTTCAGTAGACTAAACGCCTGTTCAGTATGCCGTCAAGGGTGAGGGGTCCACGGACGACAACCAGTGCGGCCTCGCCCCTACGCGAGAACGTGGAAGGCGTCGTCGACAGTGTGCTGGTTCCTCATTCATCGGCCCGGCTCGAGGACCAACTGCGAACTCTCGGACCGGCGCGCTCGGAGGCACCGCCCTCGATGCCGGCCGAGCAGATGAGTACCCTCGTCGCCAAGCCCGTGTGTGAACGAAGTCGTACTGATAGATCCACCAAGCAATGGAGCACCGAATGGATGCGATAGCGGAGTTTTTCGGTGCGGTCAGCGGAATTGTGTGGGGGCCATTCCTGCTCATACCCCTTCTGCTGGGGACAGGGCTCTATCTGACCATTCGTCTGGGCGGCGTTCAGTTCCGCACCCTCGGTTCGGCGCTGCGACTGGGACTCGTGGAGAGGAAGGACAAGGGCGCAGAAGGTACGGCGGATATTTCTCAGTACCAGGCCTTGACCACCGCCCTGGCGGCGACCGTCGGCGTTGGCAACATCGTGGGCGTCGCGACCGCCATCCACCTCGGTGGACCGGGTGCGGTCTTCTGGATGTGGGTCACTGCTCTACTGGGTATGGCCACGAAGTACTCCGAGGCCTTCCTGGGTGTCCGGTTCCGCGCGACGGACTCGAAGGGCGAACGCAGCGGCGGGCCGCAGTACTACCTCGCCAAGGCCATCCCCAACCGGTTCGGGCTGACGTTGAGCCTCCTGTTCGCCGGATTCACTGTCCTTGCCAGCTTTGGGATCGGCAACATGACCCAGGCCAACGCCATCTCTGGTCATATCAGCGAGGTCGTCGGCATCCCCAGCTGGTTCACTGGCCTGTTCCTCACCATCGCGGTCGGCCTGGTCATCATCGGTGGCATCAAGTCCATAGGCAGGGTCACGGCCTCGTTTGTGCCGATCATGATCGTTTTCTATGTCGTGGCTGCGATTGTCATCCTCGTACTCAACGTTGACGGCATCCCCACGGCCGTTGCCTTGATCTTCTCTGACGCCTTTACCGGCACGGCGGCCGCCGGCGGTTTTGCCGGATCAGTATTCATCATTGCGCTCCAGTACGGTGTCGCGCGCGGCATCTTCTCCAACGAGTCCGGCCTGGGCACGGCAGCCATCGTGGCCGCCGCCGCCGAGACCACCCACCCGGTCCGCCAGGGCCTGGTTTCCATGACACAGACCTTCATTGACACCATCATCGTGGTCACCTGCACCGCGCTGGTCATCATCACAACCGGTGTCTGGACCGGCGCCGACGCGGGCACCATGACAGCTGAGGCGTTCTCCACCGGTCTGCCGGGCGCCTGGGGCCAATGGATCGTAGCCATCGCCGTCGTTCTTTTTGCCTTTTCCACGCTGTTGGGCTGGTCGTACTACGGGGAGCGCAACGTGGAGCGGCTGGTTGGACGACGGGGGGTGCCCGTTTACCGGGTTCTGTTCACCCTGGTTGTCTTCCTGGGCGCCACAAGCGAGCTGAAGGTTATCTGGAACTTCTCCGATGTCATGAACGGGCTGATGGCGCTGCCGAATCTGATCGGCCTGCTGATCCTGTCCGGTCTGATCGGACGGGAAACCAAGCACTACCTCAAGCATGACCCGAAGCTGACGGCCTCCAAAGAAGAGATCGACCTGTTCATGGTGGGACAGCCCGGGTCCGGTGACTTCCTCAAGAAGACCGAGGCGGGTGACTTCCTCAAGAGGTCGGATGATGATGACGACGTCCCCGTCCCCGTATAGAGCCCGCCGAAGTCGCGGCGTCCTTTGATGTGCCACGGGACCCACACGGTCAGAGACGACCTTTATCGGGAACGGCATGATGTCCACCCCGGGCTCGTGGTGGACGAGAAGGTCGATCTGTGCGGCCGGGTAGACATGGCAGCCAAGGTGCGCGAGCTCTTGGAGCCAACTACCTCGTGGTGGGCTCACTTCCCCTTCGGGGCTGCGGTAACCGTGGAGTTCGCACGGCGTTGTCGTGGTATCCCTCGAATCGTCGTGATGGAACGGCGCCGCCGAGATCACATAATGGTGGGGACCTTTGGCTCTGCCCGTAGATGCTCGGTTCATATTTGCTGAGACTCGTGACTGCCGACACCAGTAGGACAAGTCCAACCGCCGTGGTCGAAGGATCCCTGGCACCGCCTGACATGGCCACGGCCCAAGAGATCGGGTCCGGAACTGGACACTCGTCCGCGGTCGGCCGGCGTCAACGGCGACCAGGCGGCGGTATGCCGTGGCCGGAGGCTCGAAGCCGTGCAGGCACGGCGGCCTTGCCGCTGACACCTCGGCCGCTGAGCTTGCAGGCAGCATGCGGTCGCCTGCTGGTCTCCGACCTTGTGGCGCTGACGGAGCTGCCGGTCACCGACAACTCCGCGATGGACGGGTGGGCCGTCGCTGGTTCCCCACCATGGCGGGTTGTGGCAGACCTGCCTGCGGGGCGGCTGTTGGAGCACCGGCTCGCCGACGGTCAGTGCGCGCGCATCGCCACCGGCGCCGTCCTGCCTGACGGCGCTGACGCCGTGCTGCCGGTTGAGCAGTCGGTGCGCGACGTGACTGGGGTGCGCCGCGCAGACTCTGTCATGGCATCGGCGACCCGCACCCACATCCGCCGAGCCGGCGAGGAAGCCAGCCGGGGCGACGTGCTCCTGCTAGCCGGCACCGTCGTGACGGCGCCCATCATCGGCCTGGCTGCCGCAGTCGGGCACGACACCCTCCTGGTGATACCGCCCGCGACCGTCGACGCGTTCGTCTTGGGCGACGAGCTGACCGAAAGTGGCCTGCCATCCCCGGGCCGGGCCCGCGACGCGCTGGGCCCGCAGCTTCCGGCCTGGCTCGCAGCCTTCGGCGCAGCGCCACCGTCGATCACGCGGTTGCCCGACCGGCTGGAGGACCTGACCGAGGCACTGGCGACCAGCCCGGCCAACCTGGTCATCACCACCGGCGGCACCAGCGTCGGGCCACGCGACCACGTCCATGCCGCCGTTGCTCAGGCCGGCGGCAGCGTCGTGGTCGACGGTGTACACGTCAAGCCCGGGCACCCGATGCTTTTGGCAGCGCTGCCCGGCGGCAGGTGGCTGGTAGGCCTGCCCGGAAACCCCCTGGCGGCCTGCGCGGCGCTACTCACGTTGGTCGGGCCGCTGCTCGACGGGCTGCACGGTTTGGCTTCGGAAGCCACGGTTACGGCAAGGCTGGGCACAGCCGAGCCCGGCCGCCCCGGAGACGGGCACCGGCTGCTTCCGGTTCGCCTCGGAGACGACGGCACGGCCGTGGTGCTGCCGTCCTGTGGTTCGGCGATGCTGCGCGGCCTGGCCCATGCCAGCGGCCTGGTTGTCATTCCTCCACCCGGAGCGGCTGCGGGCGACGAGGTGGAGTATCTGCCCCTGCCCTGGCAGCCGCTGAAGCGTGCCCGCAGACCGGCCGGCTGACAGACGACGGCAGGCCTCGACGGGTCGCCTCCACGGGTCGCCGTGAGGCTTTCGTGCGAGTTCCCACGAGGTCGACCACCGATCGCCCGTGATCATGGTCGCGGACCGCGCCGACAATCCTGCCGTACCGCCGCTGGCGTTTCGGCGGGGGATGGCAGGCTACTCAACATGTGTGCTGCTGTTGTGTCGGTTGGATGGACGGCGCTGGTGCTTGCCGGGGGACGCGGTTCACGACTGCGGGGTGATGACAAGGCCGCCATCACCATCAGCGGCACTTCGGTGCTAGATCATCTCCTGTCCTCGCTGCCCGAACCGGTCCCCGTCGTGGTCGTCGGTCCAGGTTTCCCCACCCGGCGTCCTGTCACTTTTCGACGGGAGTCGCCCATCCATGGAGGACCGGTCGCGGGTATCGCGAGCGGGCTGGAGGCGGTGAACACGGTGGTGACCGTGCTGCTGGGGGTGGACATGCCATGGGCCGGGGGACTCGCCACGCAGCTCGTTGCAGAGTTCGCCTCATGCGATGCTGCTGCGCTGGTTCCTGTGGATGGCTCGGGATTCCGCCAGCCGCTGTGCGCGGTTTTCCACACCGAGGCCCTGCGCGCGGCCTTACGAGAGCTCGGCGACCCGGCCGGGCGGTCGATGCGGGATCTCCTGTCGGTTCTCGACCTGCAGGAGCGACCTCTTGACGACTCGGAGACGTGCTGGGTCGCTGACATCGACACCCCGGCAGACCTGCGAAGGGCGCGATCGACCCACGCCCCGTCTGCGGGGGTGTCACCCGCGCCCGAAACCAGCGAAGTCTCCAACCTGATGCAAGGAGCAAGATCCCCGATGAACACAACACCCATGATGGAAACCTGGATCAACGCCGTATGCGCGGAGCTGGGTCTGCCGGCGGAGGTCAACGTCGACGTGGTCCTGGATGTGGCCCGGGTGGCCGCCCACAGCGTCGAGCGGCCGGCAGCACCAGTCACGACATTCCTGCTGGGCCTGGTCGTCGCGGCAGGGATGGACGTGGAGGAGGCCGCGGCCAAGATCCAGGACCTGGCGCAAGTCTGGCCAACGTCGACGGAGTAGATCTCCGGGCTCGCGGTCTTTGCCAACCTGACGTCAAGGTACAGATCACCTAGGTGACATCACTCACAAAGGGCTCTTTGAATCTGGACGCGGGACCTTCGTCCCCCGCGGAACCTTGAAGCGAGCCAACGATGGGGGCGCCTGCTCACTGCAGGTATCCCTCCACGGAGGAGCTGCAGACGCAAATGGCCAGCACGCCGAGCCGAAGGACCGTTCTCCAAGTCGCCGCTGTCGGAGGCGCGGTGGCCGCGCTGCCGCTTGCGGTGCGTGGGCTGGCTACATCGCCGGCTGCCGTTGCCGCTGAGATTCCAGGCTCCGAGAAGGTGGTCACCAGCGTCTGCGAGATGTGCACCGTGCGCTGCCCGATCCTCGTCCGGGTACGCGACGGGAAGGCCGTGCGGATTGAGGGCAATCCCAAGGAGAAGTCGACCCAGGGCGCGATCTGCGCCAGGGGCAACGCCGGGATCTCACTGCTCTACGACAAGGACCGGGTGCGCACGCCACTCATCCGGGTGGGCGAGCGCGGTGAGGGCAAGTTCCGGAAGGCAAGCTGGGACGAGGCGTACACCTACATCGCGGACCGGCTGAAGGCCATCAAACCGGAAGAGCTCGCGGTGGGGCGTCGTCCCAGCGCGAGTGACGCATTCCTGCTGACCTTCGCGAAGGCGTTCGGGACTCCCAACATCTTCAGCCACGAGTCGTCGTGTCCGCTGGGGCGCAACGTGGCACTGGACGTCACCCTCGGCTCGGGGGCGGCTATCGACTACTCGAAGGTGGACTACCTGGTCTCCTTCGGGCGCAACCACATGGAGACGCTCGCGGTCCCCCAGGCGCAGGGCATCGTCGCCGGACTGGCCCGTGGGGCGCGCCTCGTCTACCTCGACCCCCGGCGCACCCCAACCTCGACGGCGGCCACAACCTGGCTGCAGCCGCTACCCGGGACCGACCTCGCGTTCGTCCTGGCGATGCTCCAGGTGGTGATTGCCGAGAAGCTGTACGACCAGGACTTCGTCAAGCAGTACACCGTCGGGTTCGACGAGCTCGCCGCCGCCGTTGGCGAGTACACCCCGGAATGGGCAGCGACCAAGACCGGCATCCCCGCCACCACGATCCGCGACGTCGCTCGCGACTTCGGGGCGGCCCGGCCCCGCGCGGTCGCCGACTTCGGCTGGTTCTCCTCGACCTATCTCAACGACTTCCAGCTGCGGCGCGCGATCCTGGCCCTGAACGGACTCGTGGGAAACCTCGAGGTGCCGGGCGGGATCTTCTTCGTCAAGGGTCTCAAGGGCTACGGCACCGAGCTGGGGGACTGGAAGAAGCCCGCGTTCCCCAAGGTCACGGCCGAACGGGTGGACGGGGCCGGGGTCCCCGGGAAGTACCCGCTCACCCCTGTCAAGGACGGGCTGTGCCAGGTGCTGCCGGAGTCGGTGCTCACCGGAAAGCCTTACGCGCTCAAGGCCTACATCGCCCACCGCTTCGACCCGCTCGCGGCGATCCCCGACCAGCCGCGGATGATCGAGGCGTTCAAGAAGCTCGACCTGCTCGTCAGCGTGGACGTCTACATGAGCGACACCGGCGCCTACGCCGATGTCATCCTGCCGGAGTGCACGTATCTGGAGCGCACTGACCCGGTGATGGAGGCCTCCGGGCTGGCCCCGAAGATCCGGCTCCGCCAGCAGGTCGTCCCCCCACAGGGCGACGCGAAGCCCAGCTCGGAGATCTACCAGGGGCTCGCCAAGGCGGCCGGCCTGGGGGCGTACTTCGCCTACAAGGACATCGACGAGATCGTGGCCACCCAGCTGGCTCCGTTCGGACTGAGTGCCGCGGAGCTGGCCAAGGCAGGGCAGTGGACCCCTCCCGACGCGAAACCGACCTACCTGCGCAAGAGCGACCCCAAGGCGCCGGTCAAGCTCAAGACGCCCAGCGGCAAGATCGAGCTGTACTCCGCCGAGCTCGCCAAGCTCGGGTTCGACCCCGTCCCGAGATACACGCCACCACCGGTGGCCCCCAAGGGAACGTTCCAGATGATCCAGGGCAAGTGTGCGGTTCATACCAACAGCGCCACCCAGAACATCCCGGTCCTGCACGAGCTGCGTCCCAGCAACGAGCTGTGGATCCACCCGGTGCCGGCCGGCCGCCTCGGGATCAAGGACGGCGACGGCGTCGTCGTGCGGGTCGGCAAGCTCGAGCAGCGTGGCGTGGCCAAGGTCACCGAGGACATCCTGGAAGGCACCGTCTTCACCTACCACGGCTGGGGCCGGACCTCGCCGGGGCTGACCCGGGTCAGAGGCAAGGGAATCGGGCTTAACGCCCTCATGCCGGTCATCACCGATCCCATCACCGGCTCGCTCGTCATGCGGGAGACCTTCGTGGAGGTGGTGAAGTCATGAGCACAGCAACCAAGACCGCCGTGCGCCACCAGTACGCGCTCGTCGTTGACACCAACAAGTGCATCGGCTGTGAGGCGTGCAGCGTCGCCTGCCGCGTGGAGAACGAGGTGCCAGAGGGGCACTGGCGATCCAGAGTCATGCCTCCCACGGCAGGTGGCGTCAATGCGCCGTTGAAGTGGTCCTGCATGCAGTGCGCGGACGCACCCTGTGTGCGGGTCTGCCCGACGAAGGCCACCTACCGCCGGGCTGACGGGATCGTGGCCATCGACGCCGACAAGTGTGTGGGCTGCAAGTACTGCATCGTCGCGTGCCCGTACGGCGCCCGGTACTTCGACGAGAAGAAGGGCATACCCGACAAGTGCGACCTGTGCGTCGACCGGGTGGACGCGGGTCTTGAGCCGGCCTGCGTGCAGACCTGCGTGGGCCGGGCGCTGTCGCTTGCCGACCTGGCTGACCCGAAGGACAAGAACGCTGCCCGGATCCGTTCCGGTGAGGCCAGACCACTGCACCCCGAGCTTGGCACCAAGCCGTCCGTCTACTACGTCGTTGGGAAGTGACCAGCATGGTGTGGGGTTGGCAAATCGCCTGGTATCTGTTCCTCGGGGGGCTGGGTGCGGGAGCGACGTTGACGAGTCTGGTGGCGTCCCGGGCCGGCTCGCGTTTCGCTGCGATCGAACGAGCGGGCGCGACCCTGGCCGGCCCTGCGGTGGCCTTCGGGACGGCGCTGCTGGTCATCGACCTCGGCATGGGGCGTCGCGAGCCGTGGCGGCTCGTCTACCTCTACCTCAACTGGCAGTCGCCGATGACCTGGGGAACGTGGATCCTCACCCTGTTCATCCCCATCGCCCTTCTGCACGCCCTTGCCGTCACAGGTCCTCTTGTGTCCCGCTTCGAGCGGTATGTCGGCCCGATACGCCGGGTGTGCACGCGAGCCCGTAGCCCGCTCAAGCTGGTTGCCGGAGTACTCGCGATGTCCACCGCCATCTATACCGGTGTGCTCTTGTCGGTGCCGTCGAGCTTCCCGCTCCTGAACAGCTTGCTGCTGCCGGTGCTGTTCCTCGTGTCGGCCCTGTCGACCGGGTTGTCGGCGGCGGTCCTGGGCGGCTACCTGCTGGCACGTCGCGGCGGGGTGGTCCTCGATCTGTATCAATGGAGCCGTGTGCACGTCGGCCTGCTCGTGGTGGAGCTCGCTGCGCTGCTCGCATGGCTCGGGGTTGGCTCGGCTTCGCCGGCCGGAGGTGACTCGGTCCAGCTGCTGGTCTCCGGAGACCTCGCACCCATCTTCTGGATCGGCCTGGTTCTGGTCGGCCTGGTCGGCCCGGTTCTGGCGTTCATCGTCGAGACGGCGCTTCACGAGCGCGGCGATCGCCTGGCTCTTGCCGGTGAGGCCGGGGTGCTCGCCGGAGGACTGGCGCTTCGGTACCTGGTGCTCCTGGCCGCCGTTCCGGTGCTCGTGGGACCCGCACTCTAGCGGGCGCTGCTCGTGGCGTCCTTGCGTTCCGGCACAGCCATCTTCATCGACCCCGGGGTGCGGGGTGTCGGAGTCGATCCCGACACCCTGGTCACCTCGTTGCACTGCCTGGGGATCGGGCACACCATGCTCGTGCCCGGGATGGCGCGCCACCCAGAGCTGCTCACCAGGGCGGTCAAGACGTCCGGGGGCCGCACCGCAGTCGTGGTTACGGCTGAGTTCGACCAGCCCCCCATTGCGGAGCTGCGCACGTGGGGAGCAGCCGGTGGGCTGGCCCCCCTCGGAGTGCAGGTGGTGGCGCTCGACATCTTGCAGGCGCGGCGTAGCGCCACCGAGCGGTCGGCATACGCCGTCCGCATGGTGCGCTCGGCCATGGCCGAGGTCGGCGCCACCTATACCGCCAAAGCCGGCCGCCGACCCGTCGGAGCTTCCCTGAGCAGGCGAGGCCTGCTGAGAGCGTGCACGACAACGTGGGTCCCGGTCGTCGAGGTCGACGCCGGCGCCTGCCTCGGGGCGCTGCGCTGCCGGCGATGCATCGAGGCCTGCCCGGAGGATGCCTTACGGATCCCGCAGGACGTTCTCAGTTCCGAACCCGTGGTGGACGTCACTGGCTGCGGAGCCTGCTCCCGGTGCCTCGACGTCTGCCCCACGGGGGCGCTCAGCCTCGCCGGGCACGACACGGGGACCATTGCCCAGCGACTACGGGCCCTGATCCAGGGCGGTGACGGTGCGGCGGCGCCCGCAGTGATCATCTCCTGTCATCGGGCGGCCGAACCGGTGCATCGTATGGGGCAGCGAGGCGGGCTGCCCGGATGGCTGGTGCTCGAGCTCAGCTGCCTCGGCGGGGTGGGTAGCGCCTGGCACCTCGCCGCGCTGGCAACCGGGGCGCGCACCGTGCAGATCCTGCCGTGCGCGAGCTGCCGGGACCGGGCCAGCCTGACGAAGGAGCTGGATTTCACGCGGAACCTGCTCGCGGCACTCGGAGACGCCGGCGCCGTCCAGCGCGTCGGGGTCCTGCCTGAGGGGGGCCTGCGGTTGAGGCAGGCGATCCTCGCTGCCGAGGGGCTCACCGCCCTGGTCGACGGGACGGGCGTGGACCGGACGCCCGCGCAGGGCGCAGTCCAGTCGTCGGCGCGGGTTGCGGCCTGGGCTGTTGGCGAGCTCCAGCGAGCTCTGGGCACACCGATACAGCTGGATGGGCGACCCGTGGTGATCCGGGGTGAGGGCTCGCCCCTCGGGGTTCTGGTGGCAGCCGAGGGGTGCACGGCGTGCGGAGTCTGCGCGCGGAGCTGTCCAACCCTGGCGTTGAGCATGGTTGCCGGCTCGGGTAGCACGGAGCTGATCCTTGACCCCGCAGCCTGCACCGGGTGCGGCGTGTGCGTGGAGACGTGTCCTCAACACGTGCTCGACGTACTCCCGGGCGTCGACCTCTCCCTGCTGGCCGGGGGCTGCGTCCCGATCACCCGGGCGGCGCTGACCGTCTGTCTCGGCTGCGGCGAGAGCATCCCCGCACTGCCCGCCGATGCGAACCTGACCACGCTGCCAGCCGGACTCGTCGGGCGCTGTCCCCGATGCCGTCAAACTGCGCTCGTCGCCTCCTTCTGAGCCGTTGATAGACTTGGCGAGACCCAGAAGGCTGATGTTGGTCGGTGAAAAGTCGTCAATACCGAAAGGCCTCAGTCGTGGTAACTGATACCCGGAAGCGAAAGCTGCGCGACCTGCGCATCTCGGTCACTGATCGGTGCAACTTCCGCTGCGTCTACTGCATGCCGAAGGAGATCTTTGGCCGAGACTTCAGATTCATGGACAGTGAAGAGCTGCTGACCTTCGAGGAGATCACCCGCCTCGCCAGGATCGCCGTCGTGCAGGGGGTTGAGAAGATTCGCCTCACCGGCGGCGAACCGCTCCTGAGGCGAGGCCTGGAGGACCTGGTGGGCATGCTCGCCGCACTGAGGACCCCGGACGGCCGTGAGATCGACATTGCGCTGACCACCAACGGGTCGGTCCTCGCGGTCAAGGCACAGGGGCTGAGAGACGCTGGCCTGAAGCGGCTGACCGTCTCGCTCGACTCGCTGGACGATGCAACGTATGCAGCCGTCAACGACGTGGACTTCTCGGTGGCGAAGATCCTGCACGGCATCGACGTGGCCGATGAGGTGGGCCTGGGCCCGGTCAAGATCAACATGGTCATCAAGCGTGGGCGGAACGACCAGGACATCCTCGCGATGGCACGCCACTTCAAGGGTTCGCCAAACATCTTGCGGTTCATCGAGTTCATGGATGTCGGCACCAGCAACGGCTGGAAGATGGCTGAGGTGGTGCCGTCGGCTGAGGTCATCAGCCGCATCAACGCAGAGCTTCCTCTGGAAGCGGTGGCCTCCAGCTATAGCGGGGAGACCTCTGCCAGATGGCGTTACCGGGATGGGGACGGTGAGATCGGGGTGATCTCGAGTGTCACCCGGTCGTTTTGTCACTCCTGCACGCGGGTGAGGGTCTCGACCGAAGGGAAGCTGTTCACCTGTCTGTTTGCCACCGGCGGCGATGACCTGCGCGCTCTGATGCGAGGCGGCTGGTCGGACGAGGAGCTCTCCGCTGTCATGGCTCACGTCTGGCGAGAGCGCTCGGATCGCTATTCGGATCTGCGCTCTGCGAAGGCCAGCGAGCTCCGTGCGTCGGGAGAGAAGAAGGTTGAGATGTCCTACATCGGCGGGTGAGCTGGAATCGACACCAGGCTGGCCCGACCAGCGGCCGCGCGCCGGCCGGTTTCGCCGGAGGGAGCCCGGCTTAGAGTCACCAAACGTGTTGCGTCGTATCGTCCCGTAATCTAGGAACGGAGGCGGACATCTGTGGAGGAGCAGTGGCATGGGCAGCGAGGGCACGACACGTTCATCGGGCGGGGGCGATAGTCCCCCCGTCAATGTCGTGCTGACGATGACACCGATGCAGGCCAAGGCGCTGGCCACGCTCATCGCCCGTAGCGCCAGGCGTGGCTCCGGGCTCGACGCCATACGAATTGCGTTGATACGTGGAGCTTCTGAGGTGAACTACCGGGAGCCAACGTCCGCTGCCTCTGTGCTCGCCGAGACCAAGGCATTTGTCGCCGGTGCACAGGTCGAGATCGCGGCCGCCCGGGAAGCGAAGTACGTGGCCAAGTCCGCGGCCGCGACCAAGAAGTCAGTGCTGGCAGCGGCTCTCATGACCGCCGAAGCTGCCACACACGCTCGTGACGTGAAGGCAGTCGCCGCTGCCCGCGCGGCTCTCGACATGGCAGACACGGCCGCCCAGACGGCTAGCGGCATACAGACTGCTGCCGATGACCTCGCCAAACGAGTAGCCACCGCCGCCTCCAAGGCCGCTGACATCGTCTCCGCATCGATCGCCTCCGGCACTGAGGAGGAAGGCGCCCTCATAGCCCTGCAACTCGCTGCCACCGTTGACGCGGCGGCGATCGCCACCGCGGAGGAGACGGCCCTTGCAGCCGCCGCAGTTGCCACTGCCGTCGCTTCTGCTGCGACCCAGGCCGCGCTTGTGGCGGCCGCAGCGGCGGTAGCGTTCGAGCGAGAAGTGACCAACGCAGCAGCAGCCGTGAAACGAGTGGCTACAACAACCGCGCGCGATCTGGCCCTCAACTCGAACGCTAAGGCGGTCGAGGTGGCGCAGGCGGCTCGCGGGCCTGTCCGGTACTGACCGAGAAGGATAGTCCGCCCCTACCAGAATGGCAGCATGACCCGAATCGTGATCGCGCCCGACAAGTTCAAGGGATCGCTGCCGGCTGCCGACGTGGCACAAGCGGTACGACGGGGGCTCCTCACCTACCGCTCGGACCTGGACATCCTGTGCCTGCCGGTCGCGGACGGCGGCGACGGCACCCTGGCGGCCGCTGAGGCGGCGGGGTTCGAGCGGGTGCAGCAGACCGCCACCGGGCCGACCGGCGAACCGGTCGCGACTGCGTACGGACGCCGAGGTGACACGGCTGTGGTGGAGATGGCGGACGTGTCCGGCATGGTGAGACTTCCTCATGGCAAGCTCGCGCCGATGACCGCGACCAGCCGTGGTCTGGGCGAGCTGATTGCAGCCGCTCTGTCCGCCGGAGCACGTCGGATCGTCGTCGGTATCGGTGGCAGCGCCTGCACCGACGGTGGCGCCGGGATGCTCCAGGCACTAGGGGTGAGCCTGCGCGACAGCAACGGCAACGAGATTGGTGCGGGCGGCGCGGCGCTCCTGGACCTGGCCGAGGTCGACCTCGGCGGCGTGCATCCGGGGGTTGCCCAGGCCGAGGTGGTGGTGGCCTGCGATGTTGACAACCCGCTGACCGGACCGCTGGGCGCCGCGGCGACGTACGGCCCGCAGAAGGGCGCCACCTCGGCTGACGTGCTCGTCCTCGACGAAGCGCTCACCCGGCTCGCCGACCATCTGGCCGGGCAGACCGGGCGGGACTTTCGCGACGTCCCCGGCGCGGGCGCCGCCGGAGGTGCGGGGTTTGCGGCCATGGCGTTGTTCGGCGCCACCCTGCGACCAGGGATCGACCTGATCCTCGAGCTGGTGGAGTTCGCCGACCATGTGGTCGGAGCCGATCTGGTGATCGTCGGGGAAGGCTCGATGGATGCACAGACCCTGCATGGCAAGGCCCCTATGGGGGTGGCCAGGATGGCGGGCGAGGCCGGTGCGACCGTGGTTGCGGTATGCGGTCGGAGCACACTCGACAAGGCGCAGCTGTCTGAGGCGGGCGTGGCAGCGGCATACTCCCTGGCCGACGTCGAGCCCGACCTCGAGAAGAGCATGGTGCATGCCGCTGCGCTGCTGGAGCTGGTGGCCGAACGGCTGGCCCGCGAGCACGTCAGCCGGTTGTGAGGACCCGGATCCCCTGAGCCGCAAAGGCTTTCGCCGGCTCAGCGTCGACTCGACCGTCGGTCACGAGTGTCCACGACGGTTCGAGAGGGAGAAATACCGGGAGGTTTGCCGGGCCTAGTTTCGACGCGTCCGCGAGGAGCACCACCTTGCCCGAGCGAGAGGCGGCTTGCTGCTTGACATAGATCTCCTCGGCGGTCGGCTCGCCCAGGCCGCGGACAGGGTCGATCGCGTCGGCCCCCAGGAAGGCCACGTCGAAGGCGAGTCGCTCGAACGCCATGGAGGACAGCGGCCCGACTACGCCGTGGCTGAGCGGGCGCACGTGACCGCCGAGCATGACGACGTCGATCTGCTCAGCCCGGGAGAGGAGCACCGCGCTCTCGAGACCCCGGGTCACCACGGTGAGCTGGCCGCGTCCGGCGAGCGCCCTGGCCAGCGCCAGGCAGGTGGTGCCGGCGTCAAGGAAGATCGTCGCCCTCAGGGGGATGAGCTCGGCTGCCGCCGCGGCGATGGCTGCCTTCGCCTCCATGTTCATCAGCGCGCTCTCGTTGAACGAGCGCTCCTGAAAGACGTCGCGAACGATCGCCCCGCCATACGTCCTCGCGATCCGACCATCGCGCTGGAGCCGGGTGAGGTCACGGCGCAACGTCGAGGGAGAGACGCCGACGCGCGAGGCCAGAGTCTCCACGCCGTCGACGCCAATGCGGAGGAGCTCGACGAGGGCGTCATGGCGCGCCCGGGTGCCCCGCCGCCTGGTGGTCTGTGTCATCGCCCCCTTGCCTCCTTTCGGCTCAGCTCCCGTAGGTCTTCCGGATGTTCTCCACGTACGGTGCGTAGTCGACTGCCGCCAGATATGCCGACTGCATCGTGCCATGCCCGGCTTTGCCTGTCCCGGCGATGTCGAACGCGGTCCCGTGATCGACGGAGGTCCGCAGGATCGGCAACCCCACCGTCACCGAGATGGTGCCGTCGAAGTCGAATGTCTTGGCCGGGATGTGGCCCTGGTCGTGGAAGTGCGAGAGCACGCCATCGAACCGGCCCTCCAGGCCCAGGTGGAACACCGAATCAGCGGGTATGGGGCCGTAGACGTCGAGCCCCTCGGCGCGCAGGGCGTCACACGCCGGGGTGATCACCTTGATCTCCTCGTCGCCGAACGCGCCGTTCTCCCCTCCGTGCGGGTTGAGCGCTGCCACGGCCAGTCGGGGCCTGCGGACGCCGAAGACCTGGAGTGCGGTGTTGGCCATCCGGATCGAGTCCTGGATCCGCTCCGTGGTGAGCTGGTCCAGGGCCGTGCGAAGCGAGACGTGGCGGGTGGTGAAGAAGATCCGTAGATGGTGACCAGCCGCGTTGTTGGTGCGGACCACGAACATGGTGTCCTGCTTGGTGACTCCGGTCAGCGCGCCCAGCATCTCGGTGTGGCCGAGGTGCGCCGATCCGGCGGCCCAGATCGCCTCCTTGTTGATCGGGCCGGTGACGATACCGGCCACTTTGCGTTCCATCGCCGCCTGCGTGGCGACCTCGATCGCCGTAATCGCGGCCCGGCCCGCGCGCTTGTCCACGGCGCCCCAGGCAGGGAGGTCCTCACCGAGCGCACCAGTGTCGAAGATGTCGATGACACCCTTGCCGGCCGGTTCCACGTCGAAGCTCTGCACCACCCGGACCTCGACGTCGAGACCCGCGGCCTTCACGCCCCGGCGCAGGGCAGCGGCGTCACCGACCGCGACTCCGTGATGACCGGCGGCTCCGGCCACCTCGGCGAGGGTCCGTGCGGTGATCTCCGGTCCGATCCCCACGGGGTCGCCGAGGGTCAGGGCCAGTACGTGTCGGGTCATAGTGAGTCGTTCCTCCTGGTAGGCGAGTGGAACCTTCAGATCTTCCACCGGGTGTGCTTGTTCGGTTGTGCGGTCCTGGGTTGTCTTGGTCAACAGGGCGTACGGGACTCGGCGGAGGCGACCTGCTGACGATACTGGCCGGCGTTGCGCCGCAGGTGGTCCACGCAGACGACGGTGGTGTGGGCGTCACCGACGAGGCCGCCTTTGGTGACCACCTGCAGTCCGTCCCACCCACCACCGACCAGGGTGCCGGCGACCGCGAGCGGGACGACCTCCCCGGAGATCTCCAGTCCGTGTGAGCCGAGCTCCGCGAGCAGCGCCGCGGTGACATCCCCGCCCGTGGAGAAGATACCGTCCACGCGGTGCATCTCGAGGTTGCGGCGGACAGCCTTGGCAAGGGCGACGGGGATCTCCTCGGCCTGCTCCAGCGTGACCTCGCGGACGTCACTCTCGTCGACGGCCGTGGCGATGACCACCACGTCGTCGGGACCGGCCGCGGACAGCGCCTCGTCGAGCAGGGCGGTGGTGCGGTCTATGTCGGGAACGGCGCCGCCATCGACGCCGGGCGCGCGGTGCAGCCGGGTCTGAGGCAGGGCGCCCAGCTGTGCGAGCTGGGTCCGCGTCAGCTGGGTCGCCGACCCGGAGACCACGAGCAGTGGTGCGCCAGCGGACTTCCGCACGAGGCCGAGTGCGCGCGCCATCGCAACGGACGCCGGCCCGGGGTCGCTCGTCACCCAGACCAGTGGCAGGTCCTTGGACGCCTCGACCGCCGCCGAGGCGATCCGGTCGAGGTGCTCCACGGTGGTCGCGTCGACCACGAGCACCTCGACTCCTGCGTCCAGTGCCTCCCGGATGGCTGCGACAAGCGCAGCCTGGTTGCCGGTGACAGCGGACAGCGGTATGAGGGTGGCGGACACCTGGACCTGCTGGCTCAGGACACCCACCACGTCGGACGTAGCCATCGGGTTGCGGGCGTCCCGGGCCACCTCGGTGTCCTCGAGCCGGCGACCATCCAGGAGCTGGGTGCCCCCGATGGTGTGCCGGCCGGCAGCCGGGTGGGCCGGTGCGCAGAGCACCACCACCCGTCCGCCGGTCAGCGCCTTGACTTCGTCGAGGACGGCCTTGGTCGTGGCTCCGACGTTGCCGCGAAGCGTGGTGTCGATGCGGTTGCACACCAGCTGGGCGGGCCAGCCTGCACGCACCGCAGCGGCGACCCGCTCCGTGGCGATTTCTGGAGCGGCGTGTCGGCTCTCGGTGGTCGCCACGACGACGTCGAAACGCGACACCATCTCGGCCACCACGTCGGCCCGTTCGGCGGCGCGCACGGTGACCGCCCTCAGGCCTGCCCGGGCGAACCCGGCCGCGGCCGCGTTCGCTCCGGTCAGGTCGTCGGCGACCACCAGCACGTCTGCCATCTCAGAGGAAGAGGCTCGCGATGAGCAGCAGCGGCAAGGACCCGGCCCAGGCGGCGGTCGTGATGCCCGACCAGCCACGCAGGGCAGCGGTGCCCTCGAGACCGGTGAACCGGGTGACCACCCAGAAGTAGGAGTCGTTGAAGTAGCTGAAACACATCGAGCCGGCGCAGCAGGCGAGCGCGGCCAGCAGCGGAGACACACCGAGCCCGACGACCAGCGGCGCCGATACAGAGGCGGCGGTGATCATGGCGACCGTTCCCGATCCCTGAGCAAGTCGCACCAGCGTGGCGATCAGGAAGGGCACCAGCACGCCGGGAAGACTCAGCCCGGAGATGGCCGAGGCCAGCTCGTCGCCGACACCGGTATCGCGGAGCACCTGGCCCAGGCCGCCACCGGCACCGGTGATCAGGATGATCAGGCCGGCGGAGGCGGCCGCCTCGGCCAGCCAGCTGTGTACCTGCTTGCGCGGCGTCCAGCGGGGGAGCAGGACATAGACGGCGAGGATGATACCGACCGTCAGCGCGACGACGGGGTGGCCGATGAAGGCCAGGATGCTGACCAGTCCCGAAGGGTTGTACTCGTCCTTGGGCGAGAGAACGCCCTGGCTGTTCTTGTCGATCGCGGTCGCGACTGTGTTCATCACGATCAGCAGCAGCGGGACCAGCAGCGGCAGTGCAGCGAGACCGAGCGAGACGCGGTGCGGCTTCTCACCGGCCGGCGGCTCACCAAGCTTGTGGGCGGTCGGTTCCGCGGGCTCGCCGGTGAGGACGGCGACGGAGCCGCCGCCGGTCGTGGTGGCCACGGACGCACGTTGGTAGACCGCGGCCTGGACCTCCTCGGAGAGCTCGCTCTCAAGCTTTGGGCCCATCCAGGCTGCATAGGAGACCACGACGGGCAGCAGCAACAAGGTGAAGACCAGCCCGACGAGGATCAGCGCGCCGAGGTCGGCGCCCAGGATCCCGGCGGCCGCGAGGGGGCCGGGAGTGGGCGGGACGAGGTGGTGCGTCAGGGTCATCCCTGCGCCGAGGGCCAGAGAAAGTGTCACGTAGCGGCCGTTGATCCGTCGGGCGATCGATCGGGCCAGCGGGTTCATGATGACGAAGCCGGAGTCGCAGAAGACCGGGATGGAGACGACGAAACCGGTGCCTGCCATGGCCCAGTGCTCCCGGCCCTTGCCCATGGCTTTCACGAAGGCGCGGGCCAAGGCATCGGCCGCACCGGAGACCTCGAGGATCTTGCCGATCCCGACACCGAGGCCGATCACGATCCCGATCGAGGCAAGGGTGTTGCCGAAGCCCTTCGTGATCGAGGCGATCGTCTCGATGGGTGGGGCTCCGGCGACGAAGCCAGTGACCAGCGCGGCGAGTAGCAGGGCGACAAAGGCGTCGAGCCGAGTGCGCAGCACGACGATGATGATCGTCGAGATACCCAGAACCAGCGCGAGCAGAAGCTGTAGATCCACCGGACCTCCTAGCGATTTTATTCCCAGACCGGGACGAATGTTGACATCATGACCGCTCTAATTGCGTAAAACAAGCGGTACGCCTGAGTAACTTGCGCGAAGTGTGCAATTACGCCCATCCGACACACGTCTGAGAGGACGCCGGCCCGCCCTTGGAGTGGCAGAGAGAAGGAACGGCGTTTGGCTTGACCGCCTCCGCCGGGCGTGTCCCATACTTCAGAGGAGGACGGGTACGCCGCGTGGGTGGCCGCGGGCCGAGGGGCTCTCGTCGCAGGATTGGACGCCTCAGAGAATCTCATCCAGGTTGCCCGGGCGCGCGCCCCTGATGCCGACTTCAGCGTCGGTGACATGTTTGCGCTGCCGTTCCCCGATGGCGGGTTCGACGTCGTCACCAGCTTCAACGGCATCTGGTCTGGCTGTGAAGCCGCGTTGGTCGAGGCGCGCCGCGTGCTGCGGGACGAAGAGCTTCGAAAGGCTCTCGCGCCATTCGACGTCGACGGGATCGGGATACGACTCGCCAACGAGTTTGGTTTCATCACCGGCACTCGCGTTTGACGGCGTGAGTGGGGCAGGACCGGGGTATGAAGGGAGAGGGTGATGACTGCTCGAATGTGGCGGGGCTGGGTCCGGACCGAACAGGCGAAGGCTTACGTCGACTACATCACCGGGACGGGCCTGCGTGAATACGCAGCGACCGCGGGCAACCTCGGGGCGCAGATGTGGACGCGAGACGTTGGCGAGGGTCGCACTGAAGTCGTTACCGTGAGCTGGTGGGAGTCGCGAACCGCAATCGAGGGTTTCGCGGGGTCGGACATCGACATTGCTGTCTTCTACCCCGAGGATGACGAGTACCTCGTTGATCGCGAGACCACGGTCCGGCACTATGAGGTTCCTCAGTCCGTGACTGGTTGAGACTACGGGCCGGATTCCAGCGCTCACCGGGCCGTCCAGCTGGCTCTTGCCGCGGGCCACCCGGATAGGTAACGTACAACCATATGGTTGTACAAAAGGATGAGCGGGAGGCCGTGGACCAGATCTTCGCGGCGCTCGCCGACGCGACCCGCCGCGACATCGTCACGCGCGTACTGCGCGACGAGGCGTCGGTCTCTGCCCTTGCTCGGAGGTACGACATGAGCTTCGCCGCAGTGCAGAAGCACATTGCCGTGCTCGAGCGGGCAGCTCTGGTGACCAAGAGGCGACGAGGTCGCGAGCAGCTCGTGTCCGGCGACGTCAGCACCATCCGCGCGGCCGCACGACTGCTCGGCCAGTACGAGGAGATCTGGCGCGGTCGTATCGGTCGAATCGAAGAGATCCTCACCCAACCCCCAGAAGGAGAAGCATCATGACAGTGATCAGCACCACCCCAGATATCGCGACCCTGACCATGACGATCGTGGCCGATCTTGCCGCTCCGTCCAAGCGCGCCTGGCAGGTCTGGGTCGACCCGCGTCAGCTCGAGCGGTGGTGGGGCCCGCCCACCTGGCCCGCGACCTTCGAGCAGCACGATGTCGTCGTGGGCGGCCGGTCCAGCTACTACATGACCGGGCCCGACGGCGAGAGGAGCCACGGATGGTGGCGCTTCCTGTTCATCGACGAGCCGCACTCCCTGGAGTTCGAAGATGGCTTCGCCGACGAAGCCGGCGTACCGAACCCCTCGATGCCGACGACCCGCGCACGCGTCGAGCTAGAGGACACTGCCGACGGCACACGCATGACGGTCACGTCGCGGTTCGCGACGCTCGAGCAGATGGAACAGCTCGTCGCGATGGGCATGGCGGAGGGCATGACCCTCGCGATGGGCCAGATCGACGAGATTCTGGCCGGCGCCTAGGGGTGTTCGCCTGCAGGCCTGGTCTTGCCCACCGGCAGGTCGCGGTGCCACGACTGGGTGCTGCCCACTGCGTGAAAACCTGTGGAGGTGTAGAGATCGACGGCACCAGTGGAGGAGTCGGCGTCGACCTCGAGCCCGACGCGATCGCGGCCGCGGACGGCGGCGTCAACGATGACTGCGTTCAGCAGCGACCGGGCGACACCGGTTCCGCGGGCAGACCGCAGAACGCCGAGGTAGGCGACGTAGCTGCCTGAGGGCGCGCCGTCATGGCCGGGTGAGACCGTGGCCACGAGCACTCCGGCAGGTCGGGGGGCTTCGGAGCCGTCGATCAGCTCGGCGATCCACCAATGGTCCCAGCGATGTCCGGGATCCTCGCGCAGCCGCGAGAAGAACTCGTCAAACGTCTCGTAGTGGTAGTTGAAGTGGTCGGTGAAAGCCTTCTCGAGGACGTTGTACACCGTTTCGAGGTCCTCCTGATCCGGCATACGGTGGCCCGCCCTGCGGACCCTGCGAACGACGACGTTCGGATCCTGCTCGGAGGGCGACTGCAGGTCAACCTCACCCGGCGTGACCGGGCGGCTCATCTGTAACCAGGTCGCTGTGTGGGTGAAACCGGCGGCCGCGAGCCAGCGCTGCTGTCGCGGGTCCTCGTTGAAGGCGCCGCTGTCCATCTGGGTGACGTCCACGCCGCGGTCGAGCGCCAGGTCGGTGGAGGCGCGTGCCGTCCATGCGAACAGGGTGTCGGCGATCTTGTCTGCCGCGTCGGCCTCGAGTTCGGGATCCACCAGGACCGAGACAAGCACGCGCCTTGAGGCCCGGTCGTTCACGGTCGCCCAGCCCCGCGCCGTCCCTGTCTCATCGCGCAGCAGCACGTGACGGCGGCTCTGCATTCCCGTCGCACTCACCTCGGTGTCGACGGCGGTCCGGGTCGTGTATTCGCGGCCGTGAGCGACGACCTCGTGGCGGTGCAGAAGCTCGAGCAGGTCGGCTGCGTCCCCGGCCCGGGGGGTGATCGAAACCCACCCGGGCGGCAGGGCCGCGGGCTTGATCATCCTCCCGTAGGGGGTGGGCACGGAGGGGTCGGTGACTGGCTTCACACCACGATTATCCCTTACCTTGATGGACTGCCTGACGAGAACAGCCCCGGACGTCACCTCAGTCGGTGTGGTGCGCACGTGGTCCCTGTTGGACACGAGCTGCTCAACGGTCCCGGCGATGATCCAGGTGAACAGCCCGCTCACGGGGCAATGCTCCTTGTCTTGGGATGGCATCGTCCTTTTGGGTTGAGGTGGCAGCCGAAACGTAGGGACTCTTCCCACGACTGGCCAATCATGGGAGAGTCCCCGCCGCAGTCCCTACGTGAGCGGTACTTTCCTCGGGGGCGGTCTTCTGACCGCCCTCCACTGGGGGGTGGGGACATGAGCTGGCGCTGGCGTACCTCGATGCGCGCATCCGACCGGATCCCTCGTCTCAACGCATCGGTCGAGGGCCTCACCGTCTCCAGTCCGCGCGGTGGCACGATCGGCGCCGACCCGTGCGACGCCGGGGACGTGTCGCCCGCTTCCGCAAAGATGGGCCGGGCTGGATCCAGCCCGGGAGATGGGGTGTCGAAGTGAGAGCGCGCTTGGGTCGCCTCCGCGTACGTGCCGCGCTGCACTCGTGGATGACGCGTCCGGCTGTCGTTCCGATTGGCCTGGCGCTGCTGGCGGTCGGGTTGCTCGGTGGAGTCGCCGGCACCGCGGTCCAGGAGGGCAACACCTCTGCTCAAGCCGAGGCGCAGGTGCGTATGCGGTCCATTCGCGACTCGGCGGTGCGCGCGCTGGTTCGCCAGTCGGATGACTACAAGCGCGCAGTAGCAACCTGGGCTGTGAACCCGGCGCTCATCGAGGGCCTCCGTGAGCCCACGCCGTCCAGCCAGGACCGGGCGAAGGACCAGCTGGCGATCTTGGCGGCCGTCCATGGGTCACCGGGGGCATTCGTTACCGACGTCATGGGAAGCGCCCTGGCGGTGTACCCCTCCCGTCCTGAAGTCATCGGGAACGTCTACTCGTTCCGGGACTGGTACCAGGGTGCGTCCCGAACGGGGCGCCCTTACGTCTCGTCTGGCTACGTCTCGATCTCGAACGAGAATCGCCTTGTCGTGGGGGTGGCTACCCCGGTGCTCGACGGACCCCGCAGAGTCGGATACGTCACCCTCCTGTGGGGGCTCGACTCTGTGCGCTCGGTGGTCGAGGGGTCTCACAGAGACGATGACGTCGCGATCACGGTGACGGATCAACACGGCCAATCGCTGACGGGCACCGTGATCGTCGACCAGCGAGGACAGCCCCGGCAGGTGGCGGTCTCCGCCTCGACCAAACAGGCACTTGCCGGGCAATCGGTCAACTCGGTCAGCGACGGAGTGATTCAGTCGGAAGGGCCGGTGCCGGGGATCGGGTGGACCGTTACGGCGGCGGTGTCGTCCTCGGTCGCCCTTGCCCCCGCTCGCAGCTTTCAGCACCAGCTGGAGGCCGTGCTCGCAGCGGCGTTGCTGATGGTGCTGCTGGCCGCCGCCCTGGCGGGGCGCGTCGCTCACCGCAGGGTTGTTGAAGGGGAGGCGAGGCGCAAGGCTGAGAAAGCGGTGCGGATCAGCGAGGGCCGTTTCCGGCGCCTTTTCGATGAAGCGCTCTACAGCAAGATATTGATGAGCAGCGACGGTGACATCATCCGCGTCAACGACACCGTTGTCCGGCTGCTTGGCCGCCAGCCACCATGGTTCATCGGGAAGCCCCTCGTCGCCCTCTTCGCGGACGAGGCAGACCGAGCGCGCATCCTGGCGTTCGTTCAGGACGGCGACGACGAACTATGCACCGAGATGGCTCTGGAAGATCCCGGGGGCCGATCCTTATGGGGCCTGGTGGCGCTTTCCTGGATGGACGAGGTGGACGGCGAGAGGATCATGCTGGCGCAGATCGAGGACATCACTGCTCGCCGCGCCGCCGAGCAACGACTCACCCAGCTCACCTTGCACGATGAGCTCACCGGCCTTCCGAATCGCAGGCTGCTCGTCGAACGCTGTGAACGCGCCTTTGCCCGAGCCAAGTCGGACCGCAGTGAAAGCTCCACCGTCGTGGCGTTCTTCATTGACCTTGACGGGTTCAAACCCATCAATGACGGGGCGGGCCACGAGACCGGCGACCAGGTCCTGATTGCGGTTGCTCACGACCTGCAGACCTGCCTGCGGCCCGCCGACACCGTGGCTCGCGTTGGCGGAGACGAGTTCGTGGTCCTCATCGAGCAGGACGGCCTCGAGCAGGACCATGAGCTTGCGTACCTCAGGACGGTCGCCAACCGCCTCGTTTCCGTGGTCCGCCGCAAGGTCATCACCGACAAGGGCTCGCTGACCTTGACTGCGAGTGTCGGCATCGGCCGGGTCGATCTGGCCTGCGAACCAGATGTGAACCCCGAACAGCTGCTACGCCGCGCTGACGCTGCCATGTACCGCGCCAAGGAGTGCGGTCGAGACAGACACGACGTCTTCGATGTCGTCCTGCACGAGAATCGCCTCTGCCGGGAACGCTAATGCAGGTACGACGCGCCGTTGAAGTCGATGATCGAGCCAGACGCCCACTCCGACTGCGGCCCGGCCAGGGCCATGATGGCCAGCGCCACCTCCTGGGTTGTGGCTACCCGGCCGAACGGGCTCTGCGCCCGGATCGCTTGCCCTGCAGGGCTTTCGAGCAGCTCGGCAGTCATGTCGGTGGCGATGAACCCCGGGGCGATTCCGACGCAGGTGATACCAAGGGGTGCCAGAGCAACGGCAAGAGACTGCGTCATCGAGTGGACTGCCGCCTTGCTTGCGCCGTAGGCGGGAACGTCCGGCTCACCGCGATAGGCGCCGCGGGAGCCGACGGTGACGATGCGTCCTCGTGGGCTGCCTTCGGCCGGCTCGACACTGATCATGTGACGGGCGACCTGGTAGGTCACGTTGGCTGTCCCGAGCAGGTTGACCTCCGTGGTACGACGCCATGCGTCGACCCACTCCTCGTAGGACGAACCCACCACGTCACAGCTCAGCCGACGTCCCTGTGTTGACGGATCGTCGGCGAACAAGGCAGCGTTGTTGACCAGGACGTCGATGCGGCCCAGGGCTTCGGTAGCCTCACCCACGAACCTCCGCACGTCCTCGGGTGAGGCAAGGTCACCCTGCACGACGACGTGCCCGCCACCGTCAAGGGTCTGGCGCACCGAGTCGGCCTCTGCCCGGCCTCTGTGGCAGTGGACGGCGACGCGGTCCCCACAGAGGTTCGCGAACGTGCGTGCCACTTCTGCGCCCAGCCCGCGGGAGGCGCCCGTGACGAGGACTCCGCGCCGGTGTTGGTCCCGCCCGCTTTCAGCAGTGGTCATCTGCGCAGCGTAGGACAGATGGCTCAACCCTTGAACCGGGGCTACGTCTCCGTTGACGTTCACGTTCCTGACCGACGCAACCAAACCCGTCTGCGTCAGTCGGTCGCTCGACTGGCGGGGCGTCGATAGTCCAGATCCAGATAGTCCGGATGGCGTGACATCCACTCCTGCACGAACGGGCAGATCGGAAGAACGGGAAGGCCCTGGGACCGGATGTCGTCCAGCGCCCCACGCACGAGCTGACTTCCGATGCCTTGCCCCTCCAGGCCTGGCTCGATCTCCGTGTGGGTGAAGACGACGAGCCGGTTCGCCTTCTGGTACGCCGCGAA
The DNA here is from genome assembly GCA_040006795.1 of Actinomycetota bacterium. Classification (GTDB taxonomy): domain Bacteria; phylum Actinomycetota; class Actinomycetes; order Actinomycetales; family Dermatophilaceae; genus UBA4719. The sequence goes on along the minus strand of JBDTWH010000050.1, from coordinate 3,629 downwards.
GCCGAGGGTCTGCCCGTCGCGACGGATCTCATATCGCTGCTGCTCCGAGTTGTCGACGACTTCGGCTGACATCGTGATCCTCCTGGTAAAGGTGGCTGAGTCCGCATTGGCTGACCACACACCTACCTCAGCCCCTATGGGCCGGTGCCGTCAACGGAGGGCCATCCACGGGGCAGTAGCGCCGCATTTGTTCCGGCTCCCGGGCGGGAACCTGAGGGGCTTCGCCGGGTGAGGGCCCCGGGGCACGGACGAGCACCGCGGCGAGGAGACCGCCGCTGACCAGGAGGGCGGCGCAGACCCAGATCACCATGCGGAACGCGGGTTCGAGGACGGCCGGGTCGGAGTAGCTCAGACCGCTCAGCCCCGCAACGAGGGGCAGGACCGCCACGGCCAGCAGGCCGCCGATCCGGGCGACTGCGTTGTTGACCCCGCTGGCCAGACCGGAGTGGCTTCCGGAGACGGAGGCGAGGGCAGTCGCAGTCAGGGGGGCCACGGTCAGCGTCAACCCGCAGCCGAACACCGACACAGGCGGCAGGATATCGACAAGGTATGACGAGCCCGGGCCGATGCGCGCCATACCTGCGACTCCCAGCGCGGCCAGGATCGGCCCGGCGGTCATCGGTATTCGTGGTCCGATGCGCTGGCTCAGAGCCCCGGCACGCGCGGAGAAGCCCAACATGATCAGCGTCACCGGGAGCAGTGAGACACCGGCCTGCAGGGGGGTGAAGCCGACCACGACCTGCAGCGTCAGAACCAGCCAGAAGAAGACACCGCCCAGTGCGGCGTAGACCGCGAAAGTCACCGCGTTGGTGGCGCTGAACACCCGGGAGGCGAAGATGCTCAGCGGCAACATCGGTTCTCTGGTGCGGGTCTCCCACGCGAGGAAGCCCCCGATCGCGAGGACCCCGGAGGCCAGTGACCCCCACACCTCGGGCGAGCCGAGCCCCTTCGTGGGCCAGGCGATCAGCCCATACGTCAAGGCAGCCAGGCCAAGGGCGGCCAGGCCTGCCCCGGCGATATCTATGTGGTGGGACGCGGCGGGGTCCGACGACTCCGGAACGTGGCGGTTGGCGATAGCGACGACCGCGAGTGCGATCGGGACGTTGATCAGGAAGATCCAGCGCCAGGAGGTGACTCCGATCAGCCAGCCTCCGATGAACGGACCTGTGGCACCGGCGACGCCGGCAAGTCCGGACCAGGCGCCAATAGCGCGGGCGCGGTCAACAGGGCGGAACGACGCCTGCAGGATCGCCAGGCTCCCGGGGGTCAGGAGGGCTCCGCCGATGCCCTGCAGGGCACGGGCTGCCACCAGCGTCTGGATGTTCGGCGCCAGCCCGCAGAGCATCGAGGCCAGGGCGAACCACAGCACCCCAACCACGAAGACCCGCCGCCTGCCGAGGCGGTCCCCCAGGGAACCACCCAGCAGGATGAGGCAGGCAAGTGTCAGGGTGTACGCGTTGACCGTCCAGGTCAGCGCGGAGAGCCCGGCGCCGAGATCCTTTCCGATAACAGGCAGCGCGATGTTGACCACCGTCGCGTCGACGAACGTGAGGCTGGAGCCGAGGACCGTTGCCAGGAGAACCCACCGGGCCGCCGGCTCACCGTAGGTAAGTCCCCTGCCGGGCGCCGTATCGGTCGTCCCGGTGCCCATGGCTCAGTGCCTCCCGGTTCCCAAGGCCCAGCCCCTCTCCGCTTCCACGGCTCAGTACCTCAGGGCCGCTCCAGCGGTCACCGCGCCCAGCGGCCACCCGAGCCGGGGGAGCATCCGCTGAGCCTTATCCTTCATGGTTGAACTCATCACAAGAAGTGCAGGTTCGGCAACCCCAGGACGCCGGGATCCCACGAGATCGTGCTGGTCCCGGTGCCTCGTGGTCTCGAGTCGCGAAGCACCGGGAGCCGGGCCGTCATCTCTGGAGTCGTTACCTCATCAGCTGCATGGCGGCGAGCATGTACGCCATGCTCGCGGCCATGACGGCCATGCCGATCCGGCCGGTCAGGGAGTCGTCAGCCAGGTGCACGAGCACCTCAGCGGCCCGATGCTCGACTGTTGCCGGCTTAGCCGTGACAAGAAGACCGCCAGCCGTGGTCTGCGTGGAGTCGAAGCCAGGTCCCTCGCCGAGACCAGGCATGGCGCTCACCGAAGGTCCGACAGCCATCGCCGGTTTGGAGTCGTCGAGAAGTCCGGCGAGCCATGCAACGGTCTCGAGGCCGAAGTAGACAACCATGGTCCAGATCAGCGCCGTAGCCCAGCTGGCTTTGGGTATCCACATGTAGATCATTGACGCCTGCATGATGAGGGCAGTGATCCACAGTGCGCTGAAGGGCCGACGCTGGACGAGGCGCAAGACCATCCACACTGCCAGTGCCGCGGTCGAGACCACGAACAGGGAGATGGACCAGCTTCTCGGGAACCAGGTCCACGTGAACTCCATCATGGCAAACATGTAGAGCATGCTGACGAGCATCAGGATGTGACTGGCGTGATACCACCGATGCTGGCCGCCCATCCGGACGAGGTGACCGCAGTGGATGACCAGGACAGCGGCCAAGGCCACCAGCCACAGCCAGGTAACCCAGGGTGGTAGCAGGCCCTGGCTCATCACCTTCATGCCGCCCATGGCTCCGCTTCCGACTGCGAGACTTGTCATTTCCTTGCCTCCGTTGTGATGTTCATGGCTGATTTGCCCTTCTGTGCGCGTATTGGGGTGTGCAGGTTGGTACGGCTCAAGGTCCTGTTCGATGGCAGGCGTGATCCCGGTGAGCTCTTCGGCGGACGGCTGAGGGGACATGCGGCTCTGTCGCGAGGGCATGTCGAGCCGGGACGAAAGGGATGGTTACCAGGGAGGAGCCCATGGGGCTGCTACCAGTGAGAAGGCGAAACGCCTACCGACCGATCATTGGTTCAAGGGGGCGGGAAGCCCTTGCCGTGGCGGACCTCGACGGCCAACCCCGCCATCGGCGAACCGCGCGCGCAACGATCGTGTCTGCGCTGAAGGGATGACGCTCACGGCGAAGGGCTCCGCCAGCTCCAGCCGTGGCCACCGGATCGGAGTCACCAACCCGGCCAGGAACCACAGCACCTTCTCGCCGGCTGCCAGCACCGTCGCCATCAATGTCGTGGCTGCAACGTGTGCGCCAACCATTGCCATATCCGCCGACGGGGACCTCTGGCCCATCCCAGCGTCGGCCATCCCGGTCGTGCTCAGCTGCATGAAGGCCTCGTGCAAGGTGACCTGCATGACGATCAGGGACAGTCCGACGCGGACCGGGCTCAGTCGAACACCGGTCAGCAGTAGCGCCGCCAGCCCGGTCAGCCCGCCAAGCAGAAGCAGGGCGGGCGATCGCGGCACCACTCCATGGGCGGCGACGTGGGCGATCAGCGCAAGGACAAAGCCCCCCACGCCAAGCGAGCATGCACGCAGCCCGCGAATCAACCCCCTGGTCGGCGACGACACAGTTCTCACTTTAGGGCGGCAGACGCTGGAAGGTGATCTGAAATCCTCACCCGTTCGGGTTTGAAACGCTCACCTGCTTATCGGGCAGGCCCGGCGCTCATTCGCCTTGCGTCAGGAAAAGATCGCCTGGCTGATGGCCAAACCGAGGAAAGCAGCACCGACCCCGCCGACGAT
>JBDTWH010000049.1:0-6274 GCA_040006795.1 Actinomycetota bacterium | reverse complement strand
ATGAAGAGGCTGGGGAAAAGCATGAACTCGGACAAGTTAAGCATCGTTCTGCCCTACTTCTTGGGTCGTGCTCGACGGGGTACCGGCGAGCTGGATGTCGGTGATGAACTGGTTGAACTGGGGTTTGAAGGCGACGTCGCGCTTCATGGTGGTAGCGCAGAGGATCTCGCTGCCGCCAGAGGTCTTGCGGATCCGCACCCAGATGCGGCGGTGCGGGAAGAAGAAGACCATGAAGAGCCCGAGCACCAGCAGGGTCGAGCCGATCCAGACGAACGGCGCGCCCGGGTCGTGGGCCACGATGAGGCCGGTGTACCTGTTGGTGCGCTCAAAGGTGTAGGTCAGGCCGTCAAGTGTCGCCGACTTGCCCTGGTCCACGATCTCGGAAGCGACAGCGGTCTTGGTCCCGTCCTTGAATACGCTCACCGCCGCCTGCCCGGCCTTGATCTCGGGGTCGGTCTTGCCGGACGCGGGGACGGACACCTCGACGGTCAGTCCGTTTGCCGGCAGCTTGAACTGCGCGATGTTTCGCATGCCGTCGTCGGAGGTGTAGCCCAGCGGCACGCCCTGGTCGTAGACCGTCTTGCCGGCGGCGCCGGTGACCTTCATCCGCGCAGCCATCCCGAAGAACGACTGGTAGATCGAGACGCCACCGCTCTTGAGCGGATGGTTGACCCGAACCGTCTGGGTCTTGACCACCTCGCCGTCCTTGTAGAGGACGAGCACACTCGCAAAGTCCTGAGGGGAACCGTCTGGGTAGTAGGCATCCGTGAAGGACTTTGCCTCGACCGCCAGCCCGGTCCCGTGCCCGACGGCCACCTTGTCCCCAACGGGAGCAATGAAGTTGGTGTCCCTGAAGCCTAAGGGGCTGGCACTCAGGTAGAAGCCGAGGAGGATGAGCACGAAGCTCAGGTGAGCCAGCACGGTTCCGAAGGGGCCCCAGCGGAAACGGTCGGCATAGAGGTTGACCCCATGGTCCTCCGGGTCGCTGACCGTGCGGAAGTGGTGGGATTTCAGGACCTCGCGCACCGAGTCGGTCGCCGTGGCCTCATCAGCCGGGACGAGGACGCTGGCACGCAGCGGTGCGTGGGTGAAGAACGTCTCACCCATCCTGGTGCGAGGGTGGAAGGCCAGCTTCCAGAGGCGGGGGGCCCGGTTCACCGAGCAGGCCAGGATGCTGGTGGCCAGGAGAACCGTGATCCCCTTGAACCAGATCGAGGTGAACACAGAGAACATGCCGAGCTTGTCCAGCACGGGGGTCCAGCCGCCGTACTTGGGATGTATCGAGGCCAGCCAGGACGCGTAGGCGGCCGGGTCTGCGGTGAATCCTGCCGGCGCCTGCACCAGCATCGTTCCGGCAAATGACAGCAGCCCAAGAGCGAGGATCAGCCAGAGCCCGGTACGCATCGAGATGAAGAAGCGCCACAGCCGGTTCAGGACGTCTGTGCCGGAGACTGAGCCGCCGCCGTCGGGGTTGTCGAGTCCGTCGAGCGACTCGCGAGCACCTGGCTCGGCGGGGCGTGTGTGGACGTCTTGGCTCATGTGAACTCTTTCTCAGATGCTGAAGTTGTAAGTGGGTAGGACACCGGACAGCTGGCTGAACAGGTTCGTGAACATCAGGAAACCGACCAGGATGAGCATCCCGCCGGTCACCAGCGAGACTGCGGCCTCGTGCCTGCGGAACCAGAGCAGCTTGTTGCTGACGGCGGTGGCCCCGACAGCGACCAGGAGGAACGGGACCCCGAGCCCCAGCGCAAAGACCACCAGGAGGATCAGGCCCTGGGCCGGGGTCGAGCTTTGCGTGGCCAGGGCGATGATGCCGCCGAGGATGGGCCCGATACACGGAGTCCAGCCAGCTGCGAAGACCACGCCGAGCATGGTGGAGCGCGCATAGCTGGGGGCCATGACCTTGACGGTGCCGTCCCCGCTCTCAGACTTTGCGAGCACCCGCCCGGCCGGGACCGTCACCTGCCGGTAGAGGGCTGAGATGCGGATGAGACCGGCGACGTGCAGGCCCATCACGATGAGCACGACGCCGCCCACCTGTCGCAGCACTGACGTGTAGTCCCGCAGGAAGAAGCCGAGGAGCCCGACCGAAGCACCCAAGGCCACGAACACGACGGTGAAACCGAGGACGAAGGCCACTGCTTGCTTGAACGCCACCCGCCGTGCCGTGGGTGAGTCCGCCGGTGTCGTCCCGACCATGTAGCTCACATAGACAGGGACCAGCGGCAGACAGCACGGCGACGCGAAGGACACGATTCCTGCGAGGAACGCGAGCGCGAGGTAAGCAATGGTCATGAGCGTTACTTAGCCGGCGTGGTGGGTGCCGCGGTCGAGCCGGACAGGTGGGTGCCGACCGTCTTGGCGAGCTGTGAGTTCGGGTCGATGGCAACGACCTTCTTCCACTCGGCCTGCATGCTGGCCGTGTCGGGCGGGGTCTGGCTGAAGTACAGGAAACCAAGGTCGTAGTGCACCTCGGCGCTCTTGGGATAGAGCTTCGCGGCGATCAGCCACTGCTTCTTGGCCGCGGCCGTATCACCGACGTTGAACTGTGCGGCGCCGTTCGCCAGGAGCGCCACCTGGTTCTTGGGGTCGACAGCGAGGACCTTCTGCTCCCACTTTGCTGCCGTCTTGTACTCGCTGGCACCGAAGTAGATGTCACCGAGGGCCTGGAGCGAGGCGATGTCCTTGGGGTTCGTACTGATCTTCTTCATCAGTGCGGCGACCTTGGCCTGGTCGACGGGGGTCGCGGTGGGAGCGGCGGCTGCCGCGCTCTCCTGACCGGTCGGGGTGCCTGAGATGCCCGGCACCGAGCTCTGGCCGTTGAAGTACACGCCGAAACCAATACCGACAACAAGCACGGCGGCTGCGGCCAGCCCGATCTTCTTCTGCAGTGGCTTGTTACCGGCGAGGGCGGGAGGCAGCCAGGAAGATACCGGCGCCGAGGGTGTGGCGAAGCCAGCCGGTGCCGGGGGCTCCGCGGGGGTGGCGGGTGCAGGAACCGGGACGGTCTTGCTCAGGTCGGCGTGTTGTGCTGCAACCAACCCGGCGGGGGCAACCAGGTCCTTCTCGGGGCCGGACAGGAGAGCGAATGCCTCGTCCACGTCGGCGGTCTGAGACTCGGCCCAGGTCTTCACCTCGTGCGGCGCCAGCTCGAGGAACTCGACCAGGCCGCTGTGCGCTGACTCGACCTCCTGGTCACTTGCCTCGGTTCGAAGGCCGAGACGACCGAGCAGCTCTTGCCTGAACTCGGCCGCATCTGCACGACCCCCCGCGGAACCTGGATGAAGACTCATGCTGACTTCCCGTCTCTCTGTACGCACCCGGAGGTGACCGCGGTGCCTTGGCTCTCAACTAGTATCTATTTGAGCGATTTGTAGAACTATCCGTCGCTAGGCACATATCGGATAGAGATGATCCAGGGCCGGCCGAGGCAGAAACCACCCACCGAGCGACAAAGGGTATAGGAAGGCGTGTGCCTCTCGTCGGATGGGATTCGCTGGACGGTGCGGCGGACGGCGACGAGGTCTGCTCAGGGGGTGTAGCCGAAGCCGCTGTGCTTCTGGCCGTGACAGGTGAGCGTGCACGAACCGCTACCCGTTGAGCCTGGTGTCCACGAGAGCGTCCCGCCGTTCGGCGTCACGTTCGGGGCGAAGTTCACCAGACGGGATCCGGGAACTGTCTGCGTGCCGACCTTGTTCGTGGCCGAGTGGAGCCGGAAGTGGCACTCCGCACAGATGGCGTTACCCTGCCCCGCACCCGGGGTGTCGATGTCCGTGCCCCCGTCGCCGCTGGTTGCCAGCTCTGTGATGTGCAGCCCATGAAGCTTGAAGTTGGTCGCGGTGGAGGTCTCACTGGAGAACGGCGCCTCGGCGTGACACACATAGCAGAGGGCGAAGTCCCCTGCCGAGTAGGCGGCATTCGTCTCCTTGAGGACCCGGTCCTTGTAGTTCCGCAGCAAGATCCCGCGGTTGCTGGATGTGTGCGGCGCGAGTACGCCGTCAACTGCAGGCGCTGGGATCGCCGACGCGTCCGGAGTGCTGCTGCTGGCGTGGCAGTTCAGGCACCGAATCGTGCTGGTCGGGGTGAAGTTCCACAGCTTGTACGGCGAGGTACCCGCCAGGCTCTCGGCCATCTTCGGCGTCTGGTTCTTTCCGGCCGCCTCGACCGGGTGGAACGAGGGGTTGGCCGGGTTGAACTCCACGGCCTTGTCCAGGTAGTCCGTCGAGGGCTTCCCTGAGATGGGCGGGGGAAGAACAGTGGATCCAGAGTGACACTTGAAGCAGAGCTGGTACTCACGGGTGATCACGTTGGTGATGCCGTTCAAGAACGTGTACGTGGGCGCCGCGCCTGCCGCGCCGTTCGCAACGGACACACCTGAGACGCCGGCCAGACGCCCGGAGGCATCCCATCCGTCTGCGGTCTGTGCGCTGTCGGGAGTTGCCCTGGCCTTGTGGGAGTTGTGACAGTCGGCGCACTCGCTGTGCCGGTTGCTCACACCGCCGAACTCGTCCAGCTCAGATCGGGTGTGCGTGCTCGGTGCCATCGCGTCATGCGAGTAGTAGTCGCGCGTCGTCGGGTCGTTGGCCGGCCGCTTGAGCTCGTACTGGATCTGGACGTTCGCGTTGGCTGCCGAGCCGTCGTGGCAGCTCAGGCACAGGGTGCTCTGCGATCCCTTGACCAGAAGGTTGGGTGCTTTGGCTGTGTGTGCGCGGTGACAGACCCCGCACTGGTCTGCGGTCAGGGAGTACGGTCCGTGGATATCCCTCTGTACATTCACCGGAGGGACCGTCACCGGAGGCGTCGTCACCGGAGGCGTCGTCACCGGAGGCGTCGTCACCGGAGCCGTGGTCACCGGCGGGGGGGTCGACCCCCCCGTGACAGTGATGCTGTAGACGGCCGAGCCCGTCTGCCCGGTGCCCGTGGGACCCATGTTGGTGTAGACCGTGTACGTGTAGGTACCAGACGCTGCCGGAGCCGTCATGGTCGCCGTGTAAGACGTCAGAGAGGCCGTGTCCCCGGCGTTTGTCTTCATGGTGTCCGGAGCGACGGGAACGATCGCGTACCCGCTGTTGCCGCCGGTCGGGTTTGCCGCGAGGGTGATCGCCACGGTGTAGGTAGCGCCAGCAACGGGGCTGGTGGTGCTAGGGGTCGCCGTCGTCGCCGCCGACGTGGCGCCGGTGTGACAGCCTGCGCAGTCCTTCGCCTTTGTGGGAAAGGCGTGCGCGGCCTGCGGGCTCAGGGTGACCGCCAGGATCGCGGCAGCCAGGCCGGTGACGAGCACCGCAATCTTGGGCAGGCTCACCTTGGACAGGCTGATCTTCTTCACGGTGAACATCTTCATTTAGCTACATCATTTCCGCGGGCAGGCTGGGGTGCGCGAACAGCGACGCCCTTGTGCTGGCCCGGCGAGAGCTTGAGCGTGGGTGGGGCACCGAGGCGAACCGTTGCCACCTGCGTTCCGGCGAGCATGATCCGGCCGTTGGTGACCCGGAACTCGTAGGTATTGAGGTACTTCGCGTCCGCCGTCACCAGGACAGTGAACTCCTGCTCGGTGTAAGAGTCTGAAGGCAGGGTTAGCGAGCGGTCGGGGTTGGCGCCCATCGAGTGGTGGCCGACCATCGCCAGAGAATCTCCCTGACTGCCGGTCAGGAACTCGTCCACGGCGATGTCCTCACCCAGCGGACCCTGCTTGGTGCCACCGGCGGCTCCGCCGCTGGGGACCCATTCGCGGTCGACGCTGAAGGGGATCCCTTTCAGGAGTGACTCGGGCACGGAGGTGTAGCCGGTGGTGCCGCGCAGCCGGTACTCCAGCTGCGGGGCCGCGGTGATCGCAGAGGTGCCGGCATTGTGCATCGTGAAGCGCATCCGGACTGACTGGAACTGTGAGACGTCGGTGATCGGCGCGTCGACTGCCAGGTACTGAGCCGCGCCACCGGAGCCTTCGATCCGCGCCAGCACGTGATGGTCGCCTGAAGTGGCACCGGACGGGATGCTGGGGATCGCAGCCGGGCTGGGGGTTCCCCCGGGTGTCGGCGTCGTCACGCCGGGAACGGTCGGCACCGGTGGCGCCGACGTGGTTGCGCCCGGGGTGGTCACCGGCGGAGCTGTCGAGGTGGTTGCGCCGGGGGTGGTCACCGGCGCAACTGTCGAGAGGCTTGAGCTAGGGGCATCGGGGCATAGGGCTGTCCCGTCCGCGAAGGCCGGTGAGGAGCTGGTGGTGGTCACCGGCGGGGTTGTCGAGGTGGTCACCGGCGGGGTTGTCGAGGTGGTC
>JBDTWH010000048.1:0-6230 GCA_040006795.1 Actinomycetota bacterium | reverse complement strand
GGCCGAGGAGCTTGGCCATCCGGGCCACCGCCCGGCCGTGGTTGCCGTCGGTCGCTGCAACCAGGGTGAGGTCGGACCCCTCGGCTGCCACTGCCTCGCGCAGCCTGTCCAGGGTCGGCTGGGCGCCGACAGCCAGCCCAAGGTGCGCCATGATCGTTCGGTAGGTCGCCCAGGACGCTCCCAGGATCTTGAAGGACGGCATGCCCAGACGTTGCGACTCGTCCTTGACCAGAACGGAGCGCACACCGAGACGCTGTGCCGCGCTCGGTGCCGGCCGCAGGGGGGTGGTCGCGAAGTCCGGCAACGACGGGTGGAAGGCCGGGTCGGCGATGCCCGCTTTCGAGACGCTCGCGCGGTCGGCGTGGGCATTGCGGGTGAGGCGTGGCGTGTTCATTCAGGTCAACCATTCTTCGATTCGGATTCCGGCTGGATCTCCAGCGGAGTCAGCTTTTGGCGGGGCGGGCCTGCCGGTAGAACGTGTCCTCCAGTGGCAGGCTGTAGCGTCGCTTCCCGTCGCGCTTGTAGTACGCCTGGGCGCAGGCGGGAGCGGTCGGGATCAGGCAGATCTCGCCGATGCCCTTGGCGCCGTACGCGAAGGGGACCAGACCGGGTGACCTGACGAACCGGACCTCGATCTCGGGGGTCTTGTTCGAACGGATGAGACCGAGCTGGCCGTAGCGGGTCTTCGGGTAGCCGCCCTCGACGACGAACTTCTCCGTGAGCGCGTAGCCGAGGCCCATCACGACGCCGCCCTCGATCTGGCCCTCGGCAGCCTGTTGGTTGACCACGGTGCCCACGTCGAAGGCCGCGATGATCTTGTCGACCTCGCCCTTGTCGTCCAGGACCACCAGCTGCGCGCCAAAGCTGTACCCCACGTGGCTGACCGGGTTCGGCTTCTTGCTGTCCATCGGGTCGGTCGCAGGCGAGAACTCGCCGAAGAACTCGCGGCCCTCCAGCCGGTCGAGGCTGTCGACCTCGGTGAGCGCGTCGCGGAGCTTCTCGGCTGCGCGCCGGACTGCCTCGCCGGTGAAGAGCGTCTGCCGGGAGCCTGTCGAGGTCCCGGAGTCCGGGGTGCGCGCCGTGTCGGGCGTCTCGAAGACGATCCGGTCAGGGGTGATGTCGGCGGTCTCGCTGAGCATGTGCACGGCGACGGAGCCGACCCCCTGACCCATGCAGGCCGCGGACGTACGAATGTGGACCTTTCCGTCCTCGATCGACAGCAGGCACCGTCCGGTGTCGACGAGGCCGACACCCAGGCCGGTGTTCTTGATACCGACGGCGAGGCCCGCCCCCGGGTACTTGTAGAAGTCGCCCTTGAGCGACTCCAGGCACTCGACGATGCCCACCGCGTCGTCGACGATCTGGCCGTTCGGCAGCTCGTCCCCGGGGCGGACCGCGTTGAGGTAGCGGAACTCCCAGGCGTCGAGCCCGCACATCTCGGCGAGCTCGTTGACGCACCCTTCCATGGCGAAGAGGCTCTGGGCGACGCCGAACCCGCGGAACGCTCCGGAGACCGGGTTGTTCGTGTACATCGCCAGACCCAGGATGTCGACGTTCTGGAAGTTGTACGGTCCGCCGGCGTGGGTGCAGGCGCGCTGCATGACCGGACCACCCAGCGAGGCGTAGGCCCCGGTGTCGGAGATGAGAATGGCGCGCAGCGCTGTGAGGCGCCCGTTCTCGTCGCAGCCGACGGTGAACTCCATGTCCATCGGGTGTCGTTTGACGTGGTAGTCCAGGCTCTCCTGTCGGGAGAACTTCACCTTGACCGGCTTCTGGGTATGCCAGGCCATCAGGGCCGCGTGGTGCTGGACCGTCATGTCCTCTTTCCCGCCGAACCCGCCGCCTACCAGCGTGGCGCTGGAGCGCACCTTCTCCGGGGGCAGCCTGAGCATCCGCGAGATCTCGCGCTGCTCGTCGTAGACCGACTGTGAGCTCGTGTACAGCCTCAGCCCGTCCCCGACCGGCTCGGCGACCGCGCACTCGGGCTCGAGGAAGCCGTGCTCCTGCCACGGGACGGTGAACTTGCGGGTCACCACGTGGGCCGAACCGGCGAGGGCGCCGCGGACATCACCGCGGTTGACGTGCTCCACGGCGCAGACGTTCCCCCGTTCGTGCAGGAGGGGCGCGTCCGCTCGCAGGGAGTCCTGGGGGGTCGTCACGGGTTCGAGCTCGGTGTAGTCCACGTCGATCAGGGCCAGGATCTCGTCGAGCTTGTCCTCGTCCGCCGTCGCCACCAGGGCCAGGGCGTCACCCACGTAACGGGTGGTGTCGCCGACCCGGATCATCACATCCCAGTCGTTGACGATGTGGCCGATCTTGTTCTCCGGAACGTCGTTGGCGGTGAGGACGGCGACACAGTCCGGGTGGGCCTGCGCCTTGCTCGTGTCGATCGCGTTGACGATGGCGCGGGGGTACTTCGTGCGCAGCGCCTTGGCGTAGATCATTCCGTCAAGACGGATGTCGTCGGCGAACAGCCCGGTCCCGAGCGTCTTCTCGGCCGCGTCCGGCCGGTGTGCCCGGTCGGACATCCGGATGCGCTCGTTCGAGGCGGTGATCTCCTTGTCCTCCCGGAGCATCTGCCCGGCCGACATGATCGCGTCCTCGATCTTCTTGTATCCGGTGCAGCGGCAGACGTCCAGGCGGATGCCCTTGCTGATGTCGTCACGGGTGGCGTCGGGGTTCTTGTCCAGGAGAGTCTTGCCCGCCATGACCATTCCGGGGATGCAGAAACCGCACTGCACGGCTCCCGACTCGCCGAAGGCCTCGACGTACACGTCCTTCTCGCGCTCGCTGAGTCCCTCGGTGGTGGTGATCTCCTGGTTCTCAAAGGTCGACGCCTTGCGCGAGCAGGACTTCACCAGCTTGCCGCCCGCGATGACGACGCAGGTGCCGCACGTCGCGTCGTCGCAGCCCTCCTTGACCGAGAGCATCCCGATCTCCTCGCGCAGGACGGAGAGCAGGGGCTTGTCTTCCGTGATCGAGTACTCCTGGCCATTCACGGTGATCTTCATGATGGTGTGGCTCCCTGTCCTGGTCATGTCTGTCATGTCTGTCATGTCTGTCATGTCTGTCCTGGTGATGTGGATGCCTAGATGATGTTGCCGTCGGGTGGACCACAGGCTACGAACTCCCCGGGGACGAGATCATCGGCGAGCACGCCGCCGCGGACAACGTGCTGGCCACGCAGGAACACGTCGCGCACCCGGCCCTGGATCTGTCGGCCCTCGTACGGCGTGTGGTCCACGTTGTCGTGAAGCATGTCGTGATGAACGGTCCAGCCTGGCCTGGGGTCGTAGACGACGATGTCGGCGTCGCTGCCGGGCAGCAAGGTCCCCTTCCGGGGGTAGAGGCCGAAGTAGCGCGCCGCGTTCTCCGCCGTGACGGCAACGAAGCGTTCCGCCGAGATCCGCCCCGCCGCAACGCCGTAGGTATAGAGGAGCGCGAGCCTGAGCTCGACTCCCGGCGCACCGTTGGGGATCGAGGTGAAGTCCGGCGCGCTGTCCTTCTGGCCGTGCAGGTTGAACGAGCAGTGGTCCGTGCCGACGAACTGGATGTCGCCACCGGCAAGCCCGGCCCATAACGCGTCGAGGTCCTCGGGCGCGCGCAGCGGGGGGCTCATGACGTACTGCCTGACCTCAACGTCGTCGCTGCCGTCGCTGTCAGCCGCGCCGTAGAGGCTGTTGTCGAGCAGGAGGTACTGGGGACAGGTCTCGGCGACCACCTTGCTGCCCTTCTGGCGCGCCCGGCGTACCTCCTCGATGGTCTCCCCTGCGCTGAGGTGGACGACATAGTGCTGCGCGCCGAGCAGCCCGGCGATCGTGGTCAGCCGGCCAAGCGCCTCCCGCTCCAGCTCGGCAGGTCTGGTGCGCTGGTGGTAGAAGGCCCCGGTATGGCCGAGAGCAAGCTCCTCGCGGACCAGGGCATCGATCAGCAACCCGTTCTCGCAGTGGAACCCGATGGTCGCACCCAGACGGGAGCTTGCGCAGAGAGCGGCGTAGATCTCGTCGTCCTCGACCATCATCGAGTCCCGGTAGGCCATGTACATCTTGAAGGAGGTGACCCCGGCGGCCATAACCTCGGCCATCTCGTCGGCGAACTCCGGGCGCCACTGTGTCATCGCCAGGTGGAAGCCGTAGTCGGTGACCGCCTGGCCACCGGCCTTCTTGTGCCACCTTCCGAGGCCCTCCATGAGAGTCTCGCCGTGGAACTGGGTCGCAAAGTCCAGGACTGTCGTGGTGCCACCCGCCAGCGCCGACCGCGTGCCGGAGGCAAAGTCGTCGGCGGTGACGGTTCCCATCGCCTCAAGGTCGAGATGGGTGTGCGTCTCGATGCCCCCCGGCAGGATGAGACAGCCGCTGCAGTCGATGACCTCCTCGCCCGGTCGAGGCGTCAGGTCGCCGATCTCGACGATGCGCCCGTCACCGAACCGCACGGCGGCCAGACGTGACTGCGCTGCGGTCGTGACCATCCCACCGCTCAACAAGATCGACATGACGTGTGCCCCCCCGCCCTACATCTGCGCCCAGATGCGGGGCGCACGCTGTGCGGACCGGGCGAATATCGCTGCCTCGTCCACCGTGAGGATGTCGCGGTCGCGCATGACCCATGCCCCGTTCACCATGGTGTCGTTGACCTGGGAGCCGCTCATCCCGTACAGGATGTGGCCGCCCGCAGACTCCGCAGTCAGCGGCGTGAAGGGACGGTAGGCAAGGGTGATCAGGTCGGCGTACGCCCCGGCTTTCAGGACGCCGAGGTCCTTGCGGAAGAACTTCGCGCAGATCTCCGGGTTGTTGACGAATGCCAGCTGCAGCGCCTGTCCGAACCCGACGGTCGGGTCCGCGAGGTGGTCGCTCTGAAGGATCTTCGCGACCTGGGCGGAGGCAAGGATGTCGGCGGTGTAGGCGTCGGTGCCCAGGCCCACCCGCAGGCCGCGCTCGAGCATGTCGACGACGGAGGCGACTCCGACCGCGTTGCCCATGTTGGAGTGCGGGTTGTGGACGATGGTCGTATCCGACTCCTTGAGGAGCTCGAGCTCGTCGGGGTTGGCGTGCACACAGTGCGCCGCGATCGTCTCGGGCCCCAGCATCCCGTGGTCGTCGAAGCGCTGGACGATCCGCTTTCCATACTTCGCCTGCGAGTCAGCCTCGTCGCTCGCGGCCTCGGCGACGTGGACGTGGAAACCGCCGGCGATACCTTCCTTGGCTGCGGCGGCGGCATCCAGGCTCGCCTCGGACAGGGTGAAGGCTGCGTGCAGCCCGAACAGGCCCTTGACCATGTCCTGCTCGCCGGAGTTCACCTGCTTCATGAACAGGGTGTTCTCCTCGATGGCAGCGGCGAGGACACCGGCGCCGTCCCGGTCCGAGGTCTCGTAGCACAGGCTGGAGCGGATGCCGATGCGTCGTGCGACGTCCGCCATGGTCTGCAGGGAGCCCGAGACGGCGTTGGGGCTGGAGTGGTGGTCGAAGACCGTTGTCACACCGTTGCGAATGCTCTCGATGAATGTGGTGGCCGCGTTCAGCTCCACGTCCTCCAGGGTGAGCAGCCGGTCCAGCCGCCACCAGAGGTTCTCGAGGATCTCGGTGAAGTTCCGGGTCGGCTGGTGGACAGCCATCCCCCGGGCGTAGGCGCTGTAGGCGTGGGTGTGGGTGTTGATCAGGCCCGCCATGATGACCCTGCCCCGGACGTCCACCAGCTGCTCGCTCGGATGGGCGGCCCGGATCTGCGCCGCCGGACCGACGGCCACGATGCAGTCGCCGCGGACGACCACCGCCCCGTCGGGCAGGAAGGGGTTTGCCGGATCGTTGGTGATGACGGGTCCGCTACCGATGATCATGACTTGGCTCCCACAGGTGCGGCGAACATGAACGAGTGGTCCTTCTCGATGGCGGCCAGTACCCGGCTCATCCCTTCGGGGAGGTCCTGCTGGCCCGCCCGGTGCTCACGAACCGAGCCGTCCGGCATACGGGTGAGGTATGCGCCGTCGATGAGCGGGAGGAACCCGACATTCGTGGAGTCGTCGAAGCCCTCTCGAGACCAGAAGATCGTGATCTTGTCCTTGTACGGCAGCCCGGCGTGCGGGCAGAACGTGCCACAGTTGCCACACTCGTTGCACAGGCCGTCGAGGTGGACGATCTGGGCCGGGTCGGCGAACCCGGCCACGGTGATCGCCACGTTTGCCCGGTTGGGGCACACCTCGGTGCACACCTCGCAGATGACGTCGCAGGTCAGGC
>JBDTWH010000047.1:0-11674 GCA_040006795.1 Actinomycetota bacterium | reverse complement strand
GCCGACCTGCCCCGGATGGGCGAGTGGTCGCCCGAGTGCGAGCGGGTCACCTGGCGCGGTGGGGCCACCTGTGCTGCCGAGGGCGCGCGATTTGTCGGCCACAACAAGGCCGGCGCCGTCCGCTGGATGACCCAGGGTGAGGTCGCCGTCGCCGAACCCGGTCGTCACCTCGCTTTCGAGATCACGTTCGGCCCGCTGAAGATCGCCCGCTGGGCGTACGTCATCACCCCCGACGACACCGATCCGTCGAGCTGCACCGTGGCCGAAGAATGGACCGACCGGCGTCCGGGCTGGTATCGCGGACCCGCCGACCGTGCACTCGGCTCACGTCTGAAGATCAACCAGCGGGGCATGGTCGAGACCCTGGCCAATCTCAGGCTCGCCGCTGAGGTCGCAACGAAGGAACAAGCACAGCCGGGCGCCTAGCTCACCGACGGGTCGACCCGGCATTGCGGCCTGAACCACGAGCCGGACGCCAGGAGCTGAGCACGCTGATGGACCCGCACCCTGCAGGGTGCGGGTCCATCAGCGTGGCGCAGGGTGGGTCAGTGCCCGACGGGTGCCATCTCTGTCTTGGCGCTGCTGATGTCGGCTTCGAGGTCGGCCAGCTCGTCATCGAAGGCGCCACCACCGTGATCGTCACCGGCAGCGAACGCAGCCTCGTCGAAGGGGTCCTGCCTGGACAGCACCCGCTCGGCCCGGCCCTTGTCGAAGTCGCCGGTAAGGCTGCCGATGACGACCGTCGCGACGGCGTTGCCGGTGAAGTTCGTCACTGCCCTGGCCTCGCTCATGAACCGGTCGATCCCGACGATCAGGCCTACCCCGTCCAGCAGGTCAGGGCGGAACGACTGCAGGCCACCGGCCAGCGTGGCCAGACCCGCGCCGCTGACCCCCGCTGCGCCCTTGGACGCAATGATCATGAAGATCATCAACGAGATCTGCTCACCGATCGCCATCGGCTTACCCATCGCCTCGGCCACATACAACGAGGCCATGGTCAGATAGATCGCGGTGCCGTCCATGTTGAACGAGTATCCGGTCGGCACCACGATGCCCACGACCGGGCGGGAGACACCGAGGTGCTCCATCTTGCCGATCAGGCGGGGAAGCGCAGTCTCGGAGGATGACGTCGAGACGATGAGCAGGATCTCCCTGCCGAGATACTTCAGCAGCCGGAAGATCGAGATGCCGGTCGTGGTTCGCAGAACCGTGCCGAGCACCACGAAGATGAACAGGGCGCAAGTGGCGTAGAACGCGAGCATCACCTTGCCAAGACTGAGCAGTGCGTCGGTGCCGGTTGCGCCGACCATGGCCGCCATAGCGCCGAACACCCCCACGGGGGCCACCCACATGACCATCGCGAGCACCTTGAAGACGAGCTTCTGCAGGTGCCCGATGCCGATCAGCACAGGCACCCCGCGCTTGCCCATCGACTGCAACGCGAAACCGACGAGCAGCCCCACGAACAACGCCTGCAGCACCTTGCCTGAGGTCAGCGACGAAACCAGCGTGTCGGGGATCAGGCTGAGCAGGAACTCGGCAAAGGACTCCCCGCCCGTCCCTTTCGACTGGGCCTGCCCGCTCTTGGCCACCGCGGCGGTCAGGTGCAGCCCCGAGCCTGGCTTGACGATGTTGCCGATGACCAGGCCGATCGAGAGCGCGAAGGTCGACATCAGCGTGAAGTAGCCCAGAGCCATGCCGCCGACCTTGCCGACGCTGGCCGCCTTACGGACCGATCCGATACCGAGCACGATCGTGCAGAAGATGATCGGCGTGATCATCATCTTGATCAGGCTCACGAACCCGGTGCCGAGCGGCTTGAGGCCGACCGCGAAGCCTTCCTTGCCCGGGAAGGCGAAGCCGACCGCGATGCCCAGCAGTGCTGCCACGATCACCGCCATGTAAAGCCAGTGGGTCTTCTCGCGTGGGGCCTTCGGCACAGACGGCGGGTTTCCGGCCGACATGGAACTCGGCGGCGACGCTGCTGCAGAGCTGGACATGTTGATCCTCCTGGATCTGACTAGTTGATTTCCCATGACGGTGGCCCCGTTCACGAGCGTGGTCAACGTTGCGTTCATTGCGTTCGCGGACGCTTCCGGGTCGGCCGACAGTCAACGCGGCGGGGAGCCGGCGCAGGGGCCCCCGGACACGCTGCACACTGGTTCCATGCACCCCCGCCTGAACCCACGGGCCTGGAGCCTGGCGCGACAGCTGTTCGCGCTACAGGTGGGCGTCGTCGCGGTCGTGGTTCTGGTCGCGGGCGCGGCCGCATACCTGCAGGCCCGAGAGAGCAGTCAGACCTCCGCAAGCGCCCGGGTTCTCGCGGTCGCCCGGAGCGTGGCGGCATCCCCGCTGACACGGTCCGCGCTGCTCGCGCCCGACCCGTCCGCCATCCTGCAGCCCTATACCGTGCAGGTGGGCCGAGACACCGGCACGGACTTCGTCGTCGTGATGAACACCAAAGGAATTCGCTACTCCCACCCCAAGCCGGACCTCATCGGGAAGCGGTTCAGCGGGCACATCGACGCGGCGGTCGCAGGTGGGGTGGTGCTCGAGACGTATGGCGGCTCGTTCGGTCCGTCCGAACGCGCGGTGGTGCCGGTGCGCGACCGCAGCGGGAAGGTGCTGGCCTTGGTTTCTGTAGGCGTCACCCGCGTAGCCGTCGCCCGGGAGCTGGCTCACCAGGTGCCCGCGCTGCTGATTGCCGGGATCGCCGCGCTCCTGCTCGCCGCGGGGGGATCCGCCCTGGTAGCACGGAGGCTTCGCCGGCAGACGCACGGTCTGGGACCGGACGAGCTGGGCCGGATGTATGAGTTCTATGACGCTGTGCTGCACTCGATGCGTGAGGGGCTCGTGCTGCTGGACCAGGACGGGCGTCTGCAGCTGACCAACGACGAGGCGCGCCGGCTGCTGGACCTGCCCGAGGAATGGGCAGGGCTAGGGCTCGACGAGCTCGGTCTGCCGGCACCGATGACCGAGGCCCTGGAGGGGGGCTGCGAGGTGAGCGACTCCATCCACCTCACAGCCAACCGGGTGCTGGTGGTCAACCAGGCGCCGGCTAGCTGGGAGGGGCGCAAGCTCGGAACTGTCCTGACGCTGCGCGACCACACCGACCTGCAGGCACTGACCGGCGAGCTGGACTCTGCCCGCGGGCTGGCCGAGGCGCTGCGCTCGCAGGCGCACGAGGCGGCAAACCGGCTGCACAGCGTGATCAGCCTGATCGAGCTGGGACGCACCGAGCAGGCGCTGACCTTTGCCACCGAGGAGCTCGCTCTGGCCCAGCAGCTCACGGACCTGGTGGTCAGCGCTGTCCACGAGCCAGTTCTGGCCGCCCTGCTGCTGGGCAAGGCCGCAGAGGCCAACGAGCGCGGTGTCGCACTCGAGGTGGACCCGGCCAGCAGTGTCCCGGAAAGCGTGATCCCGGCCCGTGACCTGGTCACCGTGGTCGGCAACCTGCTCGACAACGCGATCGACGCGGCAGCCGGAGCGCCAGGCCCGCGCCGGGTCGGCTTCTCAAGCTGGATCGAGGACGAGCGGTCGGGGGTCGGCATCGCAAGCACCCTGGTGCTGCAGGTCAGCGACAGCGGCCCCGGTCTGGACAAGGACTCCGTCACGCGAGCCTTCACCCGTGGCTGGTCGACCAAGTCGGACAAGAGGCTGATCGGGCACGGCCTCGGACTGGCACTGGTCGGCCAGGTCACCCACCGCAACAGGGGCACGGTGGAGGTGAGCCGCGCCGGCGACGGGCTGCGCGAGTACCCGGTCCTGCGCGAGGCGCTTATGCACCGCGCCGCCAGTGGTGGCACAGCGTTCGGCAGCTCAACCTTCGTCGGCGCGGTGTTCACCGTACGGTTCCCGCTGCCCGTCGCGGTGGCCCCATGAAAGAGATCGGCGTCCTGATCGTCGAGGACGAGCCGGTCGCCGCCGACGCCCACGAGGCCTACGTCGGGCGGGTCCGTGGTTTCGGCGTTCGCGGAAAGGCACCCGACGGCGCCACAGCGATCCGGCTGCTGAGCCAGCCGTCATGCGGGATCGACCTGGTCCTGCTGGACATGTACCTGCCCGACATGAATGGCCTCGACGTGGTGCGGGCAATGCGTACCGCAGGGCACCGGGCAGACGTCATCGCCGTCACCTCGGCCCGCGACCTCACGGTGGTTCGCGCCGCCGTCTCGCAGGGAATCGTCCAGTATCTGCTGAAGCCGTTCACCTTCGCAGCACTACGGGAAAAGCTCGAGCGGTACGCCGCATACCGTCAGCAGCTCGCTGGTGATGTCGCGATCAGCCAGCATGAGGTCGACCGCGTTCTGGCCACACTGCGTGGGAGCGACTCGGGCGGTCTGCCCAAGGGCATGAGCAGGGAGTCACTGGACGCCGTGGTGATGGTCCTGCGGCCTTCGTCGGAGGGCCTCTCCGCGACTGAGGTAGCGACCGTGGTGGGCGCGGCCAGGGTCACCGCACGCCGCTACCTCGAATATCTCGCCGACTCAGCCCTCGTGGTCCGGCGCTCGCGTTACGGCGGCGCCGGGCGGCCCGAAGTCGAGTACCGCTGGGTCGACCGCTGAGCCCTTCCGGAACCGGCCGGAGGTGACCCGCGAATTGGAAGATGACCCTCTGGACGCGCATGCTGAACGATAATGTCCCCCTTTGACCGAGACCCGAGCACGCCCATGGACTCCCCCGGCGACGGACCGCGCGACATCCCGGCGGCCTCAGGCTCCGGCTCCGACGCCGACGACTCCGCCGCCCACATCGCCGAGCTGGTTCGCCGATCGGGCGAGCGCGATGCCCTGCCGGGTCCGTCGTCTGTGGCTGTTCCCGACAAGACGATCACCCAGCCGCCGGTGACCGCTCCGCCGGTCGCGGAGCCTTCTCCCCTGCCGGTCGCCCGGCAGGCGGCACAGCCAGTCACCCAGCGCATCACCAATCTCTTCACCCACCTCGTGGCAGGGCCGTTGACCAATAGCCCGGCGGAGCACGGGTCTGGGAGGGTCAGGCCCGCGATGCGCAAGCCGCCCTTGTGGGCACTGGTCACCGGGGGAGCCGTCGCCATCGTGCTGATCGCGACCGGTTTCACTCTGTCGCACTCTTCCAGCCCCCCGGCCACTCCGCCGACCGCACTGGGCAGGTCCGCGGCGCTACCGGCCGATGTCGTCAGGGCCACCGATGTGATCACCGACTGCGCAGGCCACTCGCACGGGAGCACGAAGAAGTCTTTCGAGGCCCAGAACTGCGTGAAAGCCACCCGGTCCCTGACAACGGGCCAGGTCAGCGGTCGCCCTGCGCTCTTTGTCGTCTCACGGATACAGATGAAGTCCGCGGAGGCGGCCGCCTCGATCAAGCAGGTCCTGGACGCCAACGGAACCGGCAATCTCAACGACCTGCTGCGTGAGGGCAAGACCTATCCGGGCGCACCTGAGGCGATGCCGGACTCCGGGTATGCCTCCGTCCAGAAGGGCGCGCTCATCTCGGTGGCAGAGGCGGGTTTCACCGACGGAGGGCTGTCGTCAAACACCGACCCGGCACTGCGGGCCGCGGCCGCCCGGATGGCTAACCGGTGACCGCCCAGACCTGAGGGTTCATCGTCGGGCGATCAGCGCCGCGTTGTAGAGGTCGTTGCGGCTCAGTCCGGTGGCCGCCGCCACATCGGCGCACACATCCTTGAGACGTTCGCCTCCGGCAACGCGATCCAGCACCGCGGCTACTGCTGTCTCGGGGTCGCTCACCTCAGCGGGTGCCCCACCGACCACGACGGTGATCTCGCCCTTGACCCCCAGCGCCGCCCACTGCGCGAGCTCGGCCAGAGGCCCCCTCCTGACCTCTTCGTACGTCTTGGTCAGCTCCCGGCATACTGCTGCGGGCCGATCGGGGCCGAATGCCTCAGCCATCGCGGCCAGCGTCGCGTCCAGCCGGTGTGGCGCCTCGAAGAAGATGAGCGTCCGGCGCTCCCGCGCCAGCGACTGGAAGCCGCGCAGGCGCTCCCCTGCCTTTCTGGACGGGAACCCCTCAAAACAAAAGCGATCCACCGGGAGTCCCGACACCGCAAGCGCCATCAGGACCGCGCTCGGCCCGGGCACGCAGGTCACCTTCACCCCGGCTTCAGCCGCTGCGACCACGAGGCGATACCCGGGGTCGGACACGGATGGCATTCCGGCATCGGTCACCACCAGGACACGCGCGCCGCTCAACAGCCGGGCCAGCAGATCCTCGGTGCGGGTCGCCTCGTTGTGCTCGTGATAGCTCACGACGGACCCCGACGGCCTGACCTCGAGCGAGCGGCACAGACGGCTGAAACGCCTGGTGTCCTCGGCAGCGACGACGTCGGCGGTCGCGATCTCCTGGGTCAGTCGCGGCGCGGCGTCCCGCGGGTCGCCGATCGGTGTTGCAGCGAGAACGAGGACACCCTTTGCGGAGTTGGTCACGTCGTCGATCCTGCCAGTTCGTGATCACGCAGTGCCGGCGCACGGTCGCATCCGGCAGCTTCCGTAGGGAGCTTCGCCCAGGGCCAGGTTCGCACAGGGGCAGCGGGGCTGCATACGATGTTCGCCATGACCTCCACTGAGCAGCTGCGCTCAAGGCTGCTCGGATTCAGGCCTTCCGACGTGCTGTGGGGCTGGCTGGGGCCGCTGATCGTCGCGGCGATCGGCGGCTTCCTTCGGTTCTGGCAGCTCGGCCGCCCCAACCAGCTGGTCTTCGACGAGACGTACTACGTCAAGCAGGGCGTCTCGATGATCTGGTACGGCCAGGAGCGAAGGGTCGCCGCAAGCATCAAGACCCCGGACGCGCTGTTCACCAAGGGCACCCCGAACGTCTTCGGCACCGAGGGTGACCTGGTGGTCCATCCCCCGGTGGGCAAGTGGGTCATCGGGTTCGGCGAGTGGATCTTCGGTTCGACCAGCTCGTTCGGATGGCGGTTCTCGATCGCCCTGCTGGGCACCCTCTCGATCCTGATGATCGGCCGTGCCGCCCGGCGCATGTTCGGGTCGACGCTGCTGGGCACCATCGCCGCCATCTTGCTGGCCTTCGACGGCCAGCACTTCGTCCACTCACGGACCGGCCTGCTGGACCTCATCGTGATGTTCTGGGCGTTTGCCGCATTCTGCGCCCTGCTCATCGACCGCGACCACTCCCGGGAGGTGCTGGCGCGCAGGGTGGGTGCCATCAAGGTCGCACACGCCGACGGGGGCGTGGAGGTCGGCAAAAAGGACCCGATGAAGTACGGTCCCTGGCTCGGCTGGCGCCCCTGGCTGTGGGTCGCCGGAATCTGCCTCGGTCTGACAACCGGCACCAAGTGGTCCGGTGTGTTCTTCCTGGTCGCCTTCGGACTGATGACCGTCTTCTGGGATATGGGCGCCCGCCGCGCCGCCGGCGTTGAGCGCTGGTGGTGGGGCGCCGTCATGCTGGACGGGGTGTACGCCGGTGTGCTGATGGTGTTCCTGACGGTCTCGGTCTACATCGGTTCCTGGGCCGGCTGGTTCATCTCGACCGATGCCTACGACCGGCAGTGGGCGGCCACGCACAAGGCCACCACCTTCGCCTGGGTGCCCGACTCCCTCCGTTCGTGGTGGCAGTACCACGAGGAGATCCTCAAGTTCCACCTCAGCGTGACCTCGGACCATCCGTACAAGACCAGTCCCTGGTCCTGGCTGATCCAGGGCAGGCCGACGTCGTTCTACTACCAGGGGCCGAAAAAGGGCTCGGACGGCTGCACGGTCGACCAGTGCGCCAAGGCGATCACCTCGATCGGCACCCCGACCCTGTGGTGGGGCGCGGTGCTCGCGATCTTCGTCCTGCTCTTCATGTGGGCGCTGCACCGCGACTGGCGCGCCGGCGCGATCCTGGCAGGCCTGGCGGGCGGATACCTGCCGTGGTTCAACTACCAGCACCGCACCATCTTCAGCTTCTACGAGGTCGCCTTCGTGCCGTTCGTGGTGCTGGCGGTCGTCTACGTCATCGGGCTCGGCATCGGAGGACCACAAGCCTCACCTCGCCACCGGCGGCTGGGCCTTCTGGCGGCCGGCATCTTCGTGATCGCCAGCGTCGCCTGCTTCGCCTTCTTCTACCCGATCTACACCGCGCAGGTCATCCCGTACTCGCAGTGGCAGATGCGGATGTGGCTGCCCAGCTGGATCTAGCGCTGCTCAGGGGTCTCGGGCACAAGGAACTCGTCCAGCAGCCCTGGCAGTGCCCGGCTTGCGAGCGCAAGCGCGAGCGGCAGCGGAACGTCAGTGACGGCATACCGCTGCCTGCCTGCAGCCGTGGTCGCGGTCAGCGTCGACAGGCCGGCACGCCGCTGGAAGAACGTCTGGCGCACGTTCCAGCCGATGATGCCGTCGCACTCGATCACGTCTCGGCGCCGAGAGAGCGAGCCCGCCCGGGTAACGAGGTATCTGCCGGCAATGGCGTGGCCGAGTGATCGGTAGCGATCGACCGCGAGCAGAAGCGCGACGGGGACGGCCAGGGCGGCAGCTGGCACGACCCATGGCGAGGCACCCATGGAGACGGCCGCACCGGCTGCCACGATGAGGACCAGAGCCCCCAGCAGAGCGCGAGTGAAGCGGCGACGCCGGGCGGCCGGGCCATGGGCGGTCAGCGCCACGTCCAGCGGTGCCGAGTCCCGCAGGATCTGAGCGGCCACCTCACGTGCCACCCCGCGCGGAGCCGGGGGCAGCAGTATCGAGCTGCCGCCGTCGGCACCGCCCCTGGACTTCAGGCCGGTCGTGATGCTGCTCAACCGTGCTGCCCGGACGGCCCGCTGCAGCAGAGGCTCCGCGAGCTCGACCCCCCTCAGCCGCCGTTCCTCGATACTGGTGGCTCTCGTCGTCAGCAGCCCCCGGGTGATCTGAAGGCTGCCACCAGGATGCCGGGTCAGGCGGAAGCCCCAGTAGGACAGGATGTAGCCACCGATCGACAGCACCGTGACGAGGATGAAGAGGGCGAGCAGCCCCTGGACGACGTCAAGCCAGACCGGGTTTCGCCCGACGTAGTCCAGGCCCCGCCTGATCGGCCCCACCTCGGTGGCAGAGACCCCGAGCTGGTCGAAGAGCCTCGAACCGATACCGAGGATCGCGGCGGCACTCAGGACCCCCGACATGGTGAACGGGGAGAACCGCACCCAGCCGGGGTCCAGCCTGGCCAGCTCGGTCTCATCGTCCGGCTCCGCGCCCTGCTCCAGCTCAGTCCTGTCGGGTATCCCGGTCTCCTCATCCGCTGGCAGCGCCGGCCTGAGGACGTCGGCAGCAGGTGGCCGGGGCGCCGATGCGCCCGCCAGGTCGGGGGACGCCACGGCGCTGCGATGCAGGAGCTCGGCGCGCAACCCTGCGGCCTCCTGGACCCCGAGCGAGTCGAGTGACAGCCCGCTGCCCGACTCATGGCTCCCCGTGCCGATCTCAACTTTCGCCAGCCCCAGGATCCTGTGTAAGGCCGAGGCTGTCACGTGAACGGTGCGGACGCGGTCCGCGGGAGTGGAGATGGTCTTGCGCTGCAGCAGACCGGTCCGCAGCTGAACCTGCTCCGGTGTGATGCGGTAGGTGGTGGTGAGCCAACGAAGCACGCTCAGCGTGATGACCACGACAACACCCACGGGAGCCAGCCACCACATCTGTCCGTCTCCCATGGCACGACCTGCCAGGACCAGGCCGATAAGCGCGGGAATGGCCTGGCCGAGCTCACGGACGGGGTGGACAAGCAGCATCCGGGCATTCAGGCGGCGCCAGGAGACGTTCTGTCCACCCCCCGGAACGCTCACGTCGCGTCGCCCTCGCTATGACTGGTGACCTCGGTGAGCTCTGCGACCAGGCCCTCGGCCGTGGCACGGTCAAGCCCGTGGATCCGCAGTGGCCCGGCCGCTGATGCGGTGGTCACGGTCACGTTGGCAAGTCTGAACAGCTGCTCCAGCGGACCCCGCTCGGTATCGACGGTCTGGACCCGTGAGATCGGGGCGATCCGTCGCTCCTGGCTGATCCAGCCGGATTGGGTGTAGACGGCCGTGGCAGTCACTTCCCAGCGATGAACGCGGTACCGCCAACGGGGCATGACCACGAGGTGCGTCGCCGCGAACAGGACGGTCAGGCCGACAATGGTCCATCCCCTGCCGACATGATCTCGGGTGCCCCACAACCAGAACAGCTCCCCCGCCAGCACCAGGATCCATAGCGGCACGGCCCTGATCGTCCAGTAGGCGACAGCGCGAGGGCTGACAAGATGGGCTGGTTCACGCGGCTGCATGACCCAACCCTGCCACGCAGGAACCACGTGTGAGACGAGGCCGGGCGCACCCTCACCGTCCTGCGCCGGAAGCACCGGCAACGGCGCCGCGTTGAAGAGACTGCAGGGTCCGCGACCTGAACCATGGAGGGTGACCAGGATGAACGACTGGAACGCAAAGACCATCGCCGAGTTCCAGGCCAACGAAGGCAGAGTCGGAGGTGCGTTCGAAGGCGCCCCTATCACCCTGTTGCATCACCGGGGACGCAGGAGCGGCCGCGAGTACGTGACCCCGATGATGTACCTGGCCGATGACGATGACCCCAGGACCTTCTACGTCTTCGCCTCCAAGGCCGGCGCCCCGACCAATCCGGACTGGTACAACAACCTCAAGGCCGCAGGCGTGGCCCGGGTTGAGGTCGGAACCGCGACCTACCCGGTGAGCGTGAGTGAGCTCGAGGGTGAGGACCGTGACCGCATTTACCAGAAGCAGGCGAGCCGTTACCCCGGCTTCGCCGGATATGCCGAGAAGACGGCAGGCGTCCGCACCATCCCCGTCCTTGCCCTCCGGCGCATCTGAACGGCTGCCGCGTACGGAGTGAGCCGCCGCACGCGGCACCCCGCGCAGGAAATGGTTGTGACACATCTCTCGACCCGAGCGTCAGCCAATCTCGTTGCGACGGGACAGTCTGGGGGGATGACAGAATCGGTGGGTGAGGCGTCCGACCTTGGAGCTCAGCATCTGGAGCTCGGGAACCTGCACAAAGAGAAGGGCGAGCTCACAGAGGCAGCAGCCGCCTATCAGCTGGCGATCGACTCCGGCGACGCCGAGGCAGGACCCAGGGCGGCACTCAGCCTCGGGGACCTGCACAAGGAGGAAGGCCACCCCACAGAGGCGGCGGCCGCCTACCAGCTGGCCATCGACTCGGGCCACCCCGACGCAGCCCCGATGGCGGCGCTCGTCCTCGGGCTCCTGCACGAGCTGCTGGGACGCCCCACAGAGGCGACGGACGCCTACTGGCTGGCAATCGAGTCTGACCATGCCACCGCGTCGCCACACGCGATGCTCTACCTCGCGGACCTGGAGAAGGAACGCCATCCCGCGGAGGCCGGCGCCGCCTATCAGCTGGCGATCGACTCCGGCAATCCCGACCTGAGCGCGCAAGCAGCGCTTGGACTCGGAAACCTGCACAAGGAGCACGGTCACCCGACGGAGGCGGCAGCCGCCTACCAGCTGGCGATCGACTCCGGCCACCCCACCGCGGCACCGAGGGCGGCGGTAAACCTCGGGGACCTGCAACAGTCGCTCGGCCACCCCACCGAGGCCGCAGCCGCCTACCAGCTGGCGATCGACTCCGGTCATACCGAAGCAGCACCACGGGGGGCGTACGGCCTCGGCGTGGTGCACTGGCATCTGGGCCACCCCACCGAGGCCGCCGACGCCTACCAGCTGGCGATCGACTCCGGC
>JBDTWH010000046.1:0-32361 GCA_040006795.1 Actinomycetota bacterium | reverse complement strand
ATCCCGTTGGCGATGATGAACATGATCATCGCGGAGGTCTTGGCCGAGCCGAGCAGGACCCGTGAGAGGTCCTTCACGGTCAGCTGCTTGTAGATGAACACGGAGACGACCAGGGCGTAGACCACCGAGGCCGCCGCCGCTTCGGTAGGTGTGAAGATGCCGCCGTAGATGCCGCCCAGGACGATGACCGGCATCATCAGCGACAGGATGGCGTCACGGAACGCCTTGAGCTTCTGCCGCCGGGTCATCGGGACCGCGTCCTCGGCCTGGCCATAGCCGCGCCTGCGCGAGATCAGGACGACCAGTCCGATCAGCATTGCCCCGGCCATGAGCCCCGGAATGACACCGGCCAGGAACAGGTCGCCGATGGACTGCTCGGTGACGATCCCGTAGACGATCAGCGGGATCGAGGGCGGGATCAGGATGCCCAGCGAACCGGAGCTGGCGATCAGACCGGTCGAGAACTTCTTCGGGTATCCGGCGGCCATCATCGCCGGGATCATCAGCGTGCCCACCGCCACCACGGTTGCCGGGCTGGAGCCCGAGATCGCTGCGAAGAACATGCAGGAGAGCACGGCCGTCATGGCCATGCCGCCGCGGTAGTGCCCCACCATGGCGTTGCCGAGGTCGGTCAGCCGCTTGCTGATGCCGCCGCGGCTCATGATGTTCGCGGCAAGGACGAAGAAGGGGATGGCCATGAGCGGGAAGGTGTTCAGTGCGTTGAAGAGGCGCTCGGGGACCTGGGTCAGGGGAGTGGTGGTGAAGTAGAGGAAGTAGAGGAAGGCCGTGCCTCCCAGGGCCACCGCGATCGGCGCCGAGGACAGCAACAGGGCGAAAAGGATGACAACCAGCGCGATCGTTGCCTCGGTCATGGCTTGGCCTTCCCGTCGTTCTCGTCATCGACCACGTTGAGGTCCTGGACCTCCAGGCCGAGGGCTGCGGCCTCCATCTCGAGGGCCTCCTCGACCGTGGTCTCGGCGGCGCCGTACCTGATGGTGCGCACGAGGATCTCCACGGCTCTGTAGAACATCAGGGTGAAGCCAATGGGCACGGCGAGCTCGACCGCCCACAGGGGCAGCTTGAGCGCGGGGGTGATCGTACTGAAGGAGAACGGCTCGAAGATCAGCCTCCAGGCGAAGAAGCCGATCCCGCCCAGGTAGGCGATGGTGATGAGACTGGCCAGGATCGCCATGTACTTCTTGCCGCGCCTGCCTAGGAAGACGGGGATGATGTCGACGTTCACGTGCTCGCTCTCGCGCAGCGTGATCACCGCGCCGAGGAACGTCGAGAAGATGATCAGGTAGATGACCGCCTCCTCCGACCAGAAGAGGAAGACCCCGCTGACCGCCCGCAGGACGATCGCCAGGGCCGCGATGAAGACAGCAGCCCCGAGGGTTCCAGCGGCGAGGACGTTCTCAACAGCGGTCAGTACCTTGTTGAAGCGGGTCATGAGACCTCCGGAAGAGACGGTCGGGCGGCCCGGTCTCCCGGGTCGCCCGATCGTCGGCGACTAGCTCTGTCGGCGACTAGCTCTGCTGGCTGAGGAGCTCAGCGATGAGGTCCTTGCCGATGAGGCTCTCGTACTTCATCCAGACGCTCGGGACCACTGCATCCTTGAACGCCTGCCGCTCGGCCGCGGTGGGCACGAGGATCTTGGTCTTTCCTGCCTTCACGATCTCGGCCTTCGCAGCGAGGTTGACCTCGTGCGCGATCTGGCGGTTGTAGATGCTGGCCTCGTCAGCGGAGTCCTGCACGACCTTCTGCAGGTCGGCCGGCAGTGCCGTGAACCACGTGTTGTTCACCACGAGCACGTAGCCGAGGTAGCCGTGGTTGGTCTCTGTCAGGTTGCTCTGAACGGTGTGCATCTTCTGCGAGGCGGTGTTGGAGTACGTGTTCTCCTGGCCGTCGATAACGCCTTGCTGCAGCGCGTTGTACACCTCGGAGAAGGCCATCGGGGTGGCCTTGCCGCCCCAGGCCTGGAACTGCGAGCGCAGTACGTCGGAGGGCTGGATGCGGAAGCTGAGGCCCTTCAGGTCGGCGGGCGTGCGCATCTCCTTGTTGGAGGTGATGACCTTGAAGCCGTTGTCCCACAGACCCATCACCTTGATGTTGTTGGCGGCAAGCTTCTCGTTCTCAAAGATGGCCTTGCCCACCGCGCTGTCCTTGGTGACGACCTTCGGGATGTCCTCAACGGTGTTGAACAGGAAGGGCAGGTCGAGCACCTGCAGCTGGGGGGCGATCGTGGTGAACTTCGCGCTTGACGGAGCCAGCATCTGGACGCTGTTGGACTGCAGTGCCTGCAGCTCGTCCTTGTCACCGTAGAGCTCGGAGTTCGGGAAGACCTGGACCTTGATCTTGCCGGCGCTCTTGGCCTCGACAAGCTCCTTGAACTTCGTGGCTGCCTTGCCCTTGGGGGTGGCCTCAGTGGTGACGTACGAGAACTTCAACGTGTACGTCTTTGCGTCGCTGCCAGCGGCGTCCGTCTGGCTGCGGGCTCCGCCACAGCCGGCAAGCGCCAGAGACGTGACGGCTATGACGCCGACCATGATTGTGGTTCGCGAGATACGACTGCGCATACGATCCTCCGAAGTGGTGATGGTGGTCCTCGTCCGTGCCCTGATCTGGTGCGTCAGTCGACCTCACCACTCCCCTTGAAATGTGTCTCGTCTCAAGAACCGGCAGCCTGCCGATCGTTCGGTCAGCCATGTGATTGGCATACGGTAATACCGTATGTTGGTCAGGTCAAACCGACCTCGCCCACTCGAGCGCCAGTTGACTAATTTGTACGGCCATACTATAAATGGCCGTACAAATTCGTCTCCCTCGAGGAAACCGCCATGCCACTCAGGCCTCCGCGCCGCGGCGAGAGCAGCTACCGCCTGCTGACCCAGCTGCTGCGCGAGCAGATCTTCCGCGATGAGTTCGACGAGGCGCTCCCACTTCCCACCGAGCTGGCCCTGGCCGTGGAGCACCACCTCAGCAGGCAGACCGTCCGCCGCGCCTTCCAGGAGCTCGTCGGTGAGGGGCTGGTCTACCGGGTCCAGGGCCGGGGAACTTTCGTGACTCCGCCAGAGACGCGGTACCGCCGGCCCTTCGGCACCGTCGACGACCTGTTGAACCTGCAGGTCGACACCGACTTCGAGCTCGTCGACCCGCTTTCCGCGACAGTCGACCGTGCTGCGGCCACAAAACTTCGGCTGGATGACCCGCTGGTCCACTCGCTGACATTCCTGCGTCGTCACCAGGGAGAGGCCTTCTGTGTCACGCGCGTCTACCTGCCGCCCAGGATCGCGCGGTCCCTGGCCGGATGCCGCGAGCTGGCCGATCCCGGCGTGCACACCACCTCCACCGTCATCGGGCTGATCGAGAGCCACGGCAACGACATCGCCGAGGCCGAGCAGGTGGTCTCGGCCACGGCCGCCGACCAGGACCTCGCCGCGCACCTCGGCTGCGCCACCGGCATACCGATCCTGCACATCGAACGCACCTACGTCGACCGCCAGGGCGAGGTCCTCGAGCATGCCGTCAGCGACTTCCTGCCCCGGCACTACTCGCACAGGTCACGGCTCGGGCGGAGCCTGGCACCAGATCCATCACCCGCTCTGCTGGAGGAGTAACGACATGCGTCCCCTGGAAGGTTTGACGGTCGTCTCCATCGAGCAGGCCGTGGCAGCACCGTTCGCGACCCGTCAGCTCGCCGATCTCGGCGCCCGGGTCATCAAGGTGGAGCGACCCGGCCCGGGCGACTTCGCCCGCGACTACGACGAGACGGTCAGGGGTATGTCCTCGCACTTCGTCTGGCTCAACCGGTCCAAGGAGTCGATCGCCCTCGACCTGAAGACCGAGGCCGGCCAGCAGGTGATGGAGGCCCTGGTCGCCACGGCGGATGTCTTCGTGCAGAACCTCGCCCCCGGGGCCGCCGAACGGCTCGGTCTGGGAGCGGCGCAGCTGCGGGCCAGGCACCCGGGACTGGTCCACGTCTCGATCTCTGGCTACGGCGCCGGCGGGCCCTACGCGTCGAAGAAAGCCTACGACCTGCTCGTGCAGTGCGAGGCAGGCCTGATGTCGGTCACCGGTTCGGCCGACGACCCTGCCAAGGTGGGCATCTCGGTCGCCGACATCGCCGCCGGCATGTATGCCTACACCGGAGTGCTGACCGCGCTGTTGCGCAAGGGCCGGACCGGCGAGGGCGCGACCCTGGACATCTCCATGCTCGAGGCTCTCGGCGAGTGGATGGGCCACCCGATGTACTACTCCTGGTATGGCGGCGCGTCCCCGGTTCGCAGCGGCGCCTCGCATGCGGCAATCGCCCCCTACGGGCCATTTCCCTGCGCCGGCGGCGAGCAGGTCTTCCTCGGCATCCAGAACGAGCGTGAGTGGGCGATCTTCTGCGACCAGGTTCTCGGCAGCCCGGGCCTGGCCGTCGACGGTCGGTTCGTGACCAACAGCCTTCGGGTGGTGCACCGGGAAGACCTGACTGCCGAGATCGAGTCGGCTTTCTGCAGCATCAGCGCTGACGAGGCCATCGACCGGCTCGAGGCGGCCGGCATCGCGAACGCACGGCTGCGCGACCTGGCCGGACTGGTGGAGCACGAACAGCTGGCCGCCCGAAACCGCTGGCGGGTGGTCGACTCCCCCGTGGGGCCGATCAGGGCGCTCGTCCCGCCGGCCACGCTCGACGGCGACGAACCGGTGATGGGGCCGATACCCGGACCCGGCCAGCACACCGAGAAGATCCTGGCCGAGCTCGGCATGGCCGGCACGCCCGGGATCTGGCACTGATGAGCGGCCTGGGGAACGTCCGGCCGAGCATCACGACCGCCCTGGCGGAATGGGCTGTAACTCTGGAGCCGGGTGAGCAGGACCGTGCGCTGGCCGACCGGGCCCTGCTGGATACCGTCGCCGTGGGGCTCGCCGCCCGCGGGGAGCCGATCCTCGACATCGCCGTGGTCCTGCCTGAAGTGGCGCAGTGGGCGGTGGCCTGCCACATCATCGACTTCGACGACCTGCACCTGCCCTCCACCACGCACATCAGCACGGTGTGCGTCCCGGTCGCGCTGTCGCTGGGTGCCGGGCCGCGAAGCTATCTGGCCGGCGCCGGAGTCATGGCCCGGGTGGGCACCGCGCTTGGCTGGCCGCACTATTCCGCCGGCTGGCACGCCACCACCACGGCAGGTGCGATCGGCGCCGCGGCCGGGGCTGCGCTCGCTCTGGGTCTTGACTCCGACGGGGTCGCGCGAGCCATGGCACTGGCCGTCCCGGCGGCGGGCGGGGTGCAGCGAAGCTTCGGCACCGACGGCAAGTCGTTGCAGATCGGCTTCGCCGCGCATGCGGGCGTGCGGGCCGCCCGGCTGGCAGCCGCAGGGGCGTCTGCGGACTCGTATGCCGTGGACGACTGGATCGCGTTGCTCGGGGGGTCGCCCACGCTGGTGGACCTCACCGATCCGGCGATCATCCCCGACGGCCTGGCCATCAAGCTCTACCCCTGCTGTTACGCCCTGCAACGGCCCATCGGCGCCGCGGCGGCACTGCGAGCCGGCGGTGCTGACCTCTCGTCGATCCGGCGGATCGTGGTGCGAACGCCAAGGGTCACCGTCAAGCCGCTCATCCACTCCCGGCCGCGGACGGGTCTGGAAGCCAAGTTCAGCCTGGAGTACGCCGTCGTGGCGGCCCTTCTCGACGAGCACATCGGCTTCGCCACGTTCAGCGACACGCAGGTTGGCCGGCCGGCGGTCACCCGCCTGATCGAGCTCGTCGAGGTCGACCTGACCGAAGGCGGGGACCATCTGCTCGCCGGCGAGGTCGAGATTGCGGTGCACACCGACGAGGGGGTGCACCGGGCCGCTCTGGCTTCCCCGCCCGGTTCCCCGCAGAACCCGGCCACCGACCAGGACCTGCGCCTGAAGATCGGGGACTGCCTGGCCGGCATACCCGTTCAGCCCGGGGACATCACCTGGGCGTCCGCGGCGGGCTTGCTGCGGACCCACCTGGCCCGCGCCCCTGGCTGAGCGCACCCGGCCGCCCGACACCGCGATACCAAACCGACGACACCGACAAGATGGCGCACACAGCGAGGAGATCCACCATGGAAGGCCTGTCCGACGAGGAACGCGAGATCGTCAAGCTCGTCCGGGAGTTCGTCGACCGGGATGTGAAACCCGTGGTCCAGGAGCTGGATCACACCAACACCTACCCCGAGAAGCTCATCGAGACGATGAAGGAGCTCGGCATCTTCGGGCTGGCCATCCCGGAGCCGTGGGGCGAGGCCAGGGTGAGCACACCCTGCTACGTGCTCGTCACCGAAGAGCTCTCGCGCGGCTGGATGAGCCTGGCCGGGGCGATGGGCGGCCACACCGTCGTCGCCAAGCTCCTGCAGGACTATGGCACCCAGGAGCAGAAGGACACGTACCTGCCCAGGATGGCCACCGGTGAGCTGCGAGCCACCATGGCGCTGACCGAGCCCGGCGGCGGCTCCGACCTGCAGGCCATCACCACGACCGCCACGCGGGACGGCGACGAGTACGTCATCAACGGCTCCAAGACCTGGATCTCCAACGCACGCAAGTCCGACCTGATCGCCCTGCTCGTCAAGACCGACCCGGCGGCCCGCCCGAAGCACAAGGGCATCTCGATCCTGCTGGTGGAGAAGGGACCCTCCACTGCTGGTTTCACCCTCTCGCGGGACCTGCCCAAGCTGGGCTACAAGGGCGTGGAGAGCTGCGAGATCGCCTTCGAGCAGATGCACGTGCCTGTGTCCTCTCTGCTGGGCGACTCCGAGGGCACCGGCTTCGCCCAGATGATGCGCGGGCTGGAGGTCGGCCGGCTACAGGTTGCCGGTCGTGCCCTGGGGGTCGGGCGGGCCGCGCTCGAGGACTCGCTGCGCTACTCCCAGGAGAGAGAGAGCTTCGGAGTCCCGATCTGGAAGCACCAGTCGATCGGCAACTACCTGGCCGAGATGGTCACCAAGCTCACCGCCGCCCGCCAGCTGACCCTGTTCGCCGCACGGAAGTTCGATGCCGGGAAGCGCGCAGACATGGAGGCCGGTATGGCGAAGCTGTTCGCCTCCGAGGTCGCCATGGAGATAGCGCTGGACGCAGTTCGCATCCACGGCGGGTACGGCTACTCCACCGAGTTCGACGTCGAGCGCTACTTCCGCGACGCGCCGCTGATGATCGTCGGCGAGGGAACCAACGAGATCCAGCGCAACGTCATCGCCCGCCAGCTCGTCAAGCGAGGAACGGTGGCGCCCTGAGATGACAGCGCTCCCTGAGCCGGCAGCCGGGACGAACCCGCTGCCTGCCCCCGGCCCGGCCGCCACGGCGAGAACCTTGTTGTTCGTCCCTGGCAACCGCCCGGAACGTTTCGCCAAGGCCGCGGCCACAGCCACGGACCTCGTCATCGTCGACCTCGAGGACGCCGTGCCGCAGGACGCGAAGCCAAGCGCCCGCGACTCCGTCGCGGGGTGGCTCTCTGCGGACGGCCGGTGCGCGGTCCGGGTCAACGGCACCAGCAGCGTTCACTACCACCAGGATGTGACCGCGCTCGCCGGGCTGCCGGGGCTACAGGCCGTCGTCGTTCCGATGGCCGACGACCCGGCCGCGCTGGAGCTCCTGCATCAGCGACTGGGGCGGGACGTCGAGATCGTGGCGCTCATCGAGACTGCCCTCGGCGTCGTGCGGGCCGTCCAGCTCGCGTCCGCGGCCGGCGTGACCCGTCTGGCCTTCGGTCACCTCGACTTCGCGGCTGACATCGACTCGTCGATCGAGGACGAGGCGATGCTGATGGCCCGCTCGACGCTGGTGGTCGCCTCCCGGGCAGCGGGGCTGCCAGGGCCGGTGGACGGGGTCACCACCGCCCTGGATGACCCGTCGAGGTCGGGTGCAGATGCCGCACGCGCCCGCAGTCTCGGCTTCACCGGCAAGCTCTGCATCCATCCCAGCCAGGTGGAGGTCGTCAACGCCGCCTTCAGCCCGGGCGCCGAGGAGATCGCCTGGGCACGCGACATCCTGGAGGTGTCCCCGGCCGGGGGCGTGCTACGCGTGGGCGCTCAGATGGTCGACGCACCCGTCATCCTGCGGGCCCGCAGAGTCCTCAGCCGGGCGAGGGGGAGAGCATGAACGAGGGTGCACAGCGGGTGGTCAGAACTGAGCTGATCACCCCGGAGCCGTCAGAGGCCCTGGCGAACCTGCTCGGCACCGGCATACCGGCCGGTCAGCTGCCCCCGCTGTGGCACTGGGTCCATCTGCTGGAGAAGCGTCCGCATGCCGACCTGGGCCCGGACGGTCACCCCACCTTCGGTATCCCGGCCCCGCCCGCGGCGGGCCAGAAGCGAATGTTCGCGGGGGGCAGGGTCAGCACCCACGCGCCGCTCGTGTTCGGCAGGCCCGCCACCCGAACGACGTGGGTGACCGGCACCCGGCAGAAGCAGGGCAGCACCGGGCCGCTCACCTTCGTCACGGTCCGCAACGAGTACTCCCAGGACGGGCGGGTGCTGATCGTTGACGAGAACGACATCGTCTACCGCACACCAGGATCCAGCCTTGCCATGCAGGCAGGCACGCTCCAGGACGTACCTCAGCAGGCACCTCGGGAGCCTTCGCTGACCCTCACCGCCGATGAGGCGCTGCTGTTCCGGTTCTCCGCCCTGACCTACAACGCTCACCGGATCCACTACGACCACAACTGGGTCCGGGAGGAAGGGTACAGCGACCTCATCGTGCACGGCCCGCTCCAGGCGCTGATGATGGCCGAGCTGGTTCGCCGCCATGGCGGGGGGCTCGTCGGCGGGCAGCTCGCCTACCGCCTGGTCTCCCCGATGATCGGGCCGCAGACGTTCACCGTGTCCGCCGGGCAGGACGGCGTGAACGCCGGCGCCGAGGTCCGCGACGTGCACGGGAACATCACCGCAGTCAGCACGGTGGTTCCCATACCCCCAGAAGACGAGGCCCCTCCCGGCTGGGCCACGGCCAGACCCCAGCAGTAGTGACTCGGATCACCGCCGACCCCGGCAGGGAGCGGGACCTTCGTCCTCGGAAGGCGTCTCGATCCGGCTTATCGTGAAAGCGCTTTCATCGGAGCCCAGGGCGGTCTCCTGTGGGGCTCACCCGTACGGGCGCCCATCTCCACAGCTCAGAGATGCCGAGTCGCCTGTCCGCGGGTTGGAGACAGATGTCAGACCCATGCACCCGACCTCCGGACGACCTGAAGTCGCCGCCTCGCCGGGCCGATCAGAAGAAGGCACCAGTGAAGACAGACGTCCGAAACGAAGATGATCTGCGGGGTGCGAAGAAGGTGCCGGCCGACACCGGCCACGGCGTTCACGCAGTCCGGGCCGACCAGGACCGCTCCACCCTGCTCATGGGTGACGCCCGATGATCGCCGTCCAGTTCGGGGTCGTCCTGGCAGCCATCTTCATCGGAGCCCGGCTCGGCGGGATAGCCATCGGATTCGCCGGCGGCCTCGGCGTCCTGGTGCTGGCCCTGCTCGGGCTGAAACCTGGCGAGATGCCGCTGGACGTCGTGTCGATCATCATGTCCGTGATCGTGGCTATCGCCGCGATGCAGGTGGCCGGTGGGATGGACTACCTGGTCGACCTGGCGGATCGCATCCTGCGCAGGAACCCTAAGCACCTGACCTTCCTGGCCCCGGTCATCACCTACCTGATGACCCTGATGGCAGGCACCGGTCACACCGCGTTCTCGACGATGCCCGTCATCATCGAGGTGGCCAAGGAGAACAACATCCGTCCCTCACGGCCACTCTCGGTGGCCGTCGTGGCCTCGCAGATCGCCATCACGGCCTCGCCGATCTCGGCCGCCGTGGTGTTCTTCTCGGGCGTGCTGGAGAAGAAGGGGATCGACTACCTCCAGCTTCTGGCGGTGGCCATCCCGTCGACCTTCCTCGCCTGCATGGCCACCGCCGGCATCATGATGGCGGTCGACAAGGTCCGGGGCACCACCGAGCTCAGCACCCATCCCGAGTACCAGCGGCGCCTTGCCGCGGGCACCGTCATGGTCAAGGAGCACCAGCAACCTGCCATGGCGCCAGGGGCCCGAGGCAACACCGCAAGCACCGCGCTCAGCGCCGGTGCCGACACTGAGCCACGCCAGGCCGTGGGCACCCTGGTGCGCGAAGAGCGCCGGGAACGGGTGATTGCGCCCAAGGCAAAGCTGTCCGTGCTCATCTTCCTGGCCGGCCTGCTCAGCGTGATGGGGTATGCCACGGCCATCAGCAAGAACGTCGGCCTGATCACCGATCCGGTGATGACCCGCGACCAGGCGATCATCGCCTTCATGCTGTCGACCGCCGCCGTCATCGTGCTCGCGTGCAAGGCCCCGACCAACGACATCCTGTCCGCGTCGACGTTCAAGTCGGGGATGAGCGCAGCCATCTGTGTGCTGGGCGTCGCCTGGATGGGCACCACGTTCGTGAGCGCCCATGAGAAAGAGATCATGAGCTTCTCCGGTGACCTGCTCAGCAACCAGCCATGGCTGCTGGCCGTTGTCCTGGTCTTCGCCTCGGCCCTGCTCTACTCGCAGGCGGCCACGACCAAGGCACTCATACCGACGGCCCTGGCGATCGGCGTCGCGCCGTTCGCAGCGGTCGCGGCCTTCCCGGCGGTCTCCGCGCTGTTCATCCTCCCCACGTACCCGACGCTCCTCGCCGCGGTGCAGATGGACGACACCGGCACCACCCAGATCGGCAAGGCGGTGTTCAACCACCCCTTCATCGTCCCCGGCCTGATCAACATCGCCATCGCCGTGGCGCTCGGGTTCGTGTTCGGCTCGCTCATCCTCTGACCGGTCACGACCCAGCAGATCTCAGGGGCCGAGCGTGACTCACCGTCGACGACAGGCAGAAGGCCGCCGACGGTGGGTCACGCCGTCACCATGGGCCCGGGCAACCGCAGCCAAGGTGCCCGGGGCGCGGGACTAGGCGTCGTAGTCGACGGTGACGGCGTCGCTCGTGGGGTGAGACTGGCAGGTCAGCACGAACCCCTTCTCGATCTCGTCCGGCTCCAGCGCATAGTTCTCCGTCATCTTCACCGTCCCGGAGATCAGCTTCGCCCGGCAGGTCCCGCACACCCCGCCCGCACACGCGAAGGGCACATCGGGGCGGACCCGCAGCGCCGCATTGAGGATGGACTCCTGCGCGTGAACCGGGCTGGCGACCGTACCCTGCAGCCCGTCGAGCTTGAACGTGATCTCGACGTTCTTCGCTGACTCGTCCACCAGGACCGGGCGCCCGGTGTTACCCGCGGGCTGCTTCGGGTCACCCGCGCTGAACAGCTCGTACCGAACCTTCTCGGCAGGCACCCCGCGCGCGGTCAGGGTGTCGCGGCACAGCTGTACCAGCTCGAACGGGCCGCAGAGGAACCACTCGTCGACGTCGTCGGTCCGCAGCACGGTGTCGAAGATCGTCGCCAGCTTCTCAGCGTCGATCCGGCCAGTCATCAGGGGTGCGATGCGCTGCTCCCGGGAAAGCACGTGGTAGACAGCGAATCGGGACGGGTACCTGTCCTTCAGATCCGCAAGGTCCTCCAGGAACATCACGTCCATGGCGGCCTTGTTGGCATAGACAAGGTCGAAGCGGGTCAGCGGGGAGGCCGCAAGGGCGGTCGAGGCGATCGCGACGATGGGGGTGATCCCGGATCCGGCCGCGAACGCCACGAAGCTCGCACCCGGAGTCCTGGCGATCTCGGCCTGAAGCTGGTCGGGGTGGTTGAGCCCGGTCATGGAGTGGTGGGAGATGAAGGCACCCTGGGGGCTC
Organism: Actinomycetota bacterium; assembly: GCA_040006795.1. Taxonomy (GTDB): domain Bacteria; phylum Actinomycetota; class Actinomycetes; order Actinomycetales; family Dermatophilaceae; genus UBA4719. Next base: position 20,592 of record JBDTWH010000046.1, on the reverse strand, counting down.
ATCACCTGCAGCACGTCCCCGACCTTGAGGCTCTCGTTCGCCCAGTTGGAGAAAAGCCCGCCGAGGTCACGCTTGATCGCGATGCGGATCTCGCCAGGCCTGGGCTCGGCACAGATCGAGTAGCTGCGCCGCACATCCTTCCCTCCGATCGTCGTGCGCAGGGCGACGTACTGACCCGGCAGGTAGTCGTACTCCTCCACGAGCTCCTCAGGCACCTTAAAGCTGACCTCGATGGCGTCCGGGGTCAGGCGACGGACCTCGCTGACCGCCAGGGGGTTGAAGGAAGCACGGTGACGAATGCCGGCATCAGTGGCCTGCGTGCGGCTCGTGATCTCGACAGGCTCAGACGCCGGCAAAGTACCCGTCATTGTCACAGCACCTTGAAGTAGTCGAAGGGTTCTTTACAGTCCTGGCATACGTACAAGGCCTTGCACGAGGTTGACCCGAAGCGGGACAGCTCGCGGGTGTTCAACGAGGAACACTGCGGGCACTTGACGCTCAGTCCCAGACGAACGGACCCTGACCTGACGCCGGAGCGGCCGGACGGCGGGGCAATGCCGTACTGCTCCAGCTTGGCTTTGCCGGAGTCCGTCATCCAGTCCGTGGTCCAGGCCGGGGAGAGCACGAGCTTGACACGCACATCCTCGTAGCCGTGCCCGGCCAGGGCGGAGATGACGTCGTCGCTGATGGCATCCATGGCGGGGCAGCCGGAGTACGTCGGGGTGATCGTGACCTCCACGCGCGGCCGGCCTGCATCGTCGTCCACCTGTGCATCCCGCAGGATGCCGAGGTCCTCAATGGTGAGAACCGGGATCTCCGGGTCGCAGACGGTGGCTGCGATATCCCATACACGGGAGGCCGCAGCGTCACGGCCGGACGCCGTCACCATGTGACGCCGGGATGTTCGCGGGCCAGAACCTGCATCTCGGCGAGGATGTGGCCCAGGTACTCGGAGTGGCGTCCCGCGCGACCCCCGCCCAGTGCTCTGGGAACGTCCGGCACATCGAGGTCAGTCTCGATGAGGACCTGTGAGATCCGGCGGTCGAAGTCCGCCCGCAGCGACGAGGGACGCACCGCAATACCCTCCAGCCGGTCGATCAGGTCGTCGTCGTCGAAGAGCTCCGCCACGTAGGGCCAGGTCAGCTGCAGCCCGCTCAGCATGCGACGCCTGGACTCGTCGGTCCCCTGTGCCAGGCGGAGCGTCCACTGGTAGCTGTGATCCTGGTGGTAGTCCACCTCCTTCACCGCCTTGGCACCGATGGCGGCAAGAACCGCATCCGAGGAGTCGAGGAGCCGGCTGTAGAGCAGATACTGAAAGGTGGAGACCACCAGCTGCCGGGCAATGGTGCGGGCGAAGTCCCCGTTGGGCTGTTCCACAAGGTGAGCAGAGCGGAACTCTGTCTCATCCCGGAAGTAGGCCAGGTCATCTTCGGTCTTGCCCCAGGCACCGCCGGCGTAGCTCAGGAAAGACCGGGCGTGTCCGAGCAGATCGAGTGCGATGTTGCCCAGAGCCACATCCTCTTCCAGCTCCGGAGCCCGGGAGATCCACCAGCCAAGTCGCTGGGCGAGAATCAGCGAGTCATCCCCCAGCCTCAGCGCGTAGCTGGCGACATCCTCGCGAACCACCGCGGATCCGGCCGTGACCTGAGCCGCGATGTCCTCAGGTCGAAGGGCGTTGCCAGGGGTGATCCGGGTGGCGCTGGCGGCTGAGTCGCCGATGCCCGTGCCCATCGCGGCGGTGACGGCAGGATTCGCACCGACGGGGCTCACAGGTGCTTCACCCCCTCACTCTTGGTGTAGTAGGTGGCGTGGCGGTAGTCCTTGCCCTGCGGAGACTCGAAGAACTCTCCCTTGGCATCAGGGTCGCTGGCGATGATGGCCGAGGCCGGCACGACCCAGAGCGACATCCCTTCGTTGCGGCGGGTGTACAGATCCCTGGCGTTGCGCAGGGCCATCTCCGCATCCGGTGCGTGCAGGGAACCCGCGTGGACGTGGGACAGTCCACGAGAAGGCCGGACGAATACCTCCCACAACGGCCAGTGGGCCTCACCGGAACCGGCTTGCGTGTCTTGTGTGGTCATCTAAGCCACCTGCTCCTTCTGTGCCTTCTTGGCAGCATAGGCGGCGGCAGCCTGGCGCACCCACGCGCCATTTTCGTGGGCTTCGCGGCGCCGTTCCAGCCGCTGCGCATTGCAGGGGCCTCGTCCGGCGAGAACCTCGTTGAACTCTTCCCAGTCCAGCTCGCCGTACTCCCACTTGCCGGTCTCCTGGTTGAACCTGATGTCATTGTCGGGCAGGGTCAGGCCCAGGACCTTGACCTGTTCGAAGATCATGCCCACGAAGCGCTGGCGGAGCTCGTCGTTGCTGAAGCGCTTGATGTTCCAGGCCATCGACTGGCTCGAGTGGGCCGAGTCCGAGTCCGGCGGACCGAACATCATCAGCGCCGGCGCATACAGGCTGTTGACGGCCTCCTGGGCCATCTGCTTCTGGGCCTTGGTGCCGTGGGACAGCTCCAGCAGGATCTCGAACCCCTGGCGCTGGTGGAACGACTCTTCTTTGCAGACGCGCACCATGGCCCGTGCGTAAGGACCGTAGGAGGCGCGGCAGAGCGGTACCTGGTTGCAGATCGCCGCGCCGTCGACCAGCCAGCCGATGGCGCCCATGTCCGCCCAGCTGCGTGCGGGGTAGTTGAAGATGGAGGAGTAGCGCGCCCTGCCGGCCAGGAGCTGGTCGTTGAGCACATCGCGTGAGGTCCCCAGCGTCTCAGCCGCGGAGTACAGGTACAGCCCGTGCCCGGCCTCATCCTGAACCTTTGCCATCAGGATGGCCTTGCGTTTGAGGGAGGGCGCCCGGCTGATCCAGTTGCCCTCCGGCTGCATGCCGATGATCTCCGAGTGCGCATGCTGGGAGATCTGGCGGATCAACGTCTTGCGGTAGGCCTCCGGCATCCAGTCTCGCGGCTCGATCCTGGAGTCGGCCGCGATGAGCTCGTCGAAGCGCACCTGGCCCGCGTCCTCAGGGTTGTCAGCGCCGTCTCCATCGGTGTCCACGGCACCCGGAAGGTCACTGTTCGGCGTTGCCATGTCTTCTCCTCCTGCGGAGTCAGTGGAAAGCAGAACCACGTTAGTTAGGTGAGACTAAGTTACCGACCGATCGGTCAGAATAGGCCGACACTCCCACGTTCGTCAACCCTCCGGCAGCGGCTGTACGTGCGAAGATGAGCCTCATGCTGCAGCAAACCGACTCCCGGGATACCGCGAACAAACGACGTGGCCGCCCCGGGTACGACCAGGAGTCTGTCCTCAAGATTGCCGTCGAGGTCTTCAACAGGCACGGCTTCGAGGCGACCTCGATGAATGTCCTCGCGGACAACCTGGGAATCACCAAATCCGCCATCTATCACCACGTTCCCTCCAAGGGAGACCTGCTGCGCCTCGCCCTGGACCGCGCACTCGACGGGCTGGAGGGGATCCTCAAAGAGCCCGGCGCATCCAGTGGCCGCGCAGACGACCGGCTCGAGTACGTGCTGCGACGCACGGTTGACGTCATGGTGGACGAGCTTCCCTTCGTCACCCTCCTGCTGCGCGTTCGCGGCAACACCGAGATTGAGCGACTGGCCATGACGCGCCGACGGAAGTTCAATGCGCGCGTGACCAAGCTGGTGAAGACCGCCAGCATGGAAGGATCCGTGCGCGCCGACATCGACCCTGCCGTGACGAGCCGGCTGCTTTTCGGCATGATCAACTCCATCGTCGACTGGTACCGCCCGGGGGGCGCCCTCACCGCGGCGAGCCTGGCGGACCACCTGATCACGATGACCTTCGATGGTCTGCGTCTGCCGGCGGCCGCACGGGCTTCCTGAGCACTGCTACTTCTTCACCAGCGTCAGCACGTCGTACGTGGCCACGATCTCGTCGTCCTGGTTGCGCAGCACGGCGTCCCAGCACACCTCGCCGTGGTCCTCCGCTTCGCGTGGGGTGATCTTCTTGGCCGTCAGGGTGACCTTGATGGAGTCCCCCGCTGCCACCGGCTTGAGGAATCGGAGCGTCTCCAGCCCGTAGTTGGCCAGCACCGGTCCCGGCTCCGGGGAGACGAACAAGCCTGCCGCCCAGGACAGGAGCAGGTAACCGTGGGCGACGATCCCCGGGAAGAAGGGGTTGGCTGCCGCGGCCTCCTCATCGGTGTGCGCGTAGAAGGTATCCCCGGTGGAGGTCGCGAACTCGGTGATATCGGCGAGGGTGACCTGGCGCAGCTCCGACCGGACCGCATCGCCGACCCTCAGCGACTCGAGGCTCTTGCGGAAGGGGTGCTGTCCGAAGTGCTGGTCAGCACCGGTGTGCCACACGCCGGTGACGGCGGTAAGCATGTTGGGGGAACCCTGGATGGCAGTCAGCTGCATGTGGTGCAGCACCGAGCGCATACCGCCCAGCTCTTCGCCGCCGCCCGCTCGTCCGGGACCACCATGAAGGAGCTGCGGCACCGGCGACCCGTGGCCGGTGGAAGCACGGGCATCTTCGCGGTTCAGCACCAGGACACGGCCGTGATGGGCGGCAATCCCGGTGACCAGCTCCCGGGCCACCTCCGCGTCATTCGTCGCAACGGTGGCGACAAGGGAGCCCGAACCCCGTGCGGCCAGACGGATGGCATCCGCGACGTCGTCGTACCCGATGACCGAGGACACCGGGCCAAAAGCCTCCAGGGAGTGAACCGCCTGTGCTTCCGGATCCTGCCAGGTCAGCAGGATCGGAGCCATGAAGGCCCCGTACTCAACGACGCCCACGGAGCCGTCGCCCCGGGTGACAGCCGGGGCGTCCAGCGAACCGTGCGCAAGCTCGCCGCCGGCATCGACCATTGCCTGGACAGTTGCGCGAACGTCGGCCAGCTGTTCCAGGGAGGCCAGCGCGCCCATGGTGACGCCCTCCGCCCGCGGATCACCGATCACCACGCGCGCCTCGATGCGGGCCCTGGCAGCGGTGACAACGTCATCGACCAAGGCTTTGGGCACGATGGCGCGGCGGATGCTGGTGCACTTCTGCCCGGCCTTGACGGTCATCTCGGTGACGAGCGAAGAGACGAAGGCGTCGAACTCGGGGGTGCCGGGAGTTGCGTCTGGTCCCAGAATGGCCGCGTTCAGCGAGTCGGTCTCGGACGTGAACCGGACGCCGCCGTTGACAACGTTGCCGTGGGACTTCAGTAGCCGCGCCGTGGAGGCGGAGCCCGTGAAGGAGACCAGATCCCGGTAGTCGAGAACGTCCAGGAGGTTCCGGGCCGAGCCGGAGATGAGCTGCAGCGAACCGGCCGGGAGGATGCCGGACTCGATGATGAGCCTCACGACGGCTGCGGTCACATAGCCGGTCGGGGTCGCGGGTTTCACGACGCTGGGCACGCCGGCGATGAAGGCTGGCGCGAGCTTCTCCAGCATGCCCCAGACCGGGAAGTTGAAGGCGTTGATCTGCACGGCCACGCCGGGAATCCGGGTATAGACGTGTTCACCGATGAAGGACCCGTCCTTGGACAGCATCTCCGTGGGGCCGTCCACGACAATCTGCGCGTTGGGCAGCTCGCGTCGTCCCTTGGAAGCGAAGGTGAACAGCACCCCGATGCCGCCATCGATGTCCACCATGTTGTCGAGCTTTGTGGCTCCCGTGCCCGAGGCGAGCTCATAGAGCTGTTCACGATGCCCTCTGAGGAACTGTGCCAGCTCCTTCAGCTTGAGCGCTCGTTGGTGGAACGTCAGCGCGCCGAGCTCCCGCTGGCCAACGGTGCGTCCGTGGGCGACGACAGAGGCCAGGTCCAGCCCCTCGGCGCTGACCTGGCAGAGGATCTCGCCGGTGCTGGCGTCGCGGACTGCGGTGGCATGGCCGGCCGCTGCGTCCGGCTCCGGCGTCCACCACTGATCGCGGACGAAGCTGGAGACCACCTGTGCTGTGGTCTGCGGGGCAACGGTGGACGTCATCGTCGAGGTCCTTTCACCGACCGGTCGTTCAGTAATTTGTGCAGGTTACTAGCCCAAGCGCGGCAGAGGGCTAGTTATTCCAGACATAGAACCCCTTGCCGGACTTCTGGCCGAGCTCACCGCGAGCCACCATGTTCCTCAGGAGCAGCGGCGGGGCGAACCGCTCGCCCAGCGTTGAGTACAGGTACTCGGCAACCCCCAGCCTGACATCCAGGCCTACCATGTCCGTCAGTCGAAGCGGCCCCACGGGGAACCTGTAGCCGAGGACCATGGCGGCATCGATGTCCTCCGCAGAGGCCACGCCATCCTCCACCATGCGGATGGCTTCCAGTCCTATCACCACCCCGAGCCGGGAGGATGCGAACCCCGGGGCGTCATTGACCACCACCGCGGTCTTGCCCAACGCCTCGACCCACCGGCGGGCGAGGACGGCCAGCTCGCCGCAGGTGCTCTTCCCCAGCACTACTTCGACCAGCAGGGACGCAGGAACCGGATTGAAGAAGTGCAGCCCGCAGAACCGCTCGGGCCGCTGCAGCGCCCTCGCCAGCGCAGCGATGGACAGGGATGACGTGTTGCTGGCCAGCCAGGCCCCGCCACCCAGCCGGGCTTCCACCGCCGCCAGCGCGGAAAGCTTCAGCTCCAGATCCTCGGGCACGGCCTCGACGACGAGGCCACAACCTTCGAAGGAGGCGTAGTCCGTGGAGACGGAAAGACGCCTGTTGAGCTCGTCCGGGCTCCCGTCGAAAGCACCGCGTTCGACGGACTTTGCCAGGGAGCTCTCGACCCGGTCCCTGGCAGCCTCGGCCAACTGCTGATCCCGCTCCACCACGACAACGGCGGCACCCGCGAGGGCGAACCCGTGCGCGATACCCGCCCCCATACGGCCGCCGCCCAGGACGCCGACCCGGTCGGGAATCGTTGCTTCGCTGCTCACGTGTTCTCTCGTTTCTGTCCAGGGGTCCTGCATTCTCTCCAGGAGGTCCTGCAGGCTCAGCACTCGGCGACCTCGCGGTACCGCGTGACGATACGTGGGTGCGAGCCCGTTCGGCCAGAACGTGATGCAGATGCACCGGCGAAGTGAGCCTTCGGGGGGATTGCCTGGCGCCACATTGCAGGCGATCCTTTAACCCAGTACTTCCCGACCGAACGGTCGGACGGTTCACCTGAAGCTTCCGAGGGAGAAGAAGATGGCGCGAAAGCTACCGACAAACCCGCTGGTCGGCGAACTGGTGTCTGCTGCGCCTTCGACGCGGCCGAGGGACCAGGGAGGGCTCCAGGGAGCTGACGCGACCCACTCCGACAACTCCGGGTTGCTGTACGACTGGAACGCACTCTCACCGCAGGTCGTGTCGTTCGAGCGCCCCGAGCGGGTCGTGCTGAACGATGAGACGCTCCGCGACGGGCTGCAGAGCCCGTCGGTGCGCCAGCCTTGCGTCGAGGAGAAGCAGGCCTTCCTGCGACTGCTCCCCCGCATCGGCGTCACCGCTGCAGACATCGGCTATGCGGGCGCGAGCGCCACGGCGCTGGCTGACGTTGTCGTCCTGGCGAAGACGATCGACCAGGAGAAGCTCGGGATCGCCCCGAACTGCGCGGGTCGCACGCATCGTGCCGACATCGATCCCATCGTGGAGGCCCAGCAGCTCAGCGGGGTGGCGATCCAGGCCTCGCTGTTCATCGGCTCGAGCGCGATCAGGCAGTGGGTCGAGGGTTGGGATCTCGACGGGTTGAAGCGAACCATCCACGACGCGGTCAGCTATGCCCACGGGCAGGGTCTTGACGTGATGTTCGTGACCGAGGACACCACCCGGGCCCGCCCCGAAGATCTCGGACCGATCTACCTGGCGGCTGTCGAGGCAGGGGCCAGCCGCCTCTGCATCTCGGACACCGTCGGCCACGCAACCCCCGTCGGGGTGCAGCACCTCGTCGGATTTCTCCGTTCCCACCTGAACGACGCCGGTTTCTCGCAGATCGCACTCGACTGGCACGGCCATCGCGACCGGGGCCTTGACGTCGTCAACTCCCTGGCCGCACTGTCCGCCGGTGTCGAGCGGGTCCATGGGTGCGCGCTCGGGATCGGGGAGCGGGTGGGCAATGCGGCAATGGACGAGATGCTCGTCAATCTCGTGCTCATGGGCTGGATGGACCAAGATCTCACTGCGCTCGGAGAGTACTGCGCGCTGGGCGGCTCCATGACGGGGATGCCGATCCCCAGCAACTACCCCGTCGTCGGCGCGGACGCCTTCCTCACCAGCACCGGGGTGCATGCCGCGGCGGTGGCCAAGGCCTATGCCAAGGGCGACACCTGGCTCGCCGACCGCGTCTACTCCTCGGTTCCGGCAAGCCTGGTCGGGCGTCACCAGAGCATTGCGATCGGCCCGATGAGCGGCAAGTCCAACGTGGAGTTCTGGCTCCGGGGTCACGGGGTGGAGTCGAGCACTGAGCGGGTGGCCTGCGTCCTCGACGCTGCCAAGACCACGAGCCACGTTCTCACCGACGTAGAGATTGCCCGGGCGCTGACCCGCTTCGAGAGGCCGGAGGGCCCGGAAAAGCCGGTCTCCAAGCGGTCGAAACGAGTGAAACGATCCAAGAGGACGAGACGGGTGAACGTGTGATGACGGTCAATGCCACGAAGCGCAAGACCCGTGTCCGCCCGCCCGCGGTCGAGACCGCACGTTCGGAGAGCGGCCTGCCCGATGAGCCGGGGAGACTCGGCGGCGAGCTGCTGCTGGGGAACGAGGCCATCGCGCTGGGAGCTCTCCACGCAGGTGTCTCGGTGGCGACCGGCTACCCGGGCACTCCGAGCACCGAGCTCCTCGAGTATCTAGCCGGCATCGCGAGCAAGGACGTCCAGGTTGGTTGGGCGACGAACGAGAAGGTGGCGCTGGACGAGGGGATCGGAGCATCGCTCGCCGGCGCACGAGCCCTGGTGACGATGAAGCATGTGGGGCTCAATGTCGCCCTGGACGCCTGGATGGTGAGCCCCTTCGTCGGGGTGGGCGGCGGCCTGGTGGTCTTTGTCGCCGATGATCCCGGGATGCACAGCTCCCAGAACGAGCAGGACACCCGTGTCCTGGCCGCCTTCGCCGGCGTGCCGATCTTCGAGCCGTCGGACAGCCAGGAGGCCTACGACTTCACCAGGGCCGCCTTCGCAGCCAGTGAGGCCTGGGACACCCCGGTCCTCATCCGGTCCACGACACGGGTGAGCCACTCGCGGTCGCGGGTTATCGCCAGCGCCGTTGAAGAAGCGCCCAAGCGCCGGTTCGAGCGGCACCCGCAGAAGTACGTGATGCTCCCGGGAAACGCGCGCAAGCGTCATGCCGAGCACCTGCTACGCCTCGACCTGCTCGGCGAGTGGGCGGAGGGTCATCCGGCCAACCGGGTCGAAATTCGGTCACCGTCCTTTGGCGTGATTACCGGAGGTGCCAGCTACAACTACGTCCGAGAGGTTCTTCCCGAGGCGAGCGTGCTGAAGCTGGGCGTGATGTTCCCGATCCCCGAGCAGATGATCACGGACTTTGCCGCCACAGTGGATCGCCTGATCGTCATCGAGGAGCTTGAGCCGTACCTGGAGGACGGGGTGCGTCGTCTCGGGCTCGCCGTGGAGGGCAAGAAGTGGTTCCCCCGTGCCGGCGAGCTCTCCCCATCCGCGGTCCGGGCGGGCAGCGAGGCAGCCGGGATCATCCCCGTCACCACACGAACCGACTCCGGCAATGCGCCGGCGAGCACACCGCGGCCTCCGGTGCTCTGTCCAGGATGCCCACACACCACCCCGTTCCTGGTCCTTCGGGAGCTGGACGCCATCGTCGCCGGCGACATCGGCTGTTACACCCTGGCGGCCGGTGAGCCCCTGAAGGCTATGGACACCTGCCTGGCCATGGGATCGGGCATCGGGGTGGCCGTGGGGATGGCCAAAGCCGGTCCCTCGTCCAGGCCCATCGTGGCGACGATCGGGGACTCGACCCTGCTCCACGGCGGTATCCCGGCCCTGATCGATGCGGCCTACAACGACTCCGACATCACGGTGGTGATCCTGGACAACGGGACGACCGCGATGACAGGTGGCCAGCCGAACGCCGCTTCCGGTACCGGAATTCACGGCGGGCCGACCGCGAAGGTCGACTTCCAGGCCCTCTGCAGCTCGATCGGCGTGAAGTCCGTCGTCGTCGTCGACCCCTACGACCTCGGCGGCACCCACCGGGCGCTGCTGGGCGCGGTGCGAAAGCGAGGGCTTTCGGTAGTTATCACGAGCCGGCCGTGCCGCGAGATGCCGGTCAAGCTCCGGGGGCGCGTCTACGAGGTCGACCCCGGTGCCTGCAACGGCTGCCAGCTCTGCATGGACCTCGGGTGTCCGGGACTGAGCTGGGATCTGCTCGGCGGCGATGACCACCGGCAGGTCGCGATCGACCCCAACCGCTGCAGCGGCTGCACCGTCTGCGCCCAGCTCTGCCCCCAGCAGGCGATCCACCCGGTCGGCGCCGTCAACGCCCTCCCCACCGGAAAGGTCACCTGATGACCACCACGAAGGTGCTTCTCGCAGACCAGCAGGCCACAACCGATACGACACACCTGACCAAGCGCCCGTCGGGCAGCGTGATGATCGTCGGGGTGGGAGGCCAGGGCGTGATCATGGCCAGCAACATCGTCGCTGACGTCTGCCTGTCGAACGGGTTGGACGTGAAGAACTCCGAGGTCCACGGCATGTCGCAGCGCGGCGGCATCGTGACGAGCCAGGTCCGTTTCGGGCCCGAGGTCCACTCCACCCTGATGGAGCCGGGCACCGCAGACTTCGTGGTCGCGCTGGAGTGGGCCGAAGCGCTGCGCTGGTTCGACTTCCTGGCCCCGCAGGGAATGCTGATCGCCTCTTCTCAGCGAATCATCCCCCCGGCTGCGCTCTCGGACCACCTGACGGGTCGTTTCGACTACCCGCTCGATGGATGGACCGACCCACGTGCCCTCCGCGTCGACTCCCTCAGCCTGGCCCAGGATGCCGGGGACGTGCGCGCCGCCGCCACCGTGCTGCTGGGCGTGCTCGCGACCCGGATGCCGTTTCCGATGAAGTCTTGGCGCCAGGCCCTGGAGCGACGGGTGCCGGCCAAGGCCCGTCAGGCCAACGAGCGCTGCTTCGAGCTCGGCCTGGCCTGGCGCCCGGCAGGCAGGACGACGACTGCGGCCGACACTTCCCGCCCCGCGGAGCTGGCAAAGACCTACAGCGTGGACGTCAACGCCAGCTGGTGCAAGGGCGCCGGCTGCAGCATCTGTGTGGATGTGTGCCCCGAGCGGGTCTTTGTCATGGGTCCCGAGGGGGTCGCGGTGGCGGACGCAGCCCAGCGCTGCACCGGCTGCAACCTCTGTATGAAGCTGTGCCCGGACTTCGCCACCGAGGTCACGGAAATCGATGCCGGAAGGCCGAAGGCCAGCGACTCGCAAGCCCACCAGGAGGTCCGAAATGGTTGAACGGCGTCTGATCCAGGGTGACGAGGCTTGCGCACAAGGAGCGATCGCGGCCGGGTGCACGTTCTTCGGCGGCTATCCCATCTCCCCCTCGTCCGAGATCGCCGAGTACATGGCCCGGGAGCTTCCGGCAAGCGGCGGCGTATTCATCCAGATGGAAGACGAGCTCTCCTCCCTGGGGTCGGTGCTGGGGGCGTCGCTCGCAGGAGCAAAGGCGATGACGGCCACCTCCGGCCCGGGCTTCACGTTGATGCAGGAGCACCTCGGGTACGCGACCCTGGCCGAGATCCCGTGCGTGATCGCGGATGTGATGCGGCTCGGCCCGAGCACAGGCCTTCCGACGAGTCCCTCGCAGGGCGACGTGATGCAGGCCAAGTGGGGATCGCACGGGGACCGCTCCGCGGTGGCTCTCGCCCCGGGCACGGTCAAGGAGATCTACGACCTGACCATCCGTGCCTTCGACGTCGCCGAGAGGCTACGCACACCCGTGACCGTGCTCTTCGACGAGACCATGGGCCACATGCGTGAGGGCGTCACCCTGACCGAGCCCGACCCGGGCTCGCTGTGGCACAGGCCGGTTCCGCAACAGGCCAGTGGCACGGGGCACCTGCTCGAGGCGTTCGTCCCCAACGATGAGGGTGTGGCCCAGGTGCCCGACTTCGGGCGCGGCTACCGCTTCCACGTCACCGGGCTGATGCACGACGAACGGGGATACCCGACCGGCGACGGGGCCGTCGCCGCCGCCCTGCTCGAGCGGCTGGAACGCAAGCTCGCCCCGGTGGAGGACTGGTTCCCGCCGGAGGAGTACTGCCTCGACGATGCCGAGGTGGTCATCGTCGCCTACGGGATCATGGGACGGGTCGTGAAGCAGGTCGTGGACCGGCTCCGTGCCAAGGGGACCCGCGCCGGGATGTACCGCCCCACCGTGCTCTGGCCGTTCCCCACCCGACAGGTCAAGAAGGCGACCGGACAGGCGCAGGTCGTCGTGGTGGCCGAGATGAACGCCGGACAGTGGGCGATACCCGTGGAAGTAGCGATGGAAGGACGGATCCCGACCGTGAAGATCAACAGTCTGGGCATCGGGGTCGAAGAGATCTGCGACCTGGTCGCGACAGCGGCCTTCTTGCACGCAGGTGTGGCATGAGCACCCAGAAGGAGCTGCTCCGGCAGGAGATGATGCCCCATATGCTGTGTCCGGGCTGTGGTCACGGCATCGTGATGGGCGCACTGCTGCGCGTCCTGGCCAAGCGGTTCGAGAACCTGGACAACGTCGTCCTGGTGGCCGGAATCGGGTGCTCAAGCCGGATCGTCGGCTACATCGACGGCTGCACCGTCCACACCACCCACGGTCGGGCGCTGACCTTCGCGACGGGCATCAAGCTTGCCCGGCCCGAGCTCACCGTCATCGTGGTGACCGGGGACGGAGACGGTCTCTCGATCGGCGGGAACCATCTCCTGCATGCTGCCAGGCGCAACGTCGGCCTGACCTGCATCCTGTTCAACAACGAGACCTACGGGATGACCGGAGGACAGCTCGCGCCGACCACAGTCCTGAACGCCTACAGCTCGACGTCCCCGTACGGCAACACCGAGCCGGCCTTCGACGCAGCAGCGCTCGCGATCGCGGCGGGGGCAAGCTTCGTCGCCCGAGGCCAGGCGTTCCGGACCGACGCGCTCGAGGACCTGCTCGACCAGGCCCTGGACAACGACGGGTTCTCGTTCCTGGACGTGATGACCGACTGCACTGAGTACTTTGTCCGTAAGAACGCCCTCGGCCATGGCTCGGACATGCTCTTCAGCCAGGGCCTGGTCGACGAGGACATCCAGGCCGACCTCGCGGCGAGCCCGATCATCAGGCCGGCCGACGGCTGGCCGATCCGCGACCTGTTGAAGACTGGCGTGCTTCACCAGTCACCACGCCCCTCCCTGAGCGCCCGGCTCTCGAGCTCGCAGGCGGGGCAACGAGATGAATGAGGGGACGAGCCAGATGTGGCGCATAGCGATAAAGCTGGTAGGCGAGGGCGGCCAAGGGGTGGGTCTCGCGGCGGCGGTGCTGGCCGAGGCTGCTCTGGCCAGCGGGCACGAGGTGACCATGCTGCAGGACTACGGGCCTGAGGCCAGAGGTGGAGCGAGCAGTGCGGATGTCGTCATCTCGAACCGCCAGGTTGCCAATCCCAAGGTCATCGAGGCAGATCTGCTGCTGATCCTGAACCAGACGTCCTGGGACAAGTTCGGTCGCGCCCCTTGGCGGACCCCGAAGACCGTCGTCGTGGTGGAGGAGGGACGAGTCCATCTTGACGACGTCACACCGGCAGGGGTCACCCCGGTAGGGGTCACACCGGCAGGGATCCCAGGAGTGCTGGCACTCCCCTTCGAACGCCTTGCCCGCGAGGAGCTTCGGGAGAAAGTGGCAGCGAACATGCTGGCCGTGGGAGCCGTGGGCGCGCTGGTCGGGTGCCTGACCTCGAGCTCGATCATCGAGGCCGGACTGGCCCGCTCCCCCGCTGCTTTCCGCGTGGTCAACCGGCAGGCCCTCGAGCGCGGCTGGCAGCTCGTGACAGACAGCCCCGACCTGGTGAGCCTGCGCGGCATCCTTGCGCACCTTGGCGCCCCTGTCATGAACGAGAACGACGAGGCCATCTTGGTGGGCACCCCTTGAGGCAGGCCAGCCCGATCAGCCGAACGGGTCAGGGCACGCGGTCGGCGCCGTACGGCAAGCGGTCATCGCCTTACAACGAAGGCGCTTATCCGGGCGAGGTCGCAGCTCACAACGAAGGCGCTTATCCGGGCGAGGTCGCGCCTCATGCACGCCCGTCGGGCGGGCTGGCGCGCCCTGACCCAGGGCAGCACGGCCTCGTGGAGTGGGGGGTTACCGTGTTCGACATGAGGGACACCGTGTTGGAGAACACCGCGGTCACCGTGGGCACGCGTGAGCAGCTGAAGAGCGCCGCGGCCCGCCTCTTTCGCGAGCAGGGTTTCCACGGGACGAGCGTGGCGGAGATCGCGGCTGCAGCCCGCATCACCAAGTCCAGCCTCTACCACCACTTCGACAGCAAACAGGCGCTCCTCGCAGAGATCCTCACGGACACCGCCTCCCGGGTGACCCCCGTCGTGGAGGCGATTGCCGCAGCGGATCTTCCGGCGACCGAACGGCTGCGTGCAGCCGCCCGAAGCCATGTCGTCGAGCTGATCCACGACCAGGACAAGGTCGCCTGCTTTGTCGAGGAGGGCAGGTTCCTGGAGTCGGAGTACCGGGACACGTTCGTCGCCGCACGTGACCGGTACGAGCAGTCTTTCCGGCAGATTCTGCAGGACGGTGTTCGCACCGGCGAGTTCCGCCCGGTGAGCGTCAGCCTGGCGAGCCTGGCCGTCCTCGGCATGTGCAACAGCGTGGTGCACTGGTACCAGCCGGACGGTCGCCTGGACGTCGAAACGGTCGCTGAAGAGTTCGCCGACCTCGTGGTCAAGTCACTGGTCAGCGAACAGGGGATCTGCCGGCCCGAAGAACGAGACGCGGTCGACGCCCTGACGACGAAGACGGTCTCGCCGTGAGCGGCGTGCTCGAGGGCGTGCGCATCCTCGACATCTCCCAGGGGGCCGCGGGCCCGACCTGCGGCATGCTGCTCGGAGACCTCGGTGCTGTCGTCGTGAAGGTGGAGCCGCCGGGCGGCGAGTGGGGCAGGCGGCTTGGGCCTCCCTTCCTGGGCGGCGTCTCGGCTGCCTTCCTCGGGATGAACCGGGGGAAGCGAAGCATCGGCGTCGACCTGAAGAAGCCTGGGGCGGCTGAGGCCGTGCTTCGGCTCGCCGCGGGCTGCGACGTCGTGCTCGAGAGCTTCCGGCCGGGCGTGGCAGATCGTCTGGGCGTCGGCTACGACGCCATCCGTGCGCGCAACCCCCGGATTGTCTATGCAGCGATCTCGGCCTTTGGCCAGGACGGCCCGTGGCGGGACCTGCCCGGAGTCGACGGCGTCGTCCAGGCGATGAGCGGCCTGATGAGCGTTACCGGGACGACCTCCGGCCCGCCCGTGAAGGTGGGAGTCCCTGCCGGCGACATGCTCGGCGGTATCTTCGCGTCGCAGGCGATTCTGGCGGCGCTGCTCGCCAGAGAGCGGACAGGCACCGGCCAGCGGGTGGATGTGAGCCTGCTCGACGCGCTGCTCGCGTTCCAGGTGGTGCCGTTCTCGATGTACCAGGCCAGCGGCGAGGCACCTGGACGCCTCGGCAGCGCAGCCCCTTATGCGGCGCCCAACGAAGCCTTCGAGACCAGCGATGGTCACGTGATGGTTGCCGCGTACACCGCCCAGCGCTGGCCGGCACTGTGCACAGTGCTCGGGGTCCCCGAGCTCGCGACCGACCCGCGCTTTGTCACCAACGGCGAGAGGGTGCTGGAGCGCCACACCCTGCACGACATCCTCGAGGCGATCTTCCGCACGCGAAGCACCGCGGTGTGGATGGCTCTCCTGCAGGAAGTCGACATCATCTGCGGTCCCCTGCTCGACTACGACGGGCTGATGTCCGAGGAGCACTTCAAGCAGTACGGACTGACCACCCGGGTCGAGCACCCCGCGGTCGGCGCGATGACCACCGTGCGCGGCCCGGTCCGTTTCTCGGACTCCCAGGCCGAGGTCCGGGAGGGCACGCCGGCCGTCGTGGGAGAGCACACCACGGAAGTCTTCGCGGAAGCCGGTCTCGAGGAAGAAATGATCACAGACCTTCTCGAGAGCGGCGCCGTCTTCGTCTCGCCCGAAGAACCGGGACGGTGACCGTTCGTAGTGTCGAGCACGACCCAGAGATGTTGGTCATGAACGGAAGACAGGTGCAGCGATGGGCTCAGAGCTGAGTACGCAGGATCAGGTAGTGGAGCAACCAGTGCTCTTCGAGCAGGTAGGCGCGGTAGGCCTGCTGACGCTCAACAGGCCACAGGCCTTGAACGCGATGAATGTCGAGATGCTGGAGGCGCTCCTTGCGTTTCAGGGCAAGGTGCAGGGCGATCGCAGCATCCGCGTGGTGGTTCTGCGGGCGAGCGGCGAGAAGGCCTTCTGCGTCGGTGCCGACCTGAAGGGCCGGGCAAAGGACTACGACGCCGGGTCCACCAAGGATCAGCTCGGAGACCTGGTGCGCGCCGTGTTCCGCGGGTTCGAGCAGCTCGAGGCCCCGGTGATCGCGATGATCCAGGGATACGCCCTCGGAGGAGGGATGGAGCTTGCGCTCGCCTGCGACCTGCGAGTCGCCTCCGACACGGCGAAGTTCGGCTTTCCCGAGTCCAAGATCGGCAGTATGCCGGGTGCGGGCGGCACCCAGCGCCTGACCCGGCTGATCGGTGCCGGATGGGCCAAGGAGCTCATGTTCCTGGGTGGGCAGATCAGGGCTGACGAGGCGATGCGGATGGGGCTCGTCAACCGGGTCGCGCCGGGCGCCTCGCTGTTCGAGGAGACCATGGCGCTGGCGGAGGAGATCGCCGAGCGGGCACCGCTGTCGCTGGGCCGGATCAAGGCCGCTGTCAACCAGGCCCTGGACACCGACCTGGACACCGGTCTGGCTTTCGAGGCGGAGTGCCATGCGGTGCTGCGAGACAGCCAGGACCGGATGGAAGGCGTGAAGGCGTTCGTCGAGAAGCGCAAGCCGGAGTTCACGGGATGTTGAGGAAGGAAACGACATGCAGGTAATCAATCGAGTTGCGGTGGTGACCGGTTCCGGGCAGGGAATCGGGGCAGGGATCGCCCGAAGGCTGGCTCTGGGCGGAGCGAAGGTCGTTCTGAACGACATCGCCCCCGACAAGATCGAGCAGGTCCACAAGGAGCTCGACGCCGAGGGTGCCGTGGGCTTCCCCGTCGTTGCGGACGTCAGCACCAAAGAGGGAGCCGACTCGCTGATCGCTGCGGCAGTCGACCGTTTCGGACGCGTTGACATCCTCGTGAACAACGTGGGCATCGCCCGGGACAAGTGGATCAGCAAGATGACCGACGACGACTGGGACTCGGTGATGACGGTCAACCTGAAGTCGCAGTTCCTCACCTGCCGGGCAGCGGTCCCGCACATGCGCGAGCAGAGCCACGGCAGGATCGTCAACATCTCCTCGCGGGCCTGGCTCGGTGGCGCAGGCCAGGCCAACTACTCAGCGTCCAAGGGCGGCGTCGTGAGCCTGTCCCGGACCCTTGCCCTGGAGCTCGCCAAGTTCGGGATCACCGTGAACTGTGTCGCACCCGCGCTCGTGGACACGCCGCTGTTCCAGGCACTCGGCGACGAGACCAAGGATCGACTGGCCGGCACCGTGCCGATGGGCAGGGTCGGGACGCCGGCCGACATCGCCGAGGCCGTGTCGTTCTTCGCTTCGGACGAAGCGTCATACGTCACAGGCCAGCTCATCTATGTCTGCGGTGGCCGGTCCATCGGCGCCTACTAACCGATGTACCCCACACCGATGTACCTGACACCGTGATGAACCTGCATCTCCATGACCTCTTGAAAGACTGGTGGCCCAGATGGGTATGACGCTTGCTGAGAAGATCCTGGCCCGCGCGTCGGGCAAGGACCGGGTAGCCGCCGGAGAGTTCGTCGTTGCCAAGGTGGACCTGGCGATGACCCACGACATCTTCGCCGCCCAGGTCTTCGACCACCTGGTGGACGCCGGAATCACCGAGGTCTTCGACCAGGAGCACACGGTGGTGGTGATGGACCACCTGGTCCCTCCCTCCACCACGGCGGCTGCAGAGCAGCACAAGAGGATCCGCGAGCACGTCGCGGGCTTCGGGATCGAGAACTTCTACGAGGCCGGCAACGGAATCTGCCACCAGCTGCTCCCTGAGCGGGGACACGTCTGGCCCGGGATGCTCGTGGTCGGGACCGACTCGCACACCACGACCCACGGCGCCCTCGGCGCGGCGAGCACCGGGATCGGCACCTCGGAGATGGCCTACGCGCTGGCGACCGGCACGCTCTGGTTCCGCGTCCCCGAGACGATCCGCTTCGAGCTGGAGGGGACGCTGGACGAGCACGTGTCGTGGAAGGACGTCGTGCTCTGGATCGCCGGACGCTTCGGGTCGGACGTCGCCCAGTACCGCGCGATCGAGTTCGCCGGTCCGTCCGCCTCGCAGGTCAGCGTCTCCAGCCGGCTCACCATCTGCAACATGGCGGTCGAGATGGGCGCGAAGTTCGGCATGTTCGCCCCCGACCAGGTCACCGCCGACTACCTCGCCAACCTCGAGGACTCCGGGGTGGTGCAGGGGTGGCGGCAGCGCTATGACGAGCATCGGGTCGAGGCGGATGCCGACGCGACCTACCTCGCGGTGCACACGGTCCCGCTGGGCGAGATCGGACCACAGGTGGCACTCCCCCACGAGGTGGACCATGTGGTGCCTGTGGGTGAGGCGATCGGCACGGTGATCCAGCAGGCATTCATCGGCTCGTGCACCAACGGCCGGCTCGAAGACCTGGCAGCTGCGGCGGCCGTCCTCAACGGCCGGCAGGTGCACCCGAGGGTGCGGCTCATCGTGGCCCCGGCTTCACGCTGGGTCTACCAGGAGGCACTGCGTCAGGGAATCATCCAGATTCTCGCCGATGCCGGAGCCTCGGTGCTCCCGGCCGGGTGCGGTCCCTGTTTCGGCGGTCACGGCGGCCTGCTAGCCTCCGGCGAACGCTGTATCGGGACCCACAATCGCAACTTCATCGGCCGGATGGGCAGCGCCGCGGCCGAGATCTTCCTGGCCTCGCCGGAGACGGTTGCGGCCTCCGCTGTGGCCGGTCACATCGCAGATCCCCGAGAGCTCGCAGCGCCGAGCACACCACCTGCTGCGCCACAGCGCGGAACCAGAGAGGATGACAGTGTCTACGCAAACAGCCATCAAGGGTAAGACCTGGTGCTTCGGCGACGGGATCAGCACGGATCTGCTCTCACCAGGGCAGTACGCGGTTGACTCCCTGCAGGTACGCAAGATGCACACGCTCGAGTCCATCGACCAGAGCTTTGCCGCCAAGGTGCAGATCGGTGATGTGGTCGTGGCCGGGCGCGACTTCGGGTGTGGTTCGAGCCGCGAGACGGCACCGGAGAACCTGAAGGAGCTTGGCGTGGCCTGCGTGGTCGCAGACTCGTTCTCACGGCTGTTCCTGCGCAACGCGGTCGCCATCGGTCTGCCGGTGCTGCCCTGCCCGGGGGCCTCGGACGCCTTCTCGCCGGGGTCCGACATCGAGGTCGACCTCGCGACAGGCGAGGTACGAAATATCGGAGCCGGGACCCTTCTGCACGGCGAGCCCCTGCCGGAGTCGATGCGCCGGATCCTCAGCGCGGGAGGGATGCTCGCAATCCTCAAGTCGGATCGCCGCGATTCGCTCGAATCGCTCACCCAGGAGGATGATGGGCAGAAGAGCGGGTGAAAACATGAGACAGAGGCCAGTGCCTCGTAGTACAACCGGCGACGCTGCGCGTCTGCAGGCGATCCACCCGGAGCCGGAGGAGCCCAGCTATCTGGTCTCCGTCCTTTCTCACACTGCTGACGGAATGGTCGCCATCGACACGGATGGGTTCATCGTCGGGTGGAATGCCGCGGCCGAGGGTCTCTTCGGGTACCCGTCCCAGGACGTGATCGGGAAGGCGTGCCACGAGGTTCTGAACTTCGAAGACCGTTGCGGCAACACGGTATGCGATGCCGGGTGCTCCCTGCATGGATCGCCACCCGGAGAAGGCAGCCGGGTCGTACCCACGAGGGAGGTGCTAGCCCGCACAGATGCAGGCCGGCGGTTGTGGCTGAGTCTCACGACGGTCCTTGTCCCCCCGGCACCGGACGAGCGCTGTTGCCGGATCCATCTCATGAGGCAGGCCGGG
Organism: Actinomycetota bacterium; assembly: GCA_040006795.1. GTDB lineage: Bacteria > Actinomycetota > Actinomycetes > Actinomycetales > Dermatophilaceae > UBA4719. The sequence goes on along the minus strand of JBDTWH010000046.1, from coordinate 367 downwards.
GTCACCCCCGAGCTCGAAGAGGCGCTCATCGAGCGCCTGACCCAGCCGAAGCGAGGCGAAGTGGACGCATCGGTGATCGACCAGCTGACCCTGCGGGAGAGGGAGGTTCTCCGACTGCTCGCCGAGGGGCTGGGCACCCAGGAGATCGCCGATCAGCTGTTCGTGTCCTCGACGACCGCTCGCAACCACGTCCAGCACATCTTGAGCAAGCTGGACTGCCACACCCGTCTGGAGGCCGTCGCGCTCGCCCTGCGCAACCACATCTGATGGAGCCCTCCGACGACCTGGCGCGTCCGGCCCAGGCAAGTTCGACAGATGTGCGCCGTCACGCTTACGAAAATTCTTGACTGACTCGACTAACTCTTGT
>JBDTWH010000045.1:0-8911 GCA_040006795.1 Actinomycetota bacterium | reverse complement strand
CCGGGGTCCTGGTCATCTGGTTCACGCCCAGGGGAAAGACCCTCTCCCAGTAGCGGGCGTCTCTGGCGACCAGATCTCTGACTGCCTTGGCTCAGTTGATCCTTTACGGATCTGTGTCACCTGATGTTTGACACTCGGCTAGGAAACTGATGCAGCGTTCCGCGGCCGCTGTCCCTTGATGCTACGCACGGTGGCCTGATGAGATGGGCTTCTGGCCCTGCCAATAGGCGGCGGCGCGGGCATGACTGGCGCGACATGATCGGTTGCGCAGCTGGGGCGCACCTACCGGAAGGAGCAATTGTGGCGGGGACCGCGGCTGGTGGAGCGCAGGCAAGTCCGTCGGCCATGACTCCGGGGCGAGGGCGCGCTTCGGGCATCTATGGCGCGATCATTACGGCAGCTGTTCTCGCCGCCGCCGGTGAGCAACTGCCTACCCGTGCCCTGGCGGCATCGGTCCTGATCACGTTGCTGGTGTACTGGATCGCCGAGGAGTACGCAGAGCTTCTGGGCGAGCAGGTGACGGGGCACCTGCCCACCTGGGCGTATGTCCGGGCGGCGCTGGCCAGGACCTGGCCGATGGTCAGCGCTTCCTACCTGCCGCTGCTGGCGCTGGTGCTGGCACGGCTGGCCGGGGCCTCGGCGCCGGCTGCTGCCAACGTCGCCCTGGGGGCGGCGATCGTGCTACTGACATTCCACGGATGGTCCGCCGGCCGTGCCTCTGAGCTGCGCGGCTGGCAGCTGGCTGGTACCACATCGATTGCGGCCGCGCTCGGGCTGGTGATGGTGGCGCTCAAAGACCTGGTCATCCTTCACCTCCACTGAAAGTGCCGAGGCGGCGAGGTGGCTCCCGCCATCAGACCCTGTGACGGGTCAAGATCCAGTTGATCGTGGCCGTCGAGGGCGCCACCAACCCCGCCACCGGCTTGCGCAGCAGCTCCATCCGGATCCGCTTGGCGCCCCATCGCGGACGCTCCCGGCGCATCTCCGCGACCGTGACCTCTCACCTGTGCGGACACGACGCCGGCCGCCTGGACCGATCGGCCAGGCCCGCCAACCCATCGACCAGATACCGGCCGATCCTCCCAGTCCTGTCTAGTCCTCAGGATGGGGGGAGCGAGCACGCAGCAACCGGCGAAGCGAGTCCAGCCGGGACTCTCCGGCTGCGCCGGCCCGGCCGGCCTTCACCCAGGCATCGAGCGCGCATTCTTCCTCGTCGTGCGTGCACCCTCGTGGGCACTGCTCGGCCCCGGGCGCGAGGTCGGGGAAATGCCTGATGATCCTGCTGAGGTCGACGTGCGCGAGACCGAACGAGCGCACTCCCGGGGTGTCCACCACCCAGCCGTTGGCGTCGGGCAGCCTCAGGGAGACCGCCGAAGACGAGGTATGCCGGCCACGTCCGGTCACCACGTTGACCACGCCAACGGCACGTGCTGCCCCCGGCACCAGGGCGTTGACCAGGGTGGACTTGCCCACGCCAGAATGACCGATGAACACGCTGATCCGGTCGGCCAGAAGCTCCCGCAACGGTTCGAGCCCGGCCCATTCACGGGTCACCGGGTCGCGGGAGGTGACCAGATGACGCACCTGGAGCATCGCGTACTGGGCCAGGAACGGTGCGGGGTCGATCAGGTCGGCCTTGGTCAGAACCAGGAGTGGCTCCATTCCCGCGTCGTATGCCGCCACGAGGCAACGGTCGATCATCCGGGGTCGTGGCTCGGGGTCGACCAGGGCCGTGACGATGACCAGCTGCTCGGCGTTGGCCACGATGATGCGCTCGACGGGGTCTGTGTCGTCGGCGGTCCTGCGAAGGACGGTGCGCCGGGGCTCGACCCGCACGATCCGGGCCAGCGAGTCTTCCCCGCCCGAGGTGTCGCCGACCAGTGCCACCTCGTCGCCGATGACGACGCTCTTGCGCCCAAGCTCGCGTGCCTTCATCGCGATGACCACCCGCTCGCGGCCGCCTGCGCCATCGCCGTGGACTATCAGCGTGTAGCGACCGCGGTCGACGCCGGTCACGAAACCGGGAATGGCGTCGTCATGCGCCGGACGGTCCTTCGTGCGTGGCCTGGAGCCGCGACGATTTGGCCTGATCCGAACGTCGCTCTCGTCGTAGGTGCGCGCGCGCGGGCTCATCCGCCGATGCCGCGGTCGTCGCTTCCGAGGTCCCCGTTGCTGCCGGCGCCTCTGCCCCCGGGCTGGTCGTTGCCATTGACGTCGCCGCTGCTGCCGGTGCTGGCGTCACCATCGAACATGCGGGTCCATAGCTCGGTGAACCGGGGCAGTGTCTTTGCCACGGTCTCGACGTTCTCGACGACGATGCCTGGCACGCGCAACCCGAGCACCGCCCCCGCCATAGCCATCCGGTGATCGTTGTACGTGTGAAAAAGCCCGCCGTGCAATGGTTTTGGCGCGATCCTCAAGCCATCCTCTGACTGTTCGACAGACCCGCCGAGCGCCGTCACCTCGGTGAACAGGGCATTCAGCCGGTCAGTCTCATGTCCGCGCAGGTGGGCGATGCCCCGGATCCGTGAGGGGGAGTCGGCCAGCGCTGCGACGGCGACGATGACGGGCGTCAGCTCGCCGGCACCGTGCAGGTCGACATCGAGCCCGCTGATCTGCTGGTTGCCCCGCACGGTCAGGCCGGAGCGCTCGAGCAGCACGTCCGCCCCCATCGCGTCGAAGATGTCGCGGATGGCGTCGCCGGCCTGGGTGGTGTGTTGCGGCCACCCGGGGACACGGATGGTGCCACCGGTGGCCACAGCCGCGGCCAGGAAGGCGGCGGCGTTGGAAAGGTCCGGCTCGACCTCGACATCGAGGGCCCGGATCTGTGAAGGCTCGACCCGCCAGGTGTCGGGCACCGAGTCGTCCACCACGACGCCGCAGTCGCGCAGCACCTCGACCGTCATGGCAATGTGAGGCTCGCTGGGAACCGGTGTGCCCGCATGATGGATTGTCACGCCCTGCTCGAAGCGCGCCCCGGCCAGCAGCAGTGCGGAGATGAACTGGGACGACGCGGAGGCGTCGATGGTCACCGCGCCACCCCGCACCAGGCCTGTCCCGTCCACGGTGAACGGGAGCTTTCCGCGGCCGTCGTCATGGATCGTCGCGCCGAGGGCGCGCAGCGAGTCGATGACCTGAGCCATCGGGCGCTCTCGGGCGCGAGGGTCTCCGTCGAAAGCGACGGCGCCGTATCCGAGTGCTGCCACCGGTGGCAGGAAGCGCATCACCGTCCCGGCCAGACCGCAGTCCACGGATGCCTCGCCGTACCGGGGAGCCGGCCCGATCATCCAGTCGTCGCAGTCCGGGTCGAGGCCGGGCACGTCAATGATCGAGGTGCCAAGCGAACGCAGCCCGTCTGCCATCAGCAGGGTGTCGCGTGAACGCAGGGGCCCCCGGATCCGTGACGCTCCACTGGCAAGCGCGGCGAGCACGAGGTAGCGGTTGGTCAGCGACTTGCTTCCCGGCAACGCAACGGTGGCGGCGACGGGACCGTCCGCGTGGGGAGAGGGCCAGTCAGTCAAGAGCGTGTTTGGCGAAATGTTTGGCGGCCCTGGTTGCCCGTGCCGCATCGCGCTTGGTCGAGGCGGCCTGCCGGCGGGCGTTCATGCGGGCGTACCTGGTGCGGTAAGCCAGCCCTGGCTTTCCGGCGGTGTCGACCGACGCGAGCATTACGCCCCCGAGCAGACTGATGTTCTTCAGGAGATGGGCCTTCTGCTGCGCCCGGACCGCTGGGTCCTGGATGGTCCAGAAGGCGTGCTCTGTATAGGTGGTCGGTACGAGAGTGCCAGCCAGAGCCATTGCCGCGAGCCGGGGGAGAACCCCCAGCCCGAGCATCGTGCCTGCAGCCACCATCGTGGCCCCGTTGGCGCGGACCATCAGCTCAGGGTCGTCAGGGATGTTCAGGGGTACCGAGAGCTTCGTGACCAACGGCGCGGCCATCTTGGCGCGCCCGGCAGGGTGAAGCAGGGCGTCCAGGCCGTTCGCCACGAACACGGCGGCCAGCATCGGTCGGGCAATCCGTCGAACCACACTCATCTGAAATCTCCTCGGGGAGTCATCCATACAGCTCTTACGGTAGTTGCTCGCGGCCCTGCGCGCGTATCTAGGCTGGGGGTATGTGCGGTCGGTATGCGTCCAGTGCCCACCCTGAGGACCTTGTCGAGGAGTTCGACGTCGACCAGGACCGCAGCGGCGAGCGGATTCGGAGCATCCTCGCGAGTCCGCAGAGCCCGCCGGCGGGTGAGCCTGACTTCAACGTGGCACCGACCAAGGCCGCGCCTGTCGTGCTGACCCGGGCGGCGCGAGGGGATGCCGATGCAGAGCCGACGCGCCAGCTTCGCCTGCTGACCTGGGGGCTGGTGCCGAGCTGGGCAAACGATCCCAAGGTGGGGCTCCGTCTGATCAACGCCCGCGCCGAGGAGCTCCTCGACAAGCCGTCGTTCGCACGGGCGGCCGCCGTGCGACGATGCCTTGTTCCCGCGGACGGCTGGTACGAGTGGCAGGTGAGCCCCACGGCCGTCGACACCAAGGGAAGACCGCGTAAGCAGCCGTTCTTCGTCCATCGCAGCGACGGCGGGCCGATGGCGATGGCAGGGCTCTACGAGTTCTGGCGCGACAGAACGGTTGCCGAGGACCACCCGGACGCGTGGCTGACGACATACTCGATCATCACGACCGCGGCTGAGCAGGGTCTTGACCGGATTCATGCCCGCCAGCCACTGGTCCTCGAGCGGCAGGACTGGGACGGCTGGCTTGACCCGGGCGCCAACGACCCGGCTGCCGTCAAGGTTCATCTGGAGTTCTCGGCCCCCGGGCGTTTCGACGCCCACCCTGTCTCCACTGCGGTCAACTCCTCGCGCAACAACGGCCCCCAGCTGCTCGAGCCGCTGGGGCGCTCGGACCTGGTCGGAGTGGTGGACCCGACCACCGGAGAGGTGCTCGGGCATTGAGCGCCGTTCGAGCTCGCAGGAGTCTCAGGCAGATCGACACCCCGGTCGGTATGGCGCGTGCGCACCTCTGGCGGCCACCGCACGCCTGCGGGTCCGTGGTCCTGGGCCACGGCGCAGGCGGTTCGTCCTGGTCGGCCGACCTGCAGGCGCTGACCGCCCTGACCGCGAACGGGTGGCTGGTGGTGCTGGTCGAGCAGCCCTGGAGGGTGGCAGGCCGGAAGGTGGCCACACCTCCCGCCCAGCTGGATGTGGCGTGGCTTGCGGTGATGGCGTCGCTGACCTCCGGGCGTGGTGGGCTTCCCCGGCCGTGGGTGGTCGGCGGGCGCAGCTCCGGGGCACGGGTGGCCGCTCGGACGGCCGGCGCTGCCGGCGCCGATGCCGTGCTGGCGTTGTCGTTTCCGTTGCACCCGCCTGGAAGGCCGGAGAGGTCCCGGGCCGGCGAGGCACGGATGGTGACGGACGCCGGGACCCGGCTGTGCGTCATACAGGGGCAGAAGGATCCGTTCGGCAGCCCCGAAGAGGTCAGGAGCGCCCTCGGAGCAGGAGCCGAGGTGGTGGCTGCTCGTGGCACCCACTCGTTCACCAAGACCCCTGCGGACGTCGTTTCAGCTGCCGCAACATTTCTGTCTGGCCTGGGCACGGTATGCCGTCCTTCAGGCCAGACCTAGGGGTGCTGACCACGGACGTTGGTGACAGGTTCGGCCGGGGGAGGGAATGTGGGGCACGGTTTGTGACGTTGACCGTGGTGGATCGCACGCAAGGGCGTTTCGCACATGGGTGTGTGTTGGTGTGAGTGTGTGCTGACCTAGACCTTTGTGTGCTGCCTTCGATCTGCCCACGTACATCAGTCAAGGAGCGATGTGTTGCTGACTGCGGAGTTGAGCCCCGTCACCGGAATTACCCAGTTCAGCCCTCGTTACGGAGGTCAACGTCACCTGTCGGCACTAGGCTGGAGCGCGATGACAGCCGAGCAGAGCGCGTTCAACAGCGCATCCACACCACCCACCGCTGACGGGCAGACAGTCGATGGGTCTGGCTCCGGTGCTCCGACGGTGGATGGGTCCCACCCCGAGAAGCCGATCGTGGAAGGGGTCCGCGCGCAGGGTTCGGTCCCGGACAGGTCGGCCGGGGATGCGTTGGGCGACGACGAGCCGGTCCTCGACATGAGCACCGAGACCCCGTCCGAGCGGGCGGCCCGGTTCGAGAAGGACGCCATGCCGTTCCTGGACCAGCTGTACAGCGCGGCGTTGCGCACCACCCGCAACCCCGCCGACGCCGAGGACCTGGTGCAGGAGACGTTTGCCAAGGCGTTCGCCGCTTTCCACCAGTACAAGCACGGCACCAACCTCAAGGCCTGGCTGTATCGGATCCTGACGAATACGTACATCAACAGCTATCGCAAGAAGCAGCGCCAACCCTTGCAGTCTGATGCTGCCGAGGTCGAGGACTATCAGCTCGCTCGCGCCGAGTCGCACACCTCAAGGGGGTTGCGTTCGGCCGAGACCGAGGCGCTGGACCACCTTCCCGACTCAGACGTCAAACGCGCGCTGCAGGAGATTCCCGAGGACTTCCGCCTCGCGGTCTATCTGGCCGACGTTGAGGGCTTCGCCTACAAGGAGATCGCCGAGATCATGGACACGCCGATCGGCACGGTGATGTCCCGGCTGCACCGGGGTCGGCACCAGCTACGAGCCCTGCTGACGGACTATGCCCGCGAGCGCGGTTTTGTTGTTGAGGGAGCTACCTCATGACTGAGGCCGAACACAACGACTACGACTGCTCACGCGCACGGCTGCAGCTCTACCAGTACCTCGACGGCGAGATGAACCCGGATGACTGCGCCAAGATCAGTGAGCACCTGGAGCACTGCGGCCCCTGTCTGAAGGAGTACGACCTCGACCAGATGCTCAAGGCCCTGGTGCGGCGTTCGTGCACCTGCGAGAGGGCGCCGACCGAGCTCCGCATGCAGATCATGTCCCGCATCAGCACGATCAATATGACCATCGAGCTTCACGACTAGAACAGCGCAAAAAACCCCCACTCCCTGCCGGGAACGGGGGCCTCGCGTGCTAGATCGGACGCGGCTCAGGAATTGGGCTTGTGGCCATGGTTGGCGGCTCTGCCCTTGCGGGAGCGACGCTTGCGGGCGCGCTTGCTCATGTGTGCTCCAAACGGGGTTTCTATTGGCCTGATCGGGCCGAGGTTCTATTGTGGCATATCAGGGGAGTCCGACGGTGACCTGGAGGTCTCGGGGGGACGCTCTGACCAGTCCGCCCGTGTAGTCGGGCCGGCCGCGGCGGCCAGATTCCGCCCGACCTGCCGATGAAACCGTGGCAAATCAATGTAAATCGACGCAAGTTGCGGTTAACCGCAGTAACAGCCACTCAGTTTTCACCATTGCAGTGGTGTGAAAGTCAGACGCGCGTCTTATTTTGCCGCCGGGTCGTTCCGTTGTGCAACTCTGAGAATGCTTCGGACCGCAATCCTGCGGCCGCTGCCCACATCTGTCGGACGCCACGCAGCGCCCCTCAAACGAAGGAACCATCATGAAGATCATCGCCAGGGTCATCGAGTCCATGCTCAGCAAGGACGCCACCCAGACGTGGACCGGCCAGACCTCCGCTGTTGCGTCGTCAAACGTGTGGAGCTGGGGCGGCTTCACGGAGTAGACCCGCAAGCAGTCGACCCCTACGGCCTCGCTCAGGTGCCTACATAGGCCGCGAGGTGCTGGCCGGTGAGGGTGGAGCGGGCGGCGACGAGGTCGACGGGTGTGCCCTCGCAGACGATCCGGCCGCCTTCGTGGCCTGCGCCGGGGCCGAGGTCGATGATCCAGTCGGCATGGGCCATGACCGCCTGGTGATGCGAGATGACGATGACCGACTTGCCGGAGTCGACGAGCCGGTCCAGCAGGCCGAGCAGCTGTGCGACGTCGGCGAGGTGGAGGCCGGTGGTCGGCTCGTCGAGGACGTAGACACGAGAGACGCTGTCCTTCTCGACCATCCGCGCCGCAAGCTTGAGCCGCTGCCGCTCGCCGCCGGACAGCGTCGTGAGCGGCTGGCCGAGGATGAGGTAGCCGAGCCCGACATCGGTGAGCCGGCTGAGGATCGCGTGCGCGGCCGGGGTGCGCGCCTTGCCTGCACCGAAGAACTCATCGGCCTCGGTCACCGACATCGCGAGCACCTCGCTGATGTCGCGGCCGCCGAGCCGGTACTCCAGCACCGATGCCTCATACCGCTTCCCCTCGCACTCCTCGCAGATCGAGGTGACGCCGGCCATCATCGCCAGGTCGGTGTAGATCACCCCCGCGCCGTTGCAGCTGAGGCAGGCCCCCTGCGAGTTGGCGCTGAACAGCGCCGGCTTCACGCCGTTGGCCTTCGCGAATGCCTTGCGGATCGGGTCGAGCAGCCCGGTGTACGTCGCCGGGTTGCTGCGACGTGAGCCGCGGATCGAGCCCTGGTCGATCGACACCACGCCGTCCCGCCCGGACACCGAGCCGTGGATCAGTGAGCTCTTTCCCGACCCGGCCACCCCGGTGACGACGACCAGCACGCCGAGCGGGATATCGACGTCGACGTCCCGCAGGTTGTGGGTGCTGGCACCGCGCACCTTCAGCACCCCCGACGACGTCCGCACCGTCGGCTTGAGGCGGGCGCGGTCGTCGAGGTGCCTTCCGGTGAGCGTGCCGCTGGCCCGGAGTCCGTCGACTGTGCCCTCGAACACCACCTCGCCGCCCTCGGTGCCGGCGCCCGGGCCGAGATCGACCACGTGGTCGGCGATGGCGATCGCCTCCGGCTTGTGCTCCACGACCAGCACGGTGTTGCCCTTGTCGCGCAGCTGCAGCAGCAGCTCGTTCATCCGCTGGATGTCGTGCGGGTGCAGCCCGATGGTCGGCTCGTCGAAGACGTAGGTGACGTCGGTGAGCGAGGAGCCGAGGTGGCGGATCATCTTGGTGCGCTGCGCCT
>JBDTWH010000044.1:0-14530 GCA_040006795.1 Actinomycetota bacterium | reverse complement strand
AGCCAGCAGTACCGGTAGTCCCAGTTCCGCGGGCCACCGATCTGCTCGGGCAGGGAGGTCGTCGCAGCGGCAACGATGCCGCCGGTGGGTGCGTAGGTCAGGGCCTTCAGGGTGATCAGGGACCGTTGGACAGCATCCTTGTACGGACCCGCGGCCTGGCTCCTTCCGGTCCACTTCGTCCAGTACTTCTCAGTGCTGTGCAGGGCCTTGTCGGGGTTCACCGACCTGGGACGAGGCAGGTGGCTGGGCGTCCAGGTCAGCACGAAGGGCACCCGCTCCCCCGCGTGCACCGTGAAGTCGCTGACGGTGTGCAGGTTCTCGCCCCGCACCGGAGCCGGTGTGTCCAGGTAGGCCGCGTCCGGGCCGGCCACAGCCCGGATCCCCCGTTTGTCCCGGCGGACCCACGGCACCACCTGGCCGTAGTCGAAGCGCAGTGCCAGCTCACCGTGCATGCGCACCGTCCCGCTCAGACCTTCGACGATCCGGACGATGTCGACGACCTCGTCGCGAGGCGGCATGAAGTCGGTGACCCGTACGCGCCCGTCAGCCGACTCCCACTCCGTCTCCAGGATCAAAGTCCCAGGTCGGTATCGGCGGGTGACACAGGCCCCCCCCGATGCCGGGGCCAGCAGCCACCGGCCTGCCTCGGGTGAGTCGAGCAGGGCGGCGAAGCAGGCCGGGGAGTCAAAGTGCGGCAGGCACAGCCAGTCCATGGAGCCATCCCTGCCGATCAGGGCAGCGGTGTGCAGATCCCCGACGATCGCATAGTCCTCGATCCTCGCCATGGTCACCGCCCCTTCATCTCGAACACAACCTTGACACCATCCTCGGGGCGGGTGAAAGCCTCGGCGAAGTCGGCCGCGGCGATCCGAAGCGTGATCAGCCGGACACCGCAGGCTCCCACGCGCTTCTGGGAGAATTGTATGAACACTCCGCGGGCATCTCCTGGCCCACCGCCCCCGAACCCAAGGAAAGGCAAAGGTCGAAAGGATGACCACCTCAAACCCCAAGCGTCCGCCCCAGGCGCTGGTTGTCCTGTTTGGGCTGCCACGACACCTCTATCGGCTCGGGTGGGGGTGGGTCCTGGGGCACCGTTTCTTGCAGCTGACACACACAGGACGCAGCAGCGGGCGCACCTACCAGACGATCCTGGAGGTCGTCCACTACGACCCGGACAGCCAGGAGGCGACGGTCTTGTCGGGGTTCGGGCCGGGTGCGGACTGGCTACGTAACGTGCAAGCCAACGATCAGGCTGAGATCAGCATCGGACGGTCCTCGTTCACGGCCACCCACCGCATGGTCCCGGTCGAAGAGGCGATGGCGACGTTCGCGGCCTACGAACGGCGCAACCGTCTCGTCAGCCCGGTGGTGCGCCTGGTCCTCAGCCGTCTGCTTGGCTGGCGCTACGACGGTACGGAGTCGGCGCGCCGTAAGGCCGCTGTGCAGCTGCCGTCTGTTGCGTTCCGGCCGAGCTCACGCCCCTGAGCCCGCGATCGCGCGGCAGCGAAGCCCGAACATCGTCACCGGCCGCATGGCGAGAGACACGGTCCTTGTCGCTGCGTGAGCTCCACTCCTGGTTCGTGCACGGCGCAAGAGACGGCGCGCTTGAACCGCACGCATCGTTCCTCCGTGTTGTCATGTACGACGGTCAGTGCGAAGGCGAAAGGTAAGACGCGCAGGGTACGACGCGAAATTCGACGCTCCGGTTCAGGTCGGAGCCTGGGAGGGTGAGGCCAGTGCCGGGTGACGCGCGCGCGTTCTGGCTTTGCGAGCCCGGCGTGGGCGAGATCCGGCCAGCCCCGCTGGACGAGCCAGGCCCGGGCGATGTCTTGGTGCGGACGCTGCGTTCGGGTGTGAGCCGGGGCACCGAGGCGCTGGTGTTCCGCGGCGGCGTCCCGGCGAGCCAGTATGCCGCGATGCGGGCGCCGTTCCAGGACGGCGACTTCCCGGGGCCGGTCAAGTACGGGTATCTCAGCGTCGGCGTCGTCGAGCTTGGTCCGGCACGGCTGCGCGGTCGTACAGTCTTCTGCCTCTTCCCCCACCAGACCGCCTACGTGGTCCCGGCCGAGGCGGTGGTCGTCGTGCCCGATGACGTACCCCCGGCGCGGGCGGTGCTCGCCGGCACCGTGGAGACTGCGGTCAACGCCCTGTGGGATGCCGCGCCGCTCCTTGGCGACCGGGTCGCGGTCGTCGGTGCCGGCATGGTGGGCTGCTGCGTCGCGCGGCTTCTCAGCCGTTTTCCCGGCGTCCGGGTAACCCTCGTCGACGTCAACCCCGCTCGGAGCGGGGTCGCGGCTGCGCTCGGCGTCGACTTCGCCCTGCCAGCCGATGCCGCCGACGGGTGTGACCTCGTCGTGCACACCAGCGCGACGTCCGCAGGACTCCAGAGCTCGCTGGACCTGCTCGGTGCAGAGGGTACGGTCATCGATCTCAGCTGGTATGGCGACGCCGAGATCCGACTGTCGCTCGGAGGGGCTTTCCATTCCAGGCGGCTTGGCATTCGTGCCAGCCAGGTCGGCGTGGTGTCCGCAGCCCGCCGGGCTCGCCGCACCGCTGCCGACCGGATGGCGCTCGCCCTGGACCTCCTGCGTGATCCCGCGTTCGACGCCCTGATCACCGGCGTATCGCGGTTCGAGGAACTGCCCGACGTCATGCCCCGGCTGGCTGGCGGGAGCCTGCCCGCGCTGTGCCACACCCTCAGCTACGGCACCGGGTAACTCCGTGTTCAGCGTGACCGTCCGCGATCACATGATGATCGCCCACAGCTTTCACGGCGAGGTTTTCGGGCCCGCCCAGCGTCTGCACGGCGCGACCTTCATCGTCGACGCGACATTCCGCAGGGCGGCTCTGGACTCTGACAACATCGTGGTTGACATCGGTCGGGCAGCTGAGGAGCTGCATTCGGTCGTCGGCGCGCTGAGCTACCGCAACCTCGACGACGAGGCCGCGTTCAGGGGCGTGAACACCTCCACCGAGGCGCTCGCCCAGGTGGTGGCCGATCGACTCGCCGAACGCGTGCAGGCAGGTGCCCTCGGCGAGTCCGGCCGTGGACTTGCCGGGATCGCGGTCACGCTGCGAGAGTCACACGTCGCGTGGGCGAGTTACGAGCGAACGCTGTGACCGCCGTGCACGTGGTGGTGCCGGACGGCATAGATGACCCGGCGAGGCCGAGCGGCGGGAACGCCTACGACCGCCGGGTCTGCCGGGGGCTGGCCGCGCTCGGATGGTCAATCCATGAGCACCAGGTGCCGGGCTCCTGGCCCCTGCCGGACGCGGCGGCACGGGCCGGCCTCACCGCCGTGATCACGAAGATGCCAGAGGGCGCTGTGGTGCTGATCGACGGCCTGATCGCCTCGACGGTCCCGGAGGTGCTGGTCCCTGAGGCGGGGCGGCTGAACCAGGTCGTCCTCGTGCACATGCCTTTGGGCGAGGGTCTTCCGGGTGATGAGGTCTCCGACGCCCGCACCCGGGAACGGGCGGTGCTGTCGGCCGCTGCCGCAGTCGTCACGACAAGCTCCTGGACCCGGCGCTGGCTGCTCGACCGGTACGTCCTGCCCCCCGCCCAGGTCCACGTCGCGGTGCCCGGCGCCGACACAGCCGAACTTGCTCACGGCACGGCGGCTGGCGGGGAGCTGCTCTGTGTGGGGGCGGTAACTCCGGGCAAGGGGCAGGACGTGTTGCTCGCAGCGCTGGGGGCCATCGTGGACCTGCGGTGGCGCTGCGTCTGCGTGGGTTCCCTGACCCGCGATCCGGACTTCGTCGACAGCCTCGGCCGACTGGCCGAGGCTGGTGGAATCGGTGGCCGGGTCCGCTTCGCGGGCCCGCGTCGGGGCGCTGACCTGAACCTCGCCTACGCCACCGCAGACGCCCTGGTCCTGGCCACCCGCGCCGAGTCGTACGGCATGGTCGTGACCGAAGCGCTTGCCCGGGGGATCCCGGTCGTCGCGACGACCGTGGGCGGGCTGCCGGAGGCCCTCGGTCACGGAGCCGACGGGAGTCGGCCCGGACTGCTGGTGCCATCTGGTGACCCGGAGGTCCTCGCCGCGGCACTGCGCTGCTGGCTCGGCGACGCCGTCCTGCGACACCGCTTGCGGCGTTCGGCCCAAGAACGCCGCACGACTCTGCCCTGCTGGGCTGACACCGCGGCCACGATCTCACACGTTCTCGCCGAGGTGGCGCCATGACCGCCAGGACAGTCCGGGTCAGCCCCGGGTGGTTGACGTTGCGGGAGCCCGCCGACGCCGCGGCCCGCGCTGTCGAGGTCGTTCAGCAGATCCAGCCGTACCTGCCGGCTGGCGGCCCGGCGCTGATCCACGACCTCGGCTGCGGCACCGGGTCGATGGGCCGCTGGCTGGCACCGCGGCTGAGCGGAACACAGCACTGGGTCATGTACGACCGGGATGCCGATCTGCTCGCCCAGGCGGCGTCGAACCCGCCCGGTGCCGCCGCCGACGGGGCCGCAGTCACCATCCAGACACGGCAGCGCGACATCACCCGGCTGGATTCGCGCGAGATGGCAGGCGCGTCCCTGATCACCGCGTCGGCGCTGCTCGACATGATGACCGCGGACGAGATCGAACGACTCGTCGGGAGCTGTATGGACGCGGGCTGCCCTGCGCTGGTTACCATCTCGGTCATCGGTCGCGTCGATCTCATCCCGGCAGATCCGCTGGACGCGCAGATCGCCAGCGCGTTCAACGCCCACCAGCGCCGCACAACCGGCGGCCGCCGTCTGCTCGGCCCGGACGCGGTCAGCGCCGCAGCCGACGCGTTCACCCGGCTCGGGGCCGACGTCCTCGTCCTGCCCAGCCCCTGGCTGCTGGGGGCCGACCAGGGCGCACTTGCCGCTGAGTGGCTCACGGGCTGGATTGGCGCGGCGTGCGCGCATCGACCGGAGCTGACCGCCGCCGCCGCCGACTACGCCCGGCGGCGCCTGCCCCTGGCGAACGCCGGTCAGCTGAGCATCCGGGTGCACCATCAAGACCTGCTGGTCAGGCCCCGATGACCACCTGCCTCGCCGACGGACCCGCCGCTGCGTCGGGTACGCGCTGCTCACGAGAGAGCAGAGCACCGGGCCAGCACATGCACCCACCCCGACTGCACCCTCGAAGAGATCGGATACCGGGATGAGACGAACCGCGGGGAGGTGGGCGCGCCTGCTGGGCGGCCCGGCCATCCTCGCCGTACTGGTCTGGCGGCTGGGCACAGGCCCGTTCCTTGACGCCGTGGCCATGATCGACGGGAGGTCACTGGCGGCGGCAGCGGCCATCGCCGTGCTGACCACGGTGTGCTCCGCCTGGCGGTGGAGCCTGGTCGCCCGCGGTCTCGGCCTCGGACTGCAGCTGCGGCCGGCAGTGGCCGCGTACTACCGATCGCAGTTCCTCAACACCACACTGCCCGGAGGGGTTGTTGGCGACGTGGACCGCGGGGTGCGCCACGGCCGTGGCCTCGGCCATACCAGCCTGGGCTTGAGGGCCGTGGCCTGGGAACGTCTCGCCGGGCAGGTCGTCCAGATCGCGCTGGCCATGACCGTGCTGCTCTTGCTCCCTTCACCGGTGCGCTCGTCCATGCCAGCCGTCGTGATTGCTGTGGCCGCAGGCGCACTCGGCCTGGTACTGCTCGGCTGGGCTCTGCCTCATGCAGGACCTTCCGTCTGGGCGCGGACCGTCCGCACGATGGTCGCCGACCTCCGCGGCGGGCTGCGCACGTGGCGGGCGTTCACAGGCATAGTGCTCGCGTCCGTTGCGGTGGTTGCCGGCCACACGGTGACCTTCCTGATCGCCGCGCGCACTGCCGGAGTAACCGCGTCGCCGGTCACGATGCTGCCGCTGGCGCTGCTCATCATGCTTGCCATGGGAGTGCCGATGAATATCGCCGGATGGGGGCCCCGCGAGGGCGCTGCCGCGTGGGTGTTCGGCGCGGCCGGGCTCGGTGAGGCCCAGGGCGTTGCCACCGCCGTGGTGTTCGGTGTCATGGTGCTGGTCTCCAGCCTGCCCGGTGCCGTGGTACTCATCGCCGCGCGACTCCATCCGGGCGCCCCGGACCGGGGGCAGGCAGATTCACCACCGACGTGGGTGCCCTCCCCCGCCGAGCTGAAAGGTGGTGTCGCAGGTGGCTGACCGTCCCTACACCCTGCTCAGCTGCGGCACGTCCATCGACGGCTACCTCGACAGCGCGACGGAGAAGCGCCTGCTGCTCTCCAACGAGGCCGACCTGGACCGTGTCGACGCCGTGCGAGCCGCCTGCGACGCGA
This sequence comes from Actinomycetota bacterium, assembly GCA_040006795.1. GTDB lineage: Bacteria > Actinomycetota > Actinomycetes > Actinomycetales > Dermatophilaceae > UBA4719. The sequence goes on along the minus strand of JBDTWH010000044.1, from coordinate 8,277 downwards.
TCCTCATCGGAGCGACGACCGTCCGGAATGACAACCCGCGGCTGCTGGTGCGTGCGCAAGCGCGACAGGACCAGCGGATCGCCCGGGGCATCCGGTCATCACCGATCAAGGTGACCGTGACCGGGCGGGGACAGCTGGACCCGTGCGCGAACTTCTTCTCCACCGGCGACACCGAGAAGCTGGTCTACTGCGCGAGCGCGACCGTAGCCGAGGTTCGCGATCGGCTCGGGCCGGTGGCAACCGTCGTCGACGGTGGCCAACCCGTGGACATGCAGTGGATCAGCGAGGACCTGTATGCCCGGGGCGTGCAACGACTCATGGTCGAGGGCGGCGGAACTGTGCATACCCAGTTTCTGACGGCCGACCTCGCCGACGAGCTGCAGATGGTCGTTGCGCCATTCTTCGTCGGCGACTCCCGTGCGCCGCGGTTCGTCAGCGACGGCCGCTTCCCCTGGAACCCCGACCGGCGCGCGACGCTCGCCGACGTTCAACAGATCGATGACGTGGTGCTGCTGCGGTATGCGCTCTCGCCACGATTCGAGATGAGCTGAGGAGGAGAACCGATGCCAGGAGCCCTGCCCACCGCGACGATACGTACCCAGCTGACGCTGCCGATGAGGTTCGCCGACGGATACACCACGACCGCGCGCGTGTTCACCTTCGATGGGTTGGCCGACGGCCGGGAACATCTCGCCTTCGGACTGGGCGACCGCCAGCCCTTCACCCCGGGTGCGCAGCCAGACCGGCCGCCGCTCGTCCGGCCACACAGCGAGTGCCTCACCGGCGACGTCTTCGGCAGCCAGCGATGCGACTGCGGCCCTCAGATGCGCGAGGCCGTCGAGCGCATTGCCAATGCCGGTGGATTCCTGCTGTACCTGCGCCAGGAGGGGCGTGGCATCGGCCTGTACTCCAAGCTCGACGCCTATGCGCTGCAGGACGCGGGCCTGGACACGTACCAGGCCAACGTCGCGCTCGGGTATACCGAGGACGAGCGCGACTACACCGCCGCGGCGCAGATGCTGCAGGCGCTAGGCCATGAGCGGGTGGCACTGCTCAGCAACAACCCGGACAAGGCCGTCCAGCTCGGCCGGCTCGGGGTGACGGTGACCGAGCGGGTGCCGACCGGGGTGCATCTATCCCCGGCGAACGCTCGCTATCTGTCGACGAAGGCCCACCGCGGCGCCCACACCCTCGACGTTCCGATCGCCGGGCCGCATGCGGAGTGGCTGACCGGAGGCGCAATAGCCCACTAGCCGGTTCGGTCGGGACCCCCGCACGGTCGTCCTCCGGATGAGGGCCCAGCCTGCGAAGCGAGGGAGCTGTGCAGCTCTTGAACATCGCCGGGCGGCGAGGGGTTTCGCCGGCGGCTGCCGGTAGGTAGCGTGCCTCCATGGCTGACAGCGAGCAGGACTGGGACTTCACCGGTCTCAAGGCGATGTACATCAACGGCACCCTCAAGCGCTCGCCGGAGATCTCGAACACCGAGGGGCTCATCGAGGTGAGCGCCTCGATCATGCGACGACACGGTGTCGAGGTCGAGGTGCTGCGAACGATCGACCACGACATCGCAACCGGCGTCTATCCCGACATGACCGAGCACGGCTGGGTCAGCGACGAGTGGCCGCGGATCTGGGAGCGAGTCAGCGCCGCCAACATCCTGGTCGTCGCCGGGCCGATCTGGCTCGGTGACAACTCCAGCATGACCAAGAAGATCATCGAACGCCTCTACGCCCACTCCGGCGAGCACAACGAGCAGGGCCAGTACACCTTCTATAGCCGGGTCGGCGGCGCGCTGATCACGGGCAACGAGGACGGCGTCAAGCACTGCACCATGAACATCCTCTACAGCCTGCAGCACGTGGGCTACGTCATCCCGCCCCAGGCCGACGCCGGGTGGATCGGGGAGGTCGGCCCGGGAGCGTCCTACCTCGACGAGGGCTCAGGCGGCCCAGAGAACGACTTCACCAACCGCAACACCACCTTCATGACCTGGAACCTCATGCACCTTGCGCGAATGATCCAGAAGGCCGGCGGCATCCCGGCGTACGGCAACTCTCGCACCGCCTGGGACGAGGGAGAGCGGTTCGACTTCGTCCAGCCGAAACGCTGAGTACCCCTCAGACCAGCTCACCGTCCTGGACGATGTGCAACAGGTACGGTCCGGTCGCGGCCAGCATGCGGGCCATCCCCGGCTCGAGCTCGGCGCGGGTCCGGACCGTCTCGCCCTGTGCCCCGCACAAGACGGCATACTCGGCGAAGTTCGGGTTCGTCAGGGAGACCTGCCACTGCGGGAACTGGCCGGCGCGTTGTTCCTTGCCGATCTTGCCGAGGGAACCGTTGTCCAGCAACACATGCTTGATGGGTATGCCGTACTTCACCGCGGTGGTCAGCTCGGCCAGGTACTGGCCGAACCCCCCGTCGCCGGTGACGGCGATGACCGGCCGCGTCGGGTCCGCGGTCCATGCCCCGATGGCCGCTGGGTAGCCGAAACCGATGGAGCCGAGGTAGCCCGACATGAGCACCGGCTGACCCTTGGACTCCAGGTAGCGACCGAAGGAGTAGGCATGGTTGCCGACGTCGACGCTGAAGACGGCCTCGGCTGGCGCGAGACGAGACAGCACGTCGAAGACCGCCGCCGCGGGAAGGCCCTTGCCGCGGTCGTCGAGAGCTCGCCGCGACTTCTCGGCACGCCAGATCGCCTGGCGAGCCGCCACGTCAGGGCGCTGGTCAACGGCCTGCGGGTCCGGGCCGATGGCCAGGTCCAGGGCAGGCAGGGCGACCCTCGCATCGGCCAGCACCGAGACGTCGACCGAGTTGAACCTTCCGATGGTTGCCGGCGCATGGTCGATGCTCACCAGGGTCTTGTAGGTGGCGATACCGGTGTGGTTGGAGAAGGAGGCTCCCACGACCAGCACCAGGTCCGACTCGTTCATCAGCCAGCTCGCGACCGGTGTCCCGCTGCGTCCCAGAACCCCGGCGGCCAGCGGGTGGTCGTCCGCCACCAGGCCCTTGGCCTTGAACGTGGTCAGGATCGGGGCGCCCAGCCGCTGCGCCAGGGACAGCAGCTCGGCCCGTCCCGCGCGCGCCCCGTCCCCGGCCACGATCACCGGACGCCTGGCCGCCCGCAGCAAGGCCGCCGCGGCATCGATGGACTCGCCCGAAGGAGGCGTATGCCGGTCAGCCAGCCGCCCTTTCGGGCCGACCGCCTTCGCGTCGCTCGGCAGCACCTGCACCTCGTCGGGCAGCACGAGGTGGGCCACCCCCCGGCCGTCAATCGCATGCTTGACCGCGCTCGCGACGAGCTCGCCGTGGTCGCTGCCGGCCTGCAGGGTTGCGGTCGAGATGGCGACGTTGCCAAAGGCCGCATTGAGGTCCAGATCCTGGAACGCGCCCCGGCCGAGCACCGAGCTGGGCACCTGGCCCGAGATGGCGATCACCGGGGCGCCGTCGACCTTGGCGTCATACAGGCCGGTCAGCAGGTTCGTGGAACCTGGGCCGGCGATCGCCAGGCAGGCCGCCGGGCGACCGCTGAGCTTCGCGTAGCCGCTTGCCGCGAACGAGGCGGCGCCCTCGTGCCGGATGCCGATGTAGCGCAGCTCGCCACGCTCCTCGGCCCGCCTCATCGCCTCGGCGACGCCGAGGTTGGAGTGCCCGACCATGCCGAAGACCTGGGTGACCCCCCACGCCACCAGGGTCTCGACGACAACGTCACCGACGGTCCGGACATGCTCCGAAAGATCCGGGAGCAGGACCCAGGCGCCGTCGTCACGCTCCTGAACGGGGAAGGCAGGCACCGCGTCGGCGAAGTCCCCGGGCGGCACCCCGGTCAGCGGGTCGTAGTCATAGCCGTGCCACGGGCAGCGCAGCAGGCCCTTCTCGATCGATCCCTCGCCCAGGGGTCCGCCCTGGTGCGGGCAGTGGTTCTCCAGGGCGCCCAGGCGCCCGCCACATCGCGACAGAGCGACCGCGCGCCCGTCGACGACCGCAGCGCGGACCCGGCCCTCATCGGGAAGGTCCCCGTCCTGGAAACGATGCCAGGCCGAGGCGGTCACGACAGACCCAGGAGCAGGTCGCCCTTCGGCCATGGCACCAGACGGGTCGTTGCGGAAGGCTCGGCTAAGGCGGTCATCAAAACACCCCTCGATCTGGTCAGCAGCAACACTGCCCGAAGTGCCACGGCCCACTTTCAACCATGGGCTTCGTCGCGTTCAACACCTCACCGGAACAGTGGATCAGCACTGGGACCGTGCCACAACCCTGTCGGGGAACCCATCGGTCGGTAGGCGCTCGTTGCCGAGGTCGGGGCCACCGGCCGGCCCGTGCGAAAGGCACTGGGGCGCGGGCTACACTCATCACGGTGCGCCGGGAAGTCTGGTCGGCAGTCGATGAATGCTGCCTACTGACGGAGTCCGCCATGACCGCCCGCAAGCTCATACAACCCTTCCCCATCGTCACGCCCGAGACCGACGCGATGGAAGCCGCGAGGACGTTGGCTGAGCAGCGACTGCCGGGTCTCATCGTCTGCAGCGAAGATGGGCGTCCCTACACGATCCTCCCCGGCTCGCAGGTGCTGCGCTTCCTCATCCCCACCTACGTGCTGGACGACCCTGCTCTGGCACGGGCGCTGGACGAGAAGGCGTCCGACGAGCTGTGCCGCAAGCTGGTGCACAGCACGGTGCGGGACCTGCTACCCCGGTCACAGGACCTCGACGAGCTGCCGGTGGTTGTCGCCGACGCCACCGCCCTCGAGGTGGCCGCAGTGATGGCTCGCATGCACAGTCCGGTGGTCGCCGTCGTCGACGAGCGCGACGGAAACCAGGTGATCGGCGCCATCACGGTCCGTCGGCTCCTCGAGTACCTGCTGCCGCAGCGACCTGTCAGCTGATGACCGAGATTCTTGTCGTCGCGGCCTTCGTCGCCGCGTATGTCCTGATCGCCACCGAACGCATCCACCGGGTCGCCGCCGCGCTGTCCGGCGCCGCGGCGATGGTGCTGCTCGGCGTGGTGGACGCCAGGGTGGCATTCTTCAGTGAGAAGACCGGCATCGAATGGAACGTCATCTTCCTGCTGCTGGGGATGATGGTCATCGTCAGCGTCCTGAAACAGACCGGCGTGTTCGACTATGTGGCCATCTGGGCCGCCAAACGAACCCGCGGCCGCCCGTTCGCCACCATGGTCATGCTGGTGGTCATCACCGCTGTCGCATCGGCGCTGCTGGACAACGTGACCACGGTGCTTCTCATCGCGCCGGTCACCCTGCTGGTCTGTGACCGGCTCGGGCTGGCTCCGGTGCCGTTTCTGATCGCCGAGGCCCTCGCGTCGAACATCGGCGGCACGGCGACCCTCATCGGGGACCCCCCGAACATCATCATCGCCAGCAGGGCCGGTCTGACGTTCAACGACTTCGTCGTCAATCTTGCGCCCATCGTCATCGTGCTGATGGTGGTGTTCATCGGCCTGTGCCGGATCCTGTTCCGCTCTGCCTTCACCTACGACCCCGAACGGGTGGCCGCCCTCATGGCCCTGGACGAGCGCGAGGTCATCAAGGACCGCGGACTGCTGATCCGGTCAGGGGTCGTGCTGGTCGCGGTCATGATCGGCTTCGTCGGCAGGTCCGCCCTCCACCTCGAGCCATCCATGGTCGCGCTGCTGGGCGCCGGTGCGCTGGTCGCGCTGTCCAAGCTGGACCCGCCGGAGTTCCTCGAAGAGGTCGAGTGGCCCACCCTGGTGTTCTTCATGGGACTGTTCGTGATGGTCGGCGCGCTGGTCGAGGTCGGAGTCATCGGCCGGCTCGGCAGCCTGCTCACCGAGGCGGTCGGCGACAGGTACCTTCTGGCGTCCTCCGTGCTGCTGGGAGGCTCCGCCCTGCTGTCCGGCATCGTGGACAACATCCCTTATGTGGCGACCGTGGCACCGCTGGTGCAGACCATGGTCGACGCCGGCCAGGGTGTCAGCCACGCGACAGCTCTGTGGTGGGCGCTGGCACTTGGCGCAGACCTCGGCGGGAACGCGACCGCGGTCGGGGCCAGCGCAAATGTCGTCGTCATCGGCATCGCAGCCCGTGCCGGGTATCCCATCACGTTCTGGCGGTTCACCAAGTACGGTTCAATCGTCGCCGTCGTCACGATCGCTGTCAGCTGGTTCTACCTGTTCCTGCGGTACTACGCGTTCGGGTGAGGTTCCCGGCGCGGGACGTGCCGGAGCAGCCCGACGCCACGCCTGCCAGACCTCGCCCCGAACACCACGAGGAGGTCACCATGAACAACCCGGGCGGACGGGAGAAGCTGCTCCGGCGGGGGTCCTGGCCCGAGACTGTCCGCATCGCCGATGTGCTGCGAAAGGAGACGGTCGGCGGGACGCTGCTGCTCGTCGCCGCCCTCGTTGCCTTGGCGTGGGCGAACTCCCCGTGGTCAGCCGCGTACTTCTCGCTGGGCAAAGTGAAGGTTGGCCCGGAGGCCCTGCACCTTCATCTGAGCCTGGCGGCATGGGCTGCTGACGGGCTGCTGGCGATCTTCTTCTTCGTTGCCGGGCTCGAGCTCAAACGCGAGTTCGTCGCGGGCGACCTGCGCGACCCGGCCCGTGCCGCGGTCCCCGTCGCTGCCGCGTTCGGAGGCGTCCTGGTGCCAGCCCTCCTGTACACCGCACTCAATATCGGCAGGTCCGGGGACATCGCCGGCTGGGCCATCCCCACCGCGACCGACATCGCGTTCGCTCTCGCGGTGCTGGCCATCATCGGCTCCCACCTGCCCTCCGCACTGCGCACCTTCCTGCTCACCCTGGCCGTCGTGGATGACCTGCTCGCAATCACGATCATCGCGGTCTTCTACACCCGCGACCTGCAGGTCGCGCCCCTGCTGCTGGCCCTCATCCCGCTGGGCCTGTTCACCGTGGCGGTGCAGCACCGCATCCGGTCGTGGTGGCTGCTGCTGCCGCTCGCGGCGACCACCTGGACCCTGGTGCATGCCTCTGGCGTCCACGCCACTGTCGCCGGCATCCTGCTCGGCTTCGCCGTGCCCGTGGTACGCCGGTCCACGGGGCCCGGACCTGGGCTGGCCGAGCACTTCGAGCACCGGTGGCGCCCGCTGTCCGCATCTGTTGCCGTCCCGGTGTTCGCATTCTTCGCCTCAGGGTTCACGGTGGGTGGCCTCAGCGGGCTGGGCAGCGCACTGCGTGACCCGGTCGCGATCGGCGTTCTCATCGGGCTGGTCGTCGGCAAACCCGTCGGAGTCCTGGGAGCCACATGGATGGTCGCGCGATTCACCAGCGCCGAGCTGGACACCGACCTGTCGTGGTGGGACGTGCTGGGCCTCGCGATGCTGGCCGGTGTCGGGTTCACCGTGTCGTTGCTGATCGGCGAGCTCGCTTTCGGGGCAGGCAGCGACCGTGACAGTCACGTCAAGGTGGCCATCCTGGCAGGCACCATCACCGCTGCCGCACTGGCTGCCATGCTGCTGCGCGCCCGCAGCAAGCTCTACGAGCGACTGTCCGCGGCGGAGACAGCGGACGCGGACCACGACGCAAACCCCGACGCCTTCGAACCCGGTCAGTAGGGCTGCGCTCAGAGGCCACTGCACTGCGCGCTCCCTCAGGAACCCTCAGCGGCGCCACTGGTCCCGATACCCCGTCAGGCCTTACTTTGGGTTGACGCCGACCCGAGATCGTGAGGGAGCTGACACGTCATGGATGCCGTCGGGGCTGCACTGGCGCTCGCCGGGGCGATGACCTGGGAGATCTTGTGGGCGCTGATCCTGGGCTTCTTTCTCTCGTCCGTCGTCCAGGCGGTCGTCCGCCGTGCCACGGTGGTCCGGTTGATGGGCGAGGACCGACCTCACGCCCTCGTGGCGGCGACGGGGTTCGGGATGGCGTCCTCGTCGTGCTCGTATGCCGCCGTGGCCCTGGCTCGGTCATTGTTTCGCAAGGGCGCGAGCTTCACCGCGGCCATGGCGTTCGAGATCGCCTCGACCAACCTGGTCATTGAGCTCGGGGTGATCATGTTTCTGCTGCTTGGCTGGCAGTTCACCGTGGCCGAGTTCATCGGCGGCCCGATCATCATCGTGCTCGTGGCCCTGATGTTTCGGGTCGCGCTGCGCGAGCGGCTCCTGCGCAAGGCGGCAGAGCAGGCCGAGAAGGGCGTGGCAGGGTCGATGGAGGGCCACGCCGCGATGGACATGTCCATCCAGACCCAGGGCAGCTTCTGGCACCGGCTGGGTTCCGCGGACGGCTTCACGTCGGTGGCGCACGTGTTCGTGATGGAGTGGGCCGCTATCTGGAAAGACC
>JBDTWH010000043.1:0-6588 GCA_040006795.1 Actinomycetota bacterium | reverse complement strand
CCTAGGCTTGCCCTCGTGACCGCAAGGACATCCGGGCGACTGCCGTCAGATCTCGGATCCGACGCGGGTCGCCTCGTTGCCGTCAACGTCGGACTCCCCCGGGATGTCGCCTGGCGCGGTCGGACCGTTCACACAGGCGTGTGGAAACGAGCGGTCGAGGGGCCGAGGATGGTCCGGACCGTCAACATCGAGGGAGACGGCCAAGGCGACCTGGCCGGGCACGGCGGGCCCAACCGCGCCGTCTTGGTCTACCAGCTTGCCTCCTACGTGCACTGGCAGGAGTTTTTCGGCCGGGATGACTTCGAGCTTGGGCAGTTCGGTGAGAACCTCACCGTCGAGGGGCTCTCCGATGACGAGGTGTGTATCGGTGATCAGTACCAGATCGGCGACGCCGTGTTCGAGGTGAGCCAACCGCGAGTTACCTGCTACCGGGTGGGCCTGCGGTTGGGTCAGCCACAGCTGCCGGCCCTGCTCGTCAGCCATCGTCGGCCCGGGTTCTACCTGCGCGTGCTCCGTGAGGGTGAGGTCCAGGCCGGCGACCCGATCCGCAAGCTGCGCACGGGTCCGGAGGCGATGACCGTCGCGGACGTGGACGCCCTGCTGTACCTCCCCGGCCACGACCGGGACGACGTTGCCAGGGCACTGCGGATCCCGGCTTTGAGCCCCGGGTGGCGAGAGTCCTTCCAGGCTGTCCTACGCAGCGACGAAGGCACGACCGGAAACGCCGGTTTGAACGAAGCCGCCACCGAGCCACCCCCGGCATGGCGAGGGTTTCGACCTGTTCATGTCGTCGAGGTTGTCAGGGAGACCGGGACGGTGGTCTCGCTGTTACTGGCCGCAGCTGACGGTGAGGACCTGCCCGCGGCTCAGGCAGGGCAGTTCGTCGTGCTTCGCCTCGACCTCGGCGACCGGCAGCCGCCAGCTTCGCGCAGCTACTCCCTTTCCGGTCCGCCGGGCTCGGCGGAGTACCGGACAAGTGTGAAGCGTGAGCCCCACGGGGACTTCAGCGCCTTCGTGCACGACAGCATTCGCACCGGCGCTGTTGTTGAGATGTCGGCCCCGCGGGGCCGGTTCACCCTCACCCCCGGCGATGCACCGGTTCTCCTGGTGTCCGCCGGGATCGGAGCCACCCCTGTGCTGTCGATGCTGCACGCTCTTGTCCAGACTCGTTCCACCCGGGAGGTCTGGTGGCTACACGGCGCCCGAAACGGCACCGAGCATGTATTCGCGGCCGAAGTCCGGGAGCTTCTTGACCAGCTGCCGAATGCCCACACCCAGATCTGTTACAGCGCGCCGCTGCCGACCGACATCATGGGAAGGGACTACACCCACCGCGGCAGGCTGGCGGCCGACTCCCTCCAAAGCCCACCGCTGCCGCCCAACGCCCACGCGTACATCTGCGGCCCCCAGGGCTTCATGAGCGACATCCAGGTGGAGCTTGTTCGCCTGGGCGTGGACGCAGCCCAGGTCCACACCGAGGTTTTCGGCGCAGGCCCAGCCATCACACCCGGAATTGCGGCCCGACCAGCAATCCCGCCCCATCAGCCGGCAGGCAGACCCGGCTCCGGTCCGAATGTCAGCTTTGCCCGCAGCGGTCTCACCGTGCCGTGGCGAGATGACTTCATCAGCGTGCTGGAGCTTGCCGAGGCCTGCGCCGTCCCGACGCGCTGGTCCTGCCGGACGGGGATCTGCCACACCTGCGAGGCGGGGTTGCTCGCCGGAACAGTCTCGTACAACCCGGCCCCGGTAGACCTACCAGCCAGCGGCAATGTCCTTGTCTGCTGCGCGGTGCCCGACTCCGACGACGTTGTCATAGACCTGTGAGCCAGCAACGGGTGCGCAGCGTCTTCGAGATCCGAGTGCCGCGTTGACAGGACCGCTTGGTCGATCGTCTCGCGCTTTCTGCGCAGATCTCAATATTCAGGACCTTTATCTTGACTTATGAGACGGCCCCGGCCTCAGTCGAAAAGAGAGGCTCGGTCGATCAGGATGGGGACGCCGTGGAGATGTTGGAATGGGACGCCCGCAGTTACGACGCGCTGCCGTTGCCTCATCAGCGATGGGGCGCGGCAGCAATCGCTCAGCTGCAGCTGAACGGCGACGAGAGCGTCCTGGACCTCGGGTGCGGCACCGGGCGCGACGCCGAACAGCTGTTGAGGCTGCTGCCCCGCGGACACGTCGTCGCTGTCGATGGTTCGCAGCGGATGCTGAGCGAGCTGCGCCGACGGCTGGCCAACGACCTCGATCGGGTCACGGTCGTCCAGGCCGACCTCCGCCAGCCGCTGAGCCTGCCCCAGGCAGTCGACGCGGCCGTCAGTGTCGCGACACTGCACTGGCTGCCCGACCACGCCGCGGTGTTCCGGAGCCTCGCGGCCGTCCTGCGACCGCGTGGACAGTTTGTGGCCGAGTGCGGCGGCCACGGAAACATCGTGACATTCCGTACCGCCCTGCGAGAGGTATCCGGAGACGACGGCGATGAGATCTGGAACTTCGCCGACGTGCAGGAGACGACTCAGCGTCTGCGGGAGTCGGGGTTCACCGACGTCGCTGTCCGGCTCGTCCCCGACCCAGCCCGGCTGGAGCGGGGCGAGCAGCTGGAGGCGTTCATCGCCACGGTCATGCTCGGTGCCCAGCTGCGCGAGATGTCGAGCCAGGACCGGCGACCGTTTGTGCACGAGGTCGCCAGCAGACTGTCCGAACCCGTCATCGACTACATCCGCCTGCAGATCAGCGCGATGCGCGCCTGACCTGACGGCCACCGGATCGAAAGCTTCCTTCTCTACGACGCCGGCGATCCCGAACCCCGGGATCTTTTGAGGGATCGGTGCCTTGAACGACCGGGCCGTTGACGATCCCGCGGGTTCGTCAGGCTCACATGACAACCCGTGGTCGGCCCTTTGGTTGGGCACGTGGAGCACGGGTCATGCGGCAGGATGATCTGGTGGATGTCGAGTCTGTCTCCGATGAGCTCTACGGGCTGCCGCTGGATGAGTTCACGCCCACCCGCGCTGCTCGTGAGAAGCAAGCCAAGGTCTCTGGCGACAAGGATCTGGCGTCGCAGATCCATCAGCTCGCAAAGCCGAACCTGGTTGCCTGGCTGTCCAATCAGCTCGTCCGCAAGCACCCTGACGAGATCCGGCCACTGCTGGTGCTGGGCGCGGGGCTTCGGGAGGCGACCGCGACGTTGTCCGGCGAGCAGTTGCGCGACCTGTCCCGTCAGCAACGCCAGGTCGTCCACGCCCTCGTGCAGCATGCCCGGCTGGTGGCACACGCGGCCGGACGCAAGGTCAGCGGGGACGCTGCCAGAGGTCTGGAAGACACCCTGCGGGCGGCGCTGGCCGATCAAGATGCCGCTGACGCACTGGCCGCAGGCCGGCTAACCGAGGGAATGCATAACAGCGGCTTTGGACGTATCGGCAGCTCGGAGGAGCGCCCGGTACGTCGGGCAGAGCCGACAACCGCCGCAACTTCGCTGCGCACGCGAGAACAAAGACATCGCGCCGAACATGAGGTCGTTCACGCAAAGTCAGCGGCCGATGAAGCCGTCACGGTGCGTCGGGAAGCCCATGACCTGCTCGAAGCCGCAGAGCAGACGGTGACCAGTGCGAGGGCGCGGGTCGAGCGATCGCGCCGAGAGCTCGACGAGGCGGTCCAGGCGGAGTCGAGAGCTGAGAAGGACCATCGAGGTGCCCAGGCGGCCTTCGATCGTGCCGAACGTGCCGCCCTTGACTCGCAGCGGCGCCTAGCCGAGTCAACCAAGCGCTTCGACAGATCGACGCGGTAGCGACCCGCATTAACCCAGAGCCGTGTGATCGCGGCTCGAGCCCCTGTGAGGGGTGCCACAGCTGTCGCCGGGCAGCAGCCGTGGCGGGGGCAGCTGTCCACGGTCAGCTGTCGCCCGGCGTCTGTCGCCGGGGCGGCTGCCCCGGGGCAGGCTTTGCTTAACCGGAAATTGGCGCGCGTCCCGGCTAGGATCAGGAAGGCGCACACCCGTTGTGTGGCTGGGGTGATCTGGGGTCGAATGTCGTGGTACTAGCTTGGGGAGTCCTTGTGAGCAGGTTTTGGGATCTGTCTGGTCGGACCTTACGTTGCTGGTTACTGGTGGCGTTGGCTCTCGGTCTGACCACCGCAGCCTGCGGAAATGGAACGGCTCCCGGCCAGAAGGTCACCGCGCCCGGACCGGTCACCAACCTGAGCGTGAGCGCCACGTCCATCGGTGATGACTTCCTCTCTCTGTCCTGGACCAACCCGACCGGCGCCTACACCGGGGTGATGGTCCGCCGATCGGAGGGAGCCAAGGCGCCGACCCTGACGAGCGGGACCATGGTCATCGATTTCAATGACCAGGCAGATTACGTTGTCGACCCGAATCTCACCCCCGGTACGCAGTACTCCTACGCTTTCTTCGCGCACAACGGCAACGAGTACGCCCCCGCCGCCACCGTGACTGCCAGGACCACCGGGACCAGAGCCAAGGCACTGGCACCTCCATCGCGCTGAGCCGCGGAGTGAAATTCCGGGTGCAGCCGGCCTGTTCGCCGGCCCAGCAGGGGCGTTAGCATCGCGGCATGCCCAAGGTCGCCACCGTTGCCTCCGTCTCACGCGCGGACCTCCTCGACTTCCTTCGCACCCGGCACAAAGGGATCTATGCAGCCTCACGCGGCGACGGAAGGCCACAGCTCTCCCCGGTGAGCTGTGGAGTGGACCCCGAAGGCCGCATCGTGGTGTCGACGTACCCGCAACGGGCGAAGACGAGCAATACCCGCCGCGACCCCGATGTCAGCATCTGTATTCTCTCGGACGACTTCGACGGGCCATGGGTCCAGGTGTACGGCACGGCCGAGGTGCTCGACATGCCAGAGGCGGCCGAGCCCCTGGTCGACTACTTCCGCTCCATCGCCGGCGAGCACCCCGACTGGGATGAGTACAGACGTGCGATGGCCGACCAGGGAAAATCGCTGATCCGGATCACGCCCACGAGCTGGGGCCCTGTGGCAACCGGTGGATTTCCGCCCGAGGTCGCCGAGCGCATGGGCTGAAACGGTCGTTCTCAGCTCCTCGGTGCCGAGGCCGAGATCACCAGTCCTTCCCAGCCTTGCACGCCACTGACTGCAAACCTGTCGGGGTGATCTCATACCGTGTGGTCCGGCTGAGACGAGGAGCGTAGACGTGCACTGACAGCGCTGTTCCGGCCCGGACGTTGGCGAGGTGATGAATGTGGTTCTGCTCGAACGACCGTCCCTCGCCTGCGGTGTGGGTCCGGAACTCCCGACGGTTTTCTGTTGAGGTCTGCTCGAGCAGCGTGCCGCTCACAACCTGGAAAGCTCCGACGGACTCCCCATGGTCATGCCAGTCATTGTGGGTCCCCGGGGGCCAGGACAGGAGCCAGATCTGAAGGTCCGGGCCGGAGTCGAGCTCGACCCACGAGGATTTTTCGTCATCTGGATCCACCATGGAGCGCAGTTCCGGGTCAGATGCGAAGAGGCGTGCGGTACGTAGGAGCTGTGCGGGGCTGAACTGGTCGATAACGGGTGGGCCAAATGCGGGTGTTGTTACATCTGTCATCGATTCCTCCTGAGGTCATCGAGGGCCGAACCAAGACGTGCGTAATATACCCAGCCGTAGGTTGACACAGTCGACTACGGGGAACACAGTCGACCACCGGGAACACGGTCGATCAGCGGCTGGTATCCGTCGTTTCGCTGGTGTGGCTCACCGTAGTCTCCGCTCGAGGCGAGCCTTCGCCGGGATCGCAATCTTCTGGATCAGGTCTGCTTGCGTTCCGAGCGCTTTCCACGGCCTACCCTACGCGCGAGGATGACTGGGCTACCTCGGCTTGGCGAGGCCCTCGACAACGACAACGTTGGGCAGCCTGGTGAGCTCATTCGGGTTGAGCAAGAGCTTGCTGGAGCGATTGCCGCCTCCCATAACCACCTGGTCTTGCTCCATGACGGCACTGTCCACGTAGATGGGCAGACCCCGGATGCCAAACGCAGTGACCCCGCCAATCATCATGCCCGTGACGTCCACGGTGGTCTCCTCGTCGGCGAAGGAAAGGCGTTTGACTGCGAGCAGCTCTCTGACCTTCTTGTTGACGTCCAACCGAGTTGAACCCAGCACGACGCAGGCCGCGTACTTGGGCGGGTCGACCTTCTTGGAGGCGACGACGATCGTGTTCGCCGCCTGCTCGACGGCGAAGCCGTAGTGAGCGCAGAAAGCAGCCGTATCTGCCATGTCGGGATCGCAGGCCAGCACCTCGTACGCCGCGTCGTTACTGAGCATGGCCTGCTGGACGAGCGGATCAAGGGTCGGTTCAGTCATTGGCCGCATCCTTTCGTTGTTGGTAGATTCTCTTGCCCCATCTCGTGCCGGAGACACCTGAAAGAGTGGGCAAATGCGAACCAGTCGACTTGAAGCGTTCAGCGACGGCGTTCTGGCCATCATCATCACCATCACGGTCCTGGAGCTGAAGGTTCCTGACGAACCCACTCTCCACGCGCTCGGCAGCTCGGCCACAGGATTTCTGACCTACCTGCTCAGCTTCGTCTACGTCGGCATCTACTGGAGCAACCACCATCACATGTTCCA
>JBDTWH010000042.1:0-28763 GCA_040006795.1 Actinomycetota bacterium | reverse complement strand
GCCTCGAGACGATGTGCATCGGTGGCGGTCAGGGAATGGCCATCATCTACGAGCGCCTGAGCTGAGGTCTGCCGGCCTGAGGATGTCGGTCAGCCCAGCTCGCGGCGCAGGTTGGCCAGATTTTGCCTGAGGGTGGGCGTGAGCGTCGAGTCCAGCGCCGATGTTCGCGCAGCGGTCACCGCTGCTGCCGAGGCGTCGTAGACCAAGACCGTGAGCTGGTCCATCAGGGTTGCCGGGCCACGGTCCGGCACCACCGATGCCGGGAGCCCGGCCACCTCCGCGACACCGTCGGCCAGGGACTGCACGAGCTCGCGGACCCTTCCGGCGTGCGACAGCGCGCGGTCGAGCGGCAGCTGATGCCAACGCTGGACCACGCGCTGTAGCTCTGTCTCGACCTCCGGGGGGACAGGCGATCTCGGCGTCTCTCCCGCGGTCATGCCTGTCTGACGATCATTGACGCATGCGCGCAAGCAGACGCAGGATCTCGAGGTAGAGCCAGACGAGGGTGACGATCAGCCCGTGGGCCAGCAGCCAGGAGTACTTCTCGGGCATCTGTGCCTTGACCGCGCGATCCACCGAGTCGAAGTCGATCGCCAGCGAGTAGGACGCAAGGCCGACGCCGAGCACGGAGATTCCGATGCCGACAATGGTGTTCTTCCCGCCGAAGCCCCAGCCGCCGCCGACCCCCGTCATTGCCACGACCACGTTGACGAGGCTGAAGAGCAGGTAGCCGATGAGGGCCATGCCGAAGATGCGCCGGGACTTGTCAGTCACCCTGATGATGCCGAACTTCCAGGCCAGGAACATGCCGGCAAACGTGGAGACGGTCGCGATCACCGCGGTGGTGACGAGTCCTTCGTACAGGCTCGCGAAAACCTGGCTGATCGTCCCGACGACGACGCCCTCCAGCACGGAGTAGAGCACGATCAGCGGCACGCTGATGGTCTTCTTGAAGGCGATGACCAGGCCGACAGCCAACCCGCCGAACATACCCCCGAGCAGCAGGGGAAGGCTCAGGCTGGTGTTGACGGCCACGTATTTCCATGAGATTCCGGCAACGATGACCAGGATGGTGAAGAGGCCGAGGGTCTTCATGACCACGTCGTCCAGCGTCACCCGCCGCATCTGCACCGGGCCGGCCGCCGGCTGGTTGTACAGGTCCTGAAGCTGCTGGGAGTTGATGCTGTCCTGCACGCCGCTTCCGGCGCTCATCCCTGATGCCGAGGGCCCGCGGTCAAAACCGGCGTAGTCGCCCTTGGTGATCTGCTTGTCGATCCGGTCAAATACCGGGTTTGCCATCGTCTTCCTCCAGTAGGTCGGACCGTCTGTGAACGGTTCTCTCACCAGACACGGTATCTGTCGCCGGACACGGTATCCGTCACCAGACATAAAGAATGTCGGTCCCGGTTAGTTCCGCTGCCCTCGAGCGGCAGTATGCCGGCCACTCACCTAGGGTGCACGGGTGAGCGTTCCTCCCCGGCCCGACCTGCGCGACGGCGATGTGGTGCTGCGTCTGGACGAGGCCCGCGACGGCAATGCCGTGAGCTTCGTGGTCGAGCACGGGGGCCAGGTCGCCGGGATGGTCGAGGTAAGGCAGATGCATGGTGGCAACGGCGAGCTGTGGTGGACCGTCGACCCCGAGCATCGGGGTCAGGGGGTGGCAGACAGGGCAGTGCGACTTCTGATCCGTCACGCCTTCGATGAGCTGGGCCTGCACAGGGTCGAGACCTACGCAGACCCCCACGACGGGGCCTCGTTGCGGGTAGCGGGCCGGGCCGGGCTGCGTAGGGAGGGGCTCGTCCGAGGCTCAGGGCAGGGCGAGGGTGAGCGCCCCACCGGGCACGGAGCTGATCGCCACGACCGTGTCCAGCTGGCGCGCCTGGCCACCGACCCCGAACCCACCTCCCGGGACGGCTTCATCGGGGTCCTGAACGCCGGGCTACCGACCAAACGTCTCATCGCCCAGGGCCTGATCCGTAACCACGCAGGGGAGATCCTGCTGTGCGAGCTGACCTACAAGAAGGAATGGGACCTGCCCGGCGGGGTTGTCGACCCGCACGAGTCACCTGCCCAGGCGCTCGTCCGCGAGATCAGGGAAGAGCTGGCCGTCGAGCTGCTGCCGCGGTCGCTGGTTGCCGTGAACTGGCTCCCGCGATATCGGGGGTGGGACGATGCGATGTTGTTCGTCTTCGACCTGGGTGTCGACGATCAGGTGATCGCGCGGGCCCACCTCGAGCCCAACGAGCTCAGGTCCCTGCACTGGTGCACCCCCGAGCAGGTCGAGCAAAGTGCCGCGCCCTACGTCACCAGGATGCTGAGCGGGCTCGCGCACCTTCCGGAGGGGACGGCATACCTCGAGGACGGCTCCGACCCGGTCTGGTGACCTCGTGTCCCCGACGGGTCTCGAACCCGCACTGGAGCGATTTTAAGTCGCCTGCCTCTGCCATTGGGCTACGGGGACAGTCGCCAGATTACAGATAGGTACGACGGGGATGTACGCCGTGCGGTCCGCTGACCCGATCCAGGAACAGCAGACCGTTGGTGTGGTCGATCTCGTGCTGCATCGCCACCGCCTCGAAACCGTCCGTGACGACCTCGACCCATTCCCCCGTCACAGGCAGCTGACCACGAACCACCAGACGCCGGCCGCGGCTGACGTCGCCGGTGAAGTCGGGCACCGACATGCAGCCCTCGCGACCACGCTCCCGGCGGGTCGCACTGACGACCACTGCGTTGCAGAGGGCGAACAGGCCATGACAGGTACGGGTCTTGGCATGGCCGGTCACGTCCACGGTGAACACTCTCGCGGCAACACCGAGCTGGTGGGCGGCGAGCCCGACGCATCCTGGAGAGACCAGCTGAGTCGCCAGCAGGTCCGCGACGAGCCCGATCGTCGCGATGTCGGTCGGGTCGACGTCGCGCCCGGGCCTGGACAGCACCGGATCCGGTGCCCGGACCACCGGGAGCACCACGCCTGCGGGCAACAGCGGCATGGCTGGCATGGCCCAGGCGGCGCCCGGGCTCACAGCAGGCTCACAACAGGTCGTCGTCGACCGGTGAGAGATGGACCTCGACCCCCAGCTCGGCGGCAGCGCCCTCCAGCTCGGCCGCCAGGCTGACCGGGGATGCATCCTTGGGCAGCTGCAGCTCCGCCATCAGAACGTACAGCCCGTCGACCAGGCGGGTGCCGAGGTCGACGATGTTGGCCTGATGCCGCGCGACGACGGCGGTGATGGTGGCCACGATGCCGGGCCGGTCCGCACCATGCACCCGCAGCGCGTAGGACGGGCCACTCACCTCGCTGAGGGCGGTGTCGTCCAGGACGCGAGCGTTGATGACCAGCGCACCCCCGGCGGTGAGGGGCCGCAGAGCGGCCTCGACCGCCGCTGCGCCGGCGCCGGTGTGCACCAGCAGCACCATCGCAAAATGACCACGCAGCAGCGTCATGGTCGAGTCCTCGAGGTTGCCGTGCAGGTCGGCGAGCGCCCCCGTCACGTCCGCCACGATCCCGGGGCGGTCGTGGCCGAGCACGGTGACGGCGATGACCTGATCTCTCATGGTGCGACGTTATCGCGACTCAGAGACCCGCGAGGACTTCATCCAGCATCGCTTCTGTGAGTCTGCCGGTGAAAGTATTCTGCTGGCTGACGTGATAGCAGCCCACCAGCCGGATCGATCGGTCAGTGGCGGTGACCAGCACGGTCTCGGAACCGTGGGTGAATCGAGGTCTCGGGCGCTGGACAGTCCACCCGAGCCGCCGGGCGCTTGCCAGGGTGGCGTCCCAGGCAATCGCACCCAGGGCAAGCATCGAGCGCAGGCCAGGCGCCGTCAGCGCGAGGTCACGATCAAGCCAGATCCCGCAGGTATGCCGTTCGGCCGGCTCGGGCTTGTTCGCCGGTGGCGCGCACCGCACGGCAGCGACGATGCGCACCCCGGTGAGCGACTGCCCGTCGCCGGCGTGGGTGCTGGTGGGCCGGCTCGCGTATCCGGCGCGGTGCAGCGCGGAGTACAGCCAGTCACCGCTGCGGTCGCCGGTGAACATCCGGCCGGTGCGGTTCCCGCCGTTTGCCGCCGGGGCAAGGCCGATGACCAGGACCGCCGGCTCCGGGTCACCGACTCCCGGGAGGGGTCGGCCCCAGTACGGCTGGTCGGCAAAGGATGCCCGTCTGCCCTCGGTCGCCACCGTCTCGCGCCACTGCACAAGCCTCGGGCAGGCACGGCATACGGACACCACGGCATCGAGCGCGGCCAGGGATCCGGCCTGCCCGGCCAGCCTCTCAACCTCTTGCCCGGTCCGCGCGATCGCAGAGTCGGACCGTGCGGGATCCCCTGGCCAACCCGTGCCAGGGGGCACCGGCGACTCGAACAGCTCACCGGTCACCGGATGCGGGAGCATGCTGTGGGTCGGGGCCACTTTCGGATCCTCGCTCGAGTCAGGCGATCGACAGGGCGATGCCGTCGAGGATGTCGTGCTCGGAGGTCACCACGCTCGTGATGCTCAGGTCCCGTTGCAGACGCTCGATGATCGTGCGCCAGACGAGGCCGCCGGCACCGATCACGTCGACGCGTCCTTCGTGCATGAACGGCAGCGCAGCCCGCTGCGCCCGGGTCATCAACAGCAGTGAGGTGCAGGCGTCGATGATCTGGGAGGCCGGCAGCTGCGAGAGATGGATCTTGTCGGGCTGGTAAGAGGTCAGCCTGAGTGCGTGGGCTGTGATCGTGGTGATGGATCCGGCCAGGCCCACCAGTGTCGAGATGCCCGCAAACCCGACAGCTTCAGCGGCCTGGTCGATGGCCGCCTCGACGTCCACGACGGCCGCCGCGATCTGGCTGCTCGTCGGCGGGTCGCCGCGAAGGTGACGCTCGGTCATCCGAACACACCCCACGTCGACCGACCTTGCCTGCTCAACGTCATCGGTGCCCCGGACGAACTCCGTCGAGCCACCGCCGAGATCCACCATGAGGTAGGGGCCGGGGATGCCCTTCGCCCGGAGGTCGCCAGTCGCGCCCCGGAAGGACAGCGAGGCCTCCTCATGGCCGGTGACCACGTCGGGGGTCACCCCGAAAGCGGCAAACGCGTCACGAACGCCATCCACGAACTCCTGCGCGTTGCGGGCATCGCGTGACGCGGAGGTCGCGACGAACCTGACCCTCTCGACGCCGAGCTCCGAACACTGGGTGGCGTACTCGTGCGCCTGAGCCAGCGTGCGAGCCATCGCATCGGGAGCGATGACCCCTGTCCTGTCGACGCCATGGCCCAGCCGAACGATCTCCATCCGCCGCACCAGGTCGCTCAGGGTCCCCGAGTCCGGGTCGATGTCCGCAATCAGGAGCCGGATCGAGTTCGTGCCACAGTCGATCGCGGCAACGCGGGTCATCGCTGAGCCTCAGCCGTCCGGGGCACGCACGGCCCCGCCTTCCACCAGTGGCCCAGGGCGAGGAGCGCCTCGTCGCCGAATGGGTTGACTTCCGGACCGACGGCCAGCGAATGGCCGACCAGGACATGAAGGCACTTGACCCGGGTGGGCATTCCGCCGGCAGAGATGCCATCGATCTCGGCGACGTCGCCAAGCTCGCCCCGGCGGCGCAGATAGTCGTGATGGGCAGCGAGGTAAGCCGCTGCCAGCCCGGGGTCGTTGCCCAGCCGCTCGGTCATCTCGCGCATCATGCCACTGCTCTCCAGGGTGCTGACCGCTCCGCTCAGGCGCGGGCAGGTGACGTAGTAGGTAGTGGGAAACGGTGTGCCGTCAGGCAGCCTGGGCTCCGTACGCAACACGTCGGGCCGCCCGCAGGGACATCGGTGCGCCACGGCGGCGACCCCACGCGGAACCCGTCCCAGCTGTTCGTGGACCGCGCTCAGATCCTCCTCGGCGACCTTCTCGGCCCGGCCACTCATGGCGAGGGTGAGGGCGAGGCAGGAGGTTTCAGCGAGGGCTGCCCCTCTGTGGCCTTGGCGGGGGTGTCCGCGATCACCATCGACTTCCACAGCTGGCCATACCACGGGCCGCTGGTGGCGGCATCCGTCGCCAGACCAGCGATCTTCGTACCCTGGGGCAACACGGGCGCGGCCGGCGCCTCGATCACCGTGAAGGACTTTTCTCCCACGCGCACGAGCTTGAGCCGCTCGCGAGCCTGCTGCTCAACATATGCGGGGTCAGCCCACTGTCGCTGTTCCTGCTGCAGGGCGGCGACCGTCTGTCGTTGCCCGGCGATCTGGTCGCGCAACGCGTCGATCTGAGCCCGCTGACTGAGCGTGGAGCGCAACGCGGGAATGAGCGTTATCGCCAGCATCACCACCACCGACGCCAGGATCGCGATGCCCCTGATGGATCGGGGGGTGTGCAGCTCTTCGATGGGGTGGCGGCCTCGCGCCGCGGCAGCCGGACGTGTCGCCGGGGCTCCGGCAGATGGCGGGCTGCCGGCGCGCGACGAGGCGGCACGCCGGGAACTGTTCGGCGTACCACCTGGTCGTCGCGTTGTCGCCACCGTGGCGGGCCGCTCAGGCCTTGTCCTCCGCCGCAGATGCAGCGGTCACGCCCTTGTAACGAGGGAAGGCGCCTGCTCCGGCATACCGTGCGGCGTCGTCCAGCTCTTCCTCGATGCGAACCAGCTGGTTGTACTTGGCCACCCGCTCGGACCGGGCGGGGGCACCGCTCTTGATCTGTCCACAGTTCGTCGCCACGGCGAGGTCCGCGATGGTGGTGTCCTCGGTCTCACCGGATCTGTGGCTCATCATGCAGGTGAACCCGGCCCGGTGTGCCATCTCCACGGCGTCCAGGGTCTCGGTCAGCGAGCCGATCTGGTTGACCTTGACAAGCATGGAGTTAGCCGACTTCGCGGCAATGCCCCGGGACAGACGCTCAGGATTGGTGACGAACAGGTCGTCACCGACGATCTGGACGGAGTCGCCGAGCTCGGCGGTGAGGTTGGCCCAGCCCTCCCAGTCGTCCTCGTCGAGCGGGTCCTCGATCGACACCAGCGGGTAGGCTGCGACGAGCTCGGCGTAGTACGCCGTCAGCTCGGCCGCCGTGCGTGACCTGCCCTCAAAGGTGTAGACCCCGTCGGTGCAGAACTCGGAGGCGGCCACGTCAAGGGCGAGGCCGATGTCCGTGCCGGGGGTGTATCCGGCCCGTTCGATCGCCACGATGATCAGGTCGAGTGCCGCCCGGTTGCTCTCGAGGTTGGGCGCGAAACCACCCTCGTCGCCAAGGCCGGTCGACAGGCCGCGCTCTTTCAGAACGGACTTCAGGCTGTGATAGACCTCTGCGCCCCAGCGAAGCGCCTCGCGGAACGACGGCGCCCCGAGCGGCGCGATCATGAACTCCTGGATGTCGACGTTCGAGTCGGCGTGCGAGCCGCCGTTGAGGATGTTGAACAACGGGACAGGCAGGATGTGGGCGTTCGGTCCACCGATGTAGCGGAAGAGCGGCAGGTTGGCCGACTCGGCGGCCGCACGGGCCACCGCCAGCGAGACACCGAGGATGGCGTTGGCTCCCATCGAGCCCTTGTTCGGCGTGCCGTCCAGCGCGAGCATCTCGACGTCAACCAGACGCTGCTCACTCGCCTCGAAGCCGCGCAGCACCGGGCCGATCTCGTCCTGGACGGCGTCAACGGCCTGCTGAACACCCTTGCCACCGTATCGCTTCGAGTCGCCGTCACGGCGTTCAACCGCTTCGAAGGCTCCCGTGGAGGCTCCGGAGGGAACCGCCGCGCGGGCGATCGTTCCGTCCTCCAGCGCGACCTCAACCTCAACCGTGGGGTTGCCACGCGAATCGAGGATCTCGCGCGCGATGACTGCCTCAATAATGGCCACAAGACTCTCCTGCACATTGCCGGATGGAAACATCTTGAGCCTAACTGCTCCGCCAGGGCCGACGTGTCAGCGACCCGCAGCACGGCTGCGGGTCCCGGGACCAGGTCAGTCAGTACTCACAGCTGAGCCTCGAGCGCGCGGACAGCTGCGCGCAGGACCGCCTCCGGGTCCTGACCCTTGTCCCGTGCCTCGAGCACCAGCGCGAACAGCCGCGAGCCCAGGTCGTCGTTGGCAGCGGCACCCTCGGCCAGCTCGTAGAGACCCGCCGTCGACAGGCGCCCGGCCGCCTTGTTCGCTCTGGCAAGTGCAGGCAGGTCCCCCGGTATGCCGTCCAGGGGTGAGGTTCTGTGCGGCTTCTCGGCAGCCTTGATCTGCTCCCAGTTCTCCGCGACCTGCGCTGGCGTGTCGGCGTCGACCTCGGCGAACACGTGCGGATGGCGGCGAACGAGCTTTTCGACGATGCCGCCGGCCACGTCGTCGATCCCGAACGGTGCCTCAGGGGCCTCCTGGCCCACCCGCGCATGGAAGACGACCTGCAGCAGGAGGTCACCGAGCTCCTCCACGATGTGCGCGCGATCCCCTGACTCAATGGCCTCGACCAGCTCGTGGGTCTCTTCGATCGCGTACGGCACCAGCGACTCGTGAGTCTGCTCGGCGTCCCAGGGACACCCCCCGGGCGATCGCAACCGGTCCATCACCGCGACCAGGTCGAGCAGCCGCGAGCCCGGAACGTCATAGGACCCGACGAGGATCTCGACCTCGGGCGGATCCTCACGACCGCTCACCTCGGCCGCCAGGGCGTCGGTCAGACCCGGGTCGCCGTCGGCGGAGCCGACCCAGACCACCTCGCCGTCGTCGGTCAGGTCGACCAGCCGGCGGGCAAGGGAGGCCGGCAGCCGCTCGTCCAGGTGACTGGCCGCAATGCCGGACTCCTGTATCGCGTACAGCTGCGACTCGTCCTCATCCCTGGCCAGGACGTGTGCCGCACCGCCGAGAGCGGTCCAGGCGTCACGCGAGAACAGGCCGGGCGCGATCCGCGGGGTGCTGAGCAGCACGGTGAGCCGGCGCGCCGTCACATCGCCCGGGCTGCCGTTGGCCGGCATGGTCATTTGGCGACCGGTGAGGCGGTGGGCTTGATCCAGTTCGGGGAGGTTGGCAAGATGTCGGCCGCTTTGACATCGAAGGTGCCGTAGCGAGGGTTGACGGTGATCTTGGTCTTGCCGAGGGTCGCCAGGATGGATGCCCTGCTCGCCTCGTCCAGAGACGGGATCGCCAGCTGCATCCGGACGAAGTCCATCGTGGAAGGCGACGGGTTGTGCACCTTTGCAACGACCTTGCGCACCTCAGCTTCAGGGACACCCTTGCCGGTACGGTCGGCCTCGGCCAAGACGTAGGGCGCAAGGATCAGGTTGAGCAGGACGATGGACGGCGTGAGCTTCTGCTGAACCTGTGGCAGCGCGTTGAGCTGGACCGCAACGGACTGGACGTCCTTGTCACTGATGGGGGTCCCGTTGACGATCGCGGCAGCACCGGCCTGCTGAACCCCGCAGGCGGACAGCACCAGGGCTCCGCCGAGCAGGGCCGCGGCGGCGCGCGCCATACCGGACGTCCGGGTGGTGCCCAGGGGGGATCGGATGTGCTGCGAAGGCGCCAAGGCCGTTCCTTTCATCGATGCTGAGTGGTCGCGACTCGCGCGGCGTCCGCCACGCTGTCAAGGAGAACCACTTCGATCAGGTCACTTGCCCACCGCAAGACCGCCGTGTCGCGCAGGGGCTGACCAGCCACCCGTGCGGTCATCGGTCTGGGCACCAAGATCGTACGTACCGCGTCCTTGACCAGCGTGCCCGGGTACAGCCGCTGGAGCCGCAGCTGCTTGCTCTCGGGCAGCCGGAGCGGCCCGAACCGGACGAAGCTGCCCTGGACGCTGATGTTCGCCACGTCAGCCTTGCGGGCCACCGTGCGAAGGCGGGCCACCTCGAACAGGTTGCGCACCGGCTCGGGCGGGGTGCCGTAGCGATCCTGCAGCTCGGCCTCGATCTCGGCCAGCCCGGCCGCGTCCTGCACCGTCGCGAGCTTCTTGTAGGCCTCCAGGCGCAACCGCTCCCCCGGGACGTACTCGTGAGGCAGGTGCGCATCGACGGGCAGCTCGATCTTTATCTCCGCTGGTGGCGCCTCGCCACCATCTCCGCGGAAGTCGGCCACGGCCTCGCCGACCAGGCGGATGTAGAGGTCGAAACCGACCCCGGCGATGTGACCGGACTGCTCGCCACCGAGCATGTTGCCGGCGCCCCGGATCTCGAGGTCCTTCATGGCCACCGCCATGCCGGCGCCGAGGTCGGTGTGGCTGGCGATCGTGGCAAGCCGGTCGTGGGCGGTCTCGGTCAGTGGCTTCTCCGGGGGGTAGAGGAAGTAGGAGTAGGCACGCTCACGACCGCGACCCACCCGGCCGCGGAGCTGGTGAAGCTGGCTGAGCCCAAGCACGTCAGCCCGTTCCACGATGAGGGTGTTGGCATTCGAGATGTCCAGACCGGTCTCGATGATCGTGGTGCAGACCAGGACGTCGAAACGCTTCTCCCAGAAGTCGACGACCACCTGTTCGAGCCGGTGCTCGGCCATCTGGCCGTGAGCCGTGGCGATCCGAGCCTCGGGCACGAGCTCACGAATCCTGGCGGCGGCCTTCTCGATGGACGACACCCGGTTGTGGATCAGGAACACCTGACCCTCGCGCAGAAGCTCGCGCCGGACGGCAGCGATGATCTGCTTCTCGTCATAGGCCCCGACGAAGGTCAGGACGGGGTGTCGCTCCTCCGGAGGCGTGGCCAGGGTGGACATCTCGCGGATGCCGGTGACCGCCATCTCGAGGGTGCGCGGGATCGGGGTCGCCGACAGGGCAAGGACGTCCACGGCCGTACGCAGCTTCTTGAGCTGCTCCTTGTGCTCGACACCGAAGCGCTGCTCCTCGTCGACCACCACCAGCCCGAGGTCCTTGAAGCGAATCTCGTTGGACAGCAACCGATGCGTGCCGATGACGAGGTCAACGGTGCCGTCGGCCAGGCCCTCGACGACCTTCTTGGCCTCGGCATCGGACTGGAACCGGGACAGCGCCTTGACCACCACAGGGAATGGCGCATACCGCTCCGAGAACGTCTGGAAGTGCTGCTGCACGAGCAGGGTGGTCGGCACGAGGATCGCGGCCTGCTTGCCATCCTGGATCGCCTTGAACGCCGCGCGCACCGCGATCTCGGTCTTGCCGTAGCCGACGTCGCCGCAGATGAGCCGGTCCATAGGGACCTCTTTCTCCATGTCGGCCTTGACCTCGTCGATGCTGCTCAGCTGGTCGGGGGTCTCGACGTACACGAACGCGTCCTCGAGCTCGAGCTGCCAGGGCGTGTCAGGTCCGAAGGCGTGGCCCTTGGTCGCCATCCGCGCGCTGTACAGCCGGATCAGACCGGCCGCGATCTCCCTGACGTGCTTCTTGGCCCGGCCCTTGGTCTTCGCCCAGTCCCCTCCGCCCAGCTTGTGCAGGGTTGGCGCCTCCCCGCCGACGTAACGGGTGACCTGATCCAGCTGGTCGGTGGGAACGAACAGGCGGTCAGCCGGTTGACCCCTCTTGCTGGCTCCGTACTCCAGCAGGAGGTACTCGCGGGTGGCCCCGCCGACGGTCCGCTGCACCATCTCGACGAACTTGCCGACGCCATGCTGCTCGTGGACCACGTGGTCACCCAGGCGCAGCTCGAGCGGATCGACCTGGTTGCGCCGGCGCACCGGCATCCGGCGCATGTCCTTGGTGGAGGTGCCGGAGCTGCCGCCGGTGGTCAGGTCTGACTCGGTGACCACGACGAGCCTGGCGCCGGGCGCGACAAAGCCATGTCCCAGAGCACCGGTGCTCACGTGCACGAGACCGGCGGGGAGTCGTTCGAGCATGCCCGTCTCAGCCACGAGGTGGTTCGGGACATCGTGCTCGGACAACACCTCGCTGACCCGCTTGGCCAGGCCGCGGCCGTCCGTCACGACCAGTGTGTGCCATCCCTCGCCCGCCCAGTGCCTCAGTGCCGCGACGGCACGATCGGTGTCCCCGCGAAAAGCCTCGACGTCGGCTGACTCCACGCTGACACGTTCTCCGCGCTGGTCGGCCGGCGCCGCGAGCTCGGCATCGGCGCCGAAGCTCGTCAGCGACCACCAGGGGTGGCCGGTGTCCAGCGCGTGAGAGCGGACGTCGTCCAGCAACCGGTAGGAGGCCGTCCCGAGGATCCCCTGCATATCAACCGGGACGACGTTGCCCGAGACCGCGTTGGACCAGCTCGCCTCCAGGAACTCGGCACTGGTGGCCACCAGGTCGTGAGCCCGTTTGCGCACTCGTTCCGGGTCGGTCAGGACCACGAGGGCGGCGGGCGGCAGCACGTCCAGCAAACTCTCCATGCCGTCAACCAGGACCGGCGCGAGCGACTCCATGCCCTCGACGGCGATGCCCTCGGCCACTTTGGTCAGCATGTCCGCGACCCCGGGCAGCTGCGTGGCGAGCAGTGCCGCACGCGCACGGACCGCCTCGGTCAGCAGGATCTCGCGACACGGCGGAGCCCACAGCCCGTGCTCGGCGACCTCGAGGCTTCGCTGGTCCGCGACCTTGAACCAGCGGATCTCCTCTACCCGATCGCCCCAGAAGTCGATCCGGAGAGGGTGCTGCTCTGTGGGCGAGAAGACGTCGAGAATGCCGCCTCGCACCGCGAACTCGCCCCTGCGCTCAACCAGGTCCGTACGCACGTACGCGGCGGCGGCGAGCGCATCGACAACCTCATCGAGTGGCATCTCGTCGCCGACCTTGAGCGCGACCGGTGCCAGCTCCCCCAGCCCCTTGACCAGAGGCTGGAGCAACGCCCGGACCGGAGCCACGACAACCTCCAGTGGCCCGTATGCCGTGTCAGTCGGGTCCGGGTGTGTGAGCCGGCGCAAGACGGCGAGCCGCCGGCCGACCGTGTCACTGCGCGGGCTCAGCCGTTCGTGCGGCAGCGTCTCCCAGCTCGGAAAGTCAGCCACCACGTCCGCGGGGAGGAAACAACGCAGGGCGGCGACGAGGTCCTCGGCCTCACGCCCGGTCGCGGTCACCGCAAGGACCGGACGAGAGACCCTGTCGACGCGGTGGTCGTGGGCGCCGGCCAGAGCGGCGATGAGCGGCGGCCGGGCACCCGGGGATACCGCGATGTCCAGGATCGGGGCCACGCCCTGCCCCAGGTCGGCGCCCGCCGCGGTCAGGATGTCGCGCACCATCGGGTCGGTGACAAGGACGTCGAGCAGCGGCGTGAGGCTCATGAGAGGCGAAGCTCCTGGCTATGGGTCGACAACACAAACGCCCCGTCGCGAGGAGCCAACGGGGTAAGACCAGTTTAGGTCAGCGAGAGTGCCACTCCTGCTGCGCGGCGACCAGGCCGTCGGCCACGAGTCGCTCGACGGCATCGGCGGCATCGCTGATCAGCAGGGGCACCTCGCTTCGCTCGGTGCTGGAGAAGTCGTGCAGCACGTAGTCGGCCGGGTCCATCCGCCCGGGCGGCCGGCCGACACCAACCCGCACCCGCAGGTATTCCCGGGTGCCCACCGACTTGGTGATCGACCGCAGGCCGTTGTGACCGCCCTCTCCCCCGGCAAGCTTGAGCCGCACCTCGGAAAACGGGATATCCAGGTCGTCATGGATCACGATGAGGTTCTCGACCGGGATCTTGTAGAACGACAGCAGCCCTGCCACCGGCCCGCCAGACTCGTTCATGAAAGTCAGCGGCTGGGCGATGACCGCCCTCTGCCCGCCTACCCGAACCTCGGCCGCCGCCGCGCGCGCCTTGTGAGAGCGCAGGTTTCCACCGGTGCGGACAGCCAGCTCGTCCGCGACCATGGCGCCAACGTTGTGCCGATGACCAGAGTACGAGGGACCGGGATTGCCCAGCCCGACGATCAGCCACGCAGTCATTGCGTCCATTCCGTCTCGGAGTTGGAACCGGTTGGCCCGGCCTGAGCGTAATTCATCCCACATGGGAAGAACCGGTCAGAACCGGGCCAGACTCAGCTGGCTCAGGCCTTTTCGTCCTCCGCGGCGGGTGCCTCGGCGGCAGCAGCCTCCTCGCCCTCAGGCTCAGCTGCGGCTGCGCCGCCACCGAGCTCCTCGAGCTCAGCAGCCATCTCGGCCTCGAGCTCCTCAGCAGACATCGCCTGGGTGATGTTGACGATCAGCGACTCGGCGTCGGTGAGCAGCTCGGCGCCCGTGGGCAGCTTGAGGTCAGAGGCGTGGATCCGGGTGCCGGCGGCCAGGCCCTCGATCGAGACCTCGACGTAGTCAGGAATCGCGGTGGCCTCGACGGCCAGCTCGACGGTGTTGTTCTCGACCGAGACGATGGTCTCGACCGCCGCGGTGCCCTCGAGGTGGATCGGGACATCCACGTGGACCTTCTCGCCCATGCGGACGACGACGAGGTCGATGTGCTCGATGAGCGGTCGGATCGGGTCGCGCTGGACGTCCTTGGCTAGGGCCAGGTGATCCTTGCCGTCGATCTCGATGGTGAGCAGGGCGTTGGTGACCTTCAGCGCCAGCATCGTCTGGTGGCCCGGCAGGCTGATGTGGACCGGGTCGGTGCCGTGGCCGTACATGACCGCGGGAATGTTGTGCTCGCGACGGATCGTGCGCGCGGCACCCTTGCCGAACGAGGTGCGAGGTATCGCGACCAGCTTGTTCCTGGACGCGTCAGCTGGCTTGGACTGGGGCATGGGGGCTCCTCGGGTGCACTACGGATGATGGAGTTGGCGGTCATGGTTCAGTGTGGTGGGCCTCGACGCGGGGCGCGGCACGACGCGGATAACCAGCGTGGCAAGCGCACTTCAGCCCGTCAGGATCTGGGCGTCCGGCGCCACCGCGTCGATCACGGACCACTGCAACCGGATGATCGGGTCATCAGCCATGCAGCGTCCCTCGCCGAGGCAACCCCGGAAGTCTAGGGGACGTGGTGCGCCATACGAAATCCTGGCCGCAGGTTCAGTCAGTCTGCTCGAAGAGGCTGGTGACCGAACCGTCCTCGAACACGGCACGGATCGCCCGGGCGAGCAGCGGGGCGATCGAGAGCTCGGTGAGCTTGTCGAAGTGGCGCTCGGAGGGGATCGGCAGGGTGTTCGTGACGATGACCTCGCGGGCGTTGCAGTTCTTGAGCCGGTCAACCGCCGGTCCGGACAGGATCGCGTGCGTGGCGGCGATGATGACGTCTGCGGCGCCTGCCGCGATCAGCGCGTCAGCCGCCTTGGTGATGGTCCCGCCGGTGTCGATCATGTCGTCGACCAGGATGCACGTACGACCGGTGACCTCGCCGACAACCCGGTTCGCGACGCTCACGTTGGGCCGGGTGATGTCGCGGGTCTTGTGGATGAAGGCCAGGGGCGCCCCGCCCAGCCGTTTGGACCACTGCTCCGCGACCTTGATCCGCCCCGCGTCCGGCGAGACCACGGCCAGCCCCTCGGTGCCGTACTTCTTGCGCACGTACTTGGACAGGATGGGCAGCGCGACAAGGTGGTCAACAGGCCCGTCGAAGTAACCCTGGATCTGGTCGGCGTGCAGGTCGACGGACATCAGCCGGTTGGCGCCGGCGGTCTTGAACAGGTCCGCGATGAGCCTGGCCGAGATCGGCTCGCGGCCACGATGCTTCTTGTCCTGCCGGGAATAGCCGTAGTAGGGCATGACAACCGTGATCCGCTTGGCAGAGGCGCGCTTGAGAGCGTCGACCATGAGCAGGTGCTCCATGATCCACTCGTTGACCGGAGCAGCATGGCTCTGCAGGACGAACGCATCCGAGCCCCGCACCGACTCCTCGTAGCGGACATACATCTCGCTGTTGGCGAACTCGTAGGCCGAGGTGGGCACCAGGTTCGTCCCGAGCTGGTAGGCCACCTCTTCTGCGAGCTGGACGTTCGACCGGCCGGAGAAGATCATGAGATTCTTCTCGGTCGCACGCTTCAGGCCGTTCATACGCTCGCGTTCCCTTCAGGGACGATGGCGGAGTCTTCGGGGCCGATCTGTGAATCCTTGCACGCGGCCGCAGCCGCCTGGGCGGAGGCGGTGCCGGCACGCTTCTGGTGCACCCAGCCGAGCAGATTGCGTTGGGGCGACACGTTGATGGCCAGCGCGCCCGGGGGAACGTCCTTGCGGACAACGGTCCCGGCGCCGGTGTACGCGCCATCCCCCACGGAGACCGGCGCGACGAACATGTTGTCCGAGCCGGTACGACAATGGCTGCCGATGGTGGTGTGCATCTTGTTGACGCCGTCGTAGTTGACGAAGACGCTCGACGCGCCGATGTTCGAGTGCTCGCCGATCGTCGCGTCCCCGACGTACGTCAGGTGTGGCACCTTGGACCCCGCGCCGATCTGGGAGTTCTTGGTCTCGACGAAGGTGCCGATCTTGCCCTTCGTGCCGAGCTCGGTGCCCGGTCGCAGATACGCGAAGGGCCCGACCGTTGCACCTTCGCCGATCACGGACAGGGACCCGTGCGTGCGTATGACGGTGGCGCCGCGGCCGATCGAGACGTCCGTCAGCGTGGTGTCGGGCCCGAGAACGACGTCGTCACCGATGGTGCTGGCACCATGGATCTGGGTCTGCTGATGGATGGTCACATCGCGCCCGAGCGTGACGTCGACGTCTATCCAGGTCGTGCGAGGGTCGACCACGCTCACTCCGGCACGCATCCATCGCTCAACGATGCGGCGGTTGAGCTCGGCCCCGAGCCTCGACAGCTGGACGCGGTCGTTGACTCCCTCTGTCTCCCACACGTCCCGGACCAGATGAGCGCTCACCCGAAGGCCCTGCGCCCGGACGATGCCAAGCACGTCTGTGAGGTACTTCTCGCCCTGGGCATTGTCCGAGCCCACCTGGGTCAGCGCCGCGCGCAGAACTGCAAGGTCGAACGCATACAGGCCGGAGTTGATCTCCTCGATCTCACCCTGCTCATCGGTGGCGTCCTTCTGCTCGATGATTCCCTCAACGGAACCGTCGGACCCGCGAAGAATTCGGCCATAGCCGGATGGATCCGCCAGAGTGGCCGTGATCACCGTGGCTGCGCTCCCACTGGCCGCGTGCGCCTTCAGAAGGCCTCGCAGGGTCTGGGCGGAGAGCAGTGGCACGTCGCCGCTGGTGACCAGCACGGTTCCCTCAAGCTCGGCCGGCAACGCCTCGAGCGCGCACTCCGTCGCCCGGCCCGTGCCCTTGACCTCGTCCTGGTCGACGATGGCAGCCTCGGGGTCCAACACGGCGATGTGCGCGGCGACGACGTCACGTTCGTGGCGGACAACGATGACCAGGTGCTCGGGATCCACGCCTCGCGCCGCGGCGATCGCATGGCCAAGGAGGGTGCGTCCCCCGATGGCGTGCAGGACTTTGGGTGTGGCCGACCTCATCCTGGTGCCTTCGCCAGCAGCGAGGACGATGACAGCGGCCGGGCGGGGTGTAGTCACGCGATGAGCTCCTGAGGGTCGGAGTCGATGCATGCAGCCACACCCTGGGCCTTGACATCATGACGGGAGGCCGGGCTGCACTGCCTGAGGCGATCCTACCCGTCGTCCGCCGATGGTTCACCGCCCCGGACAGCAGCGCCCGCCCCTGGAGCACAGGAGGCGGGCGTCGTTGCTTGAAGGCTACGCGTCCGGGCGGTCGTGCGCAGCGAATCGGCTACTTCGGTTTCAGGTGAGTCACCATCAGCTCCATCAGCTCCCCGGGATGGAATCGAACCATCGTCGCTAATCCTGATTCAAAGTCAGGCGGGCCCTGCCAGCAGACCAACCGGGGAACGACCCGCCTGCGCGGGCAAGGGCAAGGGTAGTGGACCGTGATGGCTGTCAGGCAATCCTGGCAGAAGCCCTACGGCCTACGGAGCCGGAGGTTACGCTTGCGTAAGTTTCGTCACCTCCGAAGGACACCATCCATGACAACTTCAACCCCTGGCACCCGCATGTCCCCCGTCACTCTCCGCCCTGCAGGTCTGCCCGGTGCAGATGGCCGAAACCTGGGCGACTCGACGTCGGTCCAGGATGCCGGGGCAACGCCACAGTCCCAGACCAGGCGAAAGGTCGACCAGGGGATCCTGTTCACCTTCATCGCCATCCCGTTCCTCGCAGTTCTGGCGGCCATCCCCGTGGCCTGGAACCGTGGGCTCGGGTGGCACGACGTGCTGATCGCGACCGTCATGTACGTCATCGCGGGCCATGGGATCACGGTCGGCTTTCACCGCTGCTTCACCCACGGGGCGTTCAAGCCCAACCGCCCGCTTCGAATAGCCCTTGCCACGGCCGGGTCGCTCGCGATCGAGGGGCCCGTCATCCGCTGGGTTGCGGACCACCGCCGCCACCATGCCTTCTCGGACCGCGAGGGGGACCCCCATTCGCCCTGGCGGTACGGCGAGACCGTTCCCGCCCTCTTGAAGGGGCTGTGGTGGGCGCACATCGGCTGGTTCTTCGATGTCGAGCAGACCCCGCGCGCCAGGTACGTCCCGGACCTGCTGGCGGACAAAGACATGAGGCGTGTCGACGCAGCCTTCCCGGTGCTGATCTTTGTCTCTGTTCTCGCCCCGGCGGTCATCGGTGGCCTGTGGTCCATGTCCTGGCAGGGAGCGGCAACGGCTTTCTTCTGGGGGTCACTGGTCCGCATCGGCCTGCTCCACCACGTCACGTGGTCCATCAACTCGATCTGCCACGCCATCGGCGAGCGCCCCTTTGTCAGCCGTGACAGGTCAGCCAACGTCTGGTGGCTGGCGGTCCTGTCGATGGGCGAGTCCTGGCACAACCTGCACCACGCCGACCCGACCTGCGCGCGTCACGGGGTCGATCGGGGTCAGCTCGACAGCAGTGCTCGGATCATCTGGGCCTTCGAGCGGCTGGGCTGGGCCTCTGACGTTCGTTGGCCGCGCGCGGAAAGAATTGACGGCAAGCGACGCCAGTGAGGAAGCCAGGACCACCAAAGACGGATGTTCGGACATGATGGCATCGTGACCCAGACACAGGAGACTCCCGCAGTGACGACCGCCCGCGCCCGGATGACCGGCAAACAGCGTCGCGAACAGCTCCTCGAGGTCGGCCGAAAGCTGTTTGCGGACAAGGGGTTCGAGGCGACGACGGTCGAGGAGATCGCCGCCAAGGCGGGAGTCTCCAAGCCCGTGGTCTACGAGCACTTCGGTGGCAAAGAGGGCCTGTACGCCGTGGTCGTCGACCGTGAGATCCGCTCGCTGCTCGACGGGATCACCGGCGCGCTCACCTCCAACGGCCATGCTCGACGACTCCTCGAGCAGGCCGCGCTGGCCCTGCTGGACTATGTGGAGAACTCCACCGACGGCTTTCGGATCCTCGTGCGCGACTCACCCGCCGGTCAGGCGACGGGGTCGTTCGCCAGCCTGCTCAGTGACGTCGCCAGCCAGGTCGAGTACATCCTCGCGGCCGAGTTCAAGCGGCAGAAGCTGGACCCCAAGACCGCCCCGATCTACGCACAGATGCTGGTCGGCATGGTGGCACTGACCGGTCAGTGGTGGATGGACTCCCGCAAGTTCAAGAAGGCCGACGTGGCCGCACACCTGGTCAACCTGGCCTGGAACGGTCTCGGCGGGATGGAGCCAAAACCCATCCTGCGCACCGTGAAGAAGTAGCTGTCTCAGGCAGGCGACCCCTCCAGAAGCCGGCGAACCTGCGCGATACTCACCTGGTCGAAGGACGTGTAGTGGTGCCCGACACTGCCGAACCGCACTGGCGTGCTCAGACAGATGACCTCGTCGAAGGATGACCCAAGGCTCGTGCAGACGCTCGGGACCGCCACCGGCGTCGCGAGGATGAGCGGGCCGGCCCCGCTCTGACGCAGCACCTCCGCCGCAGCTCTGGCGGTCGCGCCGGTGGCCACGCCGTCGTCGACCACGATGACTGTCCGGCTTTTCACCTCGACAGGACCCGCGGCCGGTCGAAGTTGCGCCACGATGTCCTCAACCTCCCGGGAAGTCTCGCGAATCAAGGCCTCCAGCTCGTCAGGCCCGACCCCGCCGGCTGCGACAACCTCGTCATTGAGCACGACCGCACCATTCTCACCGACCGCTCCCAGCGCAAGCTCGGGCTGGGACGGCATACCGATCTTGCGCACCACGAGCACATCCAGCGGAAGGCCCAGGGCGCCGGCCACGCGTTGCGCAACGGGCACGCCGCCGCGCGCCAGGCCCAGCACGATGCCACCGGCCACCTCGGGCCGGCCTGCAGCGTGTACCAGCCTGCGGACGACCATCTGCGCCAGCTGCTGCCCCGCGTCGGCCCGGTCCCGGAACATCTCTCAAGTCTGCACCGCGAACCCGGGCATCGGGCGATGATCTCCGCCAGTCGCGCCCACCGTCGGTGTGGGCGATCGCGAAGATCCCGCCCCTTGATATCTCTTGATATCAAGATACCTACTGATAGGCTTTCATCATGTCCGCAGCGCCCGTCGACGAGGTCGACCGTATCGTCGAAGCGTGGCAGCGCGAGCGGCCGGACCTCGATGTCGCGCCACTGACCATCCTCTCGCGGGTCCTGCGGCTGGCCCGCCACCTTGACCTCGCCCGCGGATCGGCCTTCGCCAGGCATGGCCTGGAGGGCTGGGGCTTCGACGTGCTGTCAGCGCTGCGACGCGCGGGTGCGCCCTACGAGCTCTCCCCCGGCCAGCTGGTGGCACAGACCCTGGTCACCAGCGGGACCATGACCAACCGGGTCGACCGGCTCGCAGCCCGCGGCCTGCTCAGTCGCGGACCCGACCCCAGTGACCGCCGTGGGGTCAAGGTGAGGCTCACCACGGCGGGCCGCACGGTTGTCGATGCCGCCATGGCCGATCTGCTCGACCGGGAGCGCATCCTGCTCAACCAGCTGCCACCTGCCGAGCGTGAGCATCTCGCCGAGCTGCTACGCCGGCTGCTGTCGCCGTTTGAGCCGTGATCCCCCCGCCCGGACCGCTCGAGTCCTGACCAGGGTCAGCCGATGATCTCGGCGACTGAAAGCCATTCCAGCTCAAGCATCTCGCGTTCGTCCACAACGGCTCGCAGCGTGTCGTTGAGGGCCAGCACCGCATGGTGATCGGCCGCCTTGGCAGCCATCTCAACGTGAATCCGGTCCTCCCGGGCTGCGAGCTTGGCCAGCTGGCGGTCGATCCGGTTCAGGTCCTTCTTCGCCTCTCGCAGGTCGGCGGCCGACTGCCTCGACGCCGGGGCCGCACCGCCACGCCCAGACCCAGCGGGGGAAGAGGGGCCAGACACCCCGGCTCCCGCGGAAGGCCCTGTCGCTACGGCGGCAGCGGAGGCACGGGCGGCACGACGCAGGTCGAGGTACTGCTCCACCCCGCCGGGCAGGTCCCGGATCGCCCCGTCGCCCAACATCGCCACCTGCCGGTCACACATGCGTTCCAGCAGATAGCGGTCATGGGAGACGACGAGCAGGGTGCCCGCCCAGCCGTCGAGGACATCCTCCATGGACGTCAGCGTCTCGATGTCGAGGTCGTTGGTCGGCTCGTCCAGGATCAGCACGTTGGGCTCGGCCATGAGCAGCCGCAGGAACTGCAGTCGCCGGCGCTCGCCGCCCGAAAGATCGCTGACCCGGGTCTGCTGACGGCCGCCGCTGAATCCCAGCCGCTTGGCGAGCTGGCTGGCGCTGACCTCCTTGTCACCCAGGCGGGTGAACTGCTTGACGTCCTCGATCGCCTCGATGACCCGCCAGTCCGCGAACTTCTCGAGCTCGCGCACCTCCTGGGTCAGATAGGCCATCGACACCGTCTTGCCGACCTTTCGCCTGCCGGCCGACAGCGGGACGTCCCCGAAGAGGGCGCGCATCAGCGTGGACTTGCCGGAGCCGTTGACACCCACGATGCCGATGCGGTCGCCCGGTGCGAGCCGCCAGGTCACCCGGTCGAGCAGGCGCCGCTGCCCGAAGCCCACGGTGGCATCGACGAGGTCGACGACATCCTTGCCGAGCCGGGTCGTGGCGAAGCGCATCAGCGACACGTCGTCGCGAGGCGCAGGCTCGTCGCCGATCAGCTCGTAGGCCGCGTCGATCCGGAACTTCGGTTTGGTCGAGCGAGCCTGTGCACCGCGCCGCAGCCACGCCAGCTCCTTGCGCAGCAGGTTGCTCCGACGCTCCTCCGTGACTTCCGCCACCCGGTCGCGTTCCGCCTTGGCGAGCACGTACGCCGCGTAGCCACCGTCGTAGGAGCTCACCCCTCCGTCGACCACCTCCCATGTCGTGGTGGCCACCTCGTCCAGGAACCAGCGGTCGTGGGTGACCGTGACCACGGCAGTGCCGGGCCGGGTACGCCGGGTGGCCAGGTGATCGGCCAGCCACGCGACCCCTTCGACATCGAGGTGGTTGGTCGGCTCATCCAGCAGCAGGAGATCATAGTCCGCCGCGAGCAGGCCCGCCAGCGCCAGCCGCCGACGCTCACCACCTGACAGTGGGCCCACGATCGCCTCGAGCCCGCCCATGTCCGGTGCGTCGATCCCGCCGAGCAGGCCGTCCATGACATCGCGGATGCGGGGGTCGCCGGCCCAGACGTGCTCGGGCAGGTCGCCGAGCATGGCAGTGCGGACAGTGGCCGCCGGGTCGAGGGTGTCGACCTGGCTGAGCATCCCGACGGTCAGCGACCCGACCATGGTGACCCTCCCCTCGTCCACCTGCTGGGTTCCGGCAAGAACCCGCAGCAGGGTGGACTTGCCGCCACCGTTGCGGCCCACGACACCCACCCTGGTGTCGCTGCTGACACCAAGCGAGACGCCGTCGAGGATGAGAGTGGTGCCGAGCGCGAGGGTTGCGCGCTCGACAGAGACGAGATTGGCCATCGTGTTCAGCTGCTCCTGAGTCCTGCGGGGCCGGCGTGCCCGGGTGAGCCGAATGAGCCGCGAGGTCCCGACGCCGCGGTGACGATCTGCGCCCCTCGCACCGGGCCGACCGCGCGCTTGACGGCCGGAGCCACTCCGGAGGCGGTCAGCGCCACGGCCAGGTCGAGGCTGCTCTCGGTGTCGGAGACCAGGAAGGCCACCGTCGGCCCCGACCCGGAGATGATGCCACCCAGAGCGCCGTTGTCCAAGCCCGTGCTCAGCACCTCGTCCAGCCGGGGCTGCAGCGAGAGTGCGGCAGGCTGCAGGTCGTTGCTCAACGCCCGCCCCAGGGACTCCGGGTCGCCCGAGCGCAGCGCAGTCATCATCGACGCGGACGGGGTGGGCTCCGGAACCGGCCGGCCTGAGCGCAGCCGGTCGCACTCGGCATACACCTCCGGGGTCGAGAGCCCGACGTCGCTGAGGGACAGCACCCACGTGTAGCGGCCCCGGCCAAGGACGGGTGCCAGCCGGTCCCCGCGCCCCGATCCCATCGCGGTGCCGCCCAGGAGCGCGAACGGGACGTCGCTGCCCAGCTGGGCCGCCAGCTCGTCCAGCGCTGCCTTCGAGGACCACACACCCCATAGCGCATCGCAGGCCAGCAGTGCACCCGCAGCGTCTGCTGACCCGCCGGCCATCCCGGCCGCGACCGGGATGTCCTTGTCGATGGTGATGTGGACGGGCACGTCGACTCCCGCCGCGGTGGCCAGCAGGCGAGCGGCCCGCAGAGCGAGGTTGGTGGCGTCGACGGGGACCAGATCGGCATAGGGGCCGTTGATGGTGACACCCCAGTCCTGTGCCGGCTCAACCGTGACATCGTCATGCAGGCCCACCGCCTGGAAGACCGTCGCGAGGTGGTGGAAGCCGTCCGGGCGGGGCGGACCGACCATCAGCTCGAGGTTGATCTTTGCGGGCACCCGAGCCGTGACCGACCGGGGAGAGGTCGCCGCGGAGCTCATCGGCTCACCATGGACGGACGAGCGGCGGCGATCGCCGCAAAGGCGTGGATGTCGAGCTGCTCGCCCCGGGTCCGCGGGTCGACCCCCGCCGCCCGCAGGATCCTCTCTGAGTCCGCGGCCGAGCCTGCCCAGCCTGACAGCGCCGCGCGCAGGGTCTTGCGCCGTTGCGCAAAGGCAGCGTCGATGCACGCGAACACCTCCTTGCGGGAAGCCGGAGTTTCGGGCGGCTCACGACGCACGAGCGTCACCAGCCCGGAGTCCACGTTCGGGGAAGGCCAGAACACGCTTCGGCTCACCGTCCCGCTCAGCTTCACCTCGGAGTACCAGGCCGCCTTGAGACTGGGGATCCCGTAGGTCTTGCTGCCGGGCGGTGCCGCAAGTCGCTCGGCAACCTCCAGCTGAACCATCACCAGGACCGTGCGCAGGGTGGGAAACGCCTCAAGAAAGCTGAGAACGACGGGCACCGAGATGTTGTAGGGAAGATTCGCCACCAGGGCCGTCGGCTGGGGGTCCGGCAGGGCGCGAACGGTCAGGGCATCCGCGACGACGACGCTCAGACGCTCCCGGTATGCCGGCGCCATCGCAGCCACGGTGTCCGGCAGTGCGCTCGCCAGGATGGGGTCGACCTCCACGGCCAGGACCTTGCGGACCTGGGGAAGCAGGGCGAGGGTGAGCGACCCGAGGCCCGGTCCGATCTCGACCACGACATCACCGGCATCCAGGGCGGCCAGACGCACGATCCGGCGAACGGTGTTGGCATCGATGACGAAGTTCTGGCCCCACCTCTTGGTGGGGTGTACGCCCAGACGGCCGGCCAGATCACGGATCTGGCCGGCGCCGAGCAACCCGGCTGCGGAGTTCTCACTCATGCGAGCAGCCTAGGCGGAAACCCCTCAGGCAGCCCCGGCGCAACCCCACGCAGTCAGTCCGCGAGCTGCATACACCTTGTTTGCTATCGCGATCTGCTGGGTACGGCTGGCCAGGTCGGCCCGCGGCGCGTAAGCCCCGCCACCGTTGCTCAGCCAGGTCGGGATGTCGAACTGCAGGCCGCCGTAGTAACCGTTGCCGGTGTTGATCGCCCAGTTGCCGCCGGACTCGCACGCGGCGATGCGATCCCACATGGCGCCATTGGCGGAGGAGCCGCCACCGGAAGCCGGGGCAGGCGCCGCAGAGACTGCACGGGGCTTGGTGCCGACTGCTACCACGGCCGCCACAGGAGCTGC
The DNA here is from genome assembly GCA_040006795.1 of Actinomycetota bacterium. Lineage (GTDB taxonomy): Bacteria > Actinomycetota > Actinomycetes > Actinomycetales > Dermatophilaceae > UBA4719. The sequence goes on along the minus strand of JBDTWH010000042.1, from coordinate 3,892 downwards.
GACCACGTGCGAGCTCCCGACCTTGGTGCTGGCCAGCTTGCCGTTGATCCAGGTCTGCACGTGGTTGACCAGCCTCTTGCCCTTCTTGCCGGCCGTCAGCGTCCGAGTCGTGCCAGCGGTCATGGCGGCGTCGTTGCGCCGCTGGGCGCCGAAGGCGATGCTCTCGGTAGAGGTGACCGTCTTCTCCTTCACCCGGTCAACGGCCACCTTCAGGCCGTCCTTGAGCGCGGTCGTCCGGACTGGGGTGACCCTGTCCTTGCTGCCGACGCTCACCTTGAGGTCCGTGAGCAGATCGCCGACCGTGGCGCTGGTGCTCACCTTCGTCAGCTTCTTGCCATCGACGGACACCGTGACGCTCTTCGGCGTCGTCAGGGACATGACCAGTCCCTTACGACCGAGTGGCTGCGAACGGGAGACGGAAAGCTTGGCGGAGTCGGCACGAATGCCGAGCTCGGACAGCGCACCCGAAACGGTGGTGGACGTCGTCCAGAACTCCTTGGTCTTGCCATCGACGGTGACCGTGAGAAGACGGCCGTACCGCACGATGACCTTCTGGTTGTCCTTCAGCGGCGTGGAGACAGCCGGGGCAACCAGGTCATGGCTGCCGAGCTTGATGCCTTGATGAGTCAGCACGTCACCGACGGTGTTGCCGAACAGATGGACCGCGGAGACCTTGCCGTCAACCGAAAGGGAAACCGACTTGTTGAAGTATCCGAAGCCGACAGCGCCGGCGACGACCATCACGACAACAGTGGCTTGGACAACTCGCCGGACAGACAGAAACCTCACAACGCTCCAGAGCTAGTTCGATCCGGGCATCGATGCGACAGAAGCGTCACGCACTCATGAAGAAGGGTGCCCGACTTGGTCGAGCACCCCTGTGTGCGTGCCGTCCGAGAGCTCGCAGACCCCGGCCAACAGCCCTCCACGATGCGCGACTGGTTTGGCTAGGTCAAGTGCAGGTCGGCCTCACCCGCACGGCATGTGACTAAGGTCACTTTTGGCCGAGTATGGGTGCGCGAGGGTCCCGAATGTGCTCACCAGGGGCCGTAGAGCAGTTCCGAGTTGGCCGCCAGCGCGGTGCACAGTGACGGCACATCCGTGCTCAGAACGGCGGCCATGGCCCTCACCGTCAACGGCACGAGGTAAGGCGCGTTGGTCGCGCCGCGGTGCGGCGACGGGGTCAGGAATGGCGCATCCGTCTCGACGAGCAGGTTCTCGGTCGGGGTGACAGCGAGCGCGTTGCGCAGGTCGGTGGCGTTCTTGAACGTCACGGTCCCGGCGAAGGACAGGTAGTAGCCGCGTTCGACACATTCACGTGCCATCGCGATGTCGCCCGAGAAGCAGTGCAGAACCGTGTGCTCTGGCGCCCCCTCCTCAGCCAGGATCCTCATCACGTCCTCGTGCGCCTCGCGATCGTGGACCTGCAACGTCTTGCCGGTGCGCTTGGCCAGATCGATGTGCCAGCGGAACGAGTCCTGTTGTGCCGCAACACCTTCAGTACCGGTCCGGAAGTAGTCCAGCCCTGTCTCGCCGATGACCCGAATCCGCGGATGAGAGGCCAGACGCTCGATCTCGCCACGGGCGGAGTCGAGCTCGCCACGGTCGTGCAGGCGGGGCGCCTCGTTGGGATGCAGTGCCACCCCGCCCAGCAGTGCGGCATAGCGGTCGACCACCTCCACGGTGAAGCGCGCGCCTGGGAGGTCGCACCCGATCTGCACCATGCGAGGAACGCCGACCGCAGTCGCGGCCTCGATCACCGCCTGGAGGTCGGGCGGGGCTTCGCCATCTCGTGACATGTCGAGGTGGGTGTGGTTGTCGACGACCGCGATCGACAACGGGTCTGGCGCCGGCGGCCGGCCGGCGTGAACGCTCACGACGTCAACCCCCGGAGGGGGGCCGGGAGCGCGATCATTCGTCGTCGGCTTCGGACTCGAGGCGTTTGAGCTCCTCATCGACCACGGACGGGTCCAGCTTGGTGAAGATCGGGAACGGCTTGGGGATCGGCGTGCCCGCGGTGATCGGGTGAGACTCCCATCGGGGCGTTCCGGTGTAGTCGCCGGTGATGACGAGGTAGCTCTCGCCGCCATCCAGGTCGTCCACCTCCTCGATGTGGGGCATCGGCGCGATCTCGCCCACGCCACCCATCGCCGCGTGAACCTGGTTGCAGCTGTGCGGAAGGAACGGGCTCAACATCGTGGTGCAGTCGCTGACCGCCTGGGCGATCACGTGCAGAATCGTGCCGAGTCGCTCACGTTCGTCATCCGCCTTGAGCTTGAACGGAGCCTGGTCGGTGACGTACTTGTTGACCTCGGCTATGACCCGCATGGCCTCGCTGAGCGCCTGCTTCTGGCGGTGCCGCTCGATCAGGGCGCCGATGGTGGTGAAGCCCTCGTTGACCGTCGCCAGGAGGACCTTGTCGTCGGCAGTGAGCTCAGCCGCGGCCGGGATGTGGCCGAAGCCCCGGTGGATCATGGTCGCCGTGCGGTTGACCAGGTTGCCCCAGCCGGCGACAAGCTCACCGTTGGTCCGCTTGACGAACTCAGCCCAGGTGAAGTCGCTGTCCTGGTTCTCCGGCCCGGCTGCGGAGATGAAGTACCGAAGAGCATCCGCCTGGTAACGCTCGAGGAAGTCCCGCACGTAGATCACCACGCCGCGGCTGGAGGAGAACTGCTTGCCCTCCATCGTGAGGAACTCCGAGCTGACCACCTCGGTTGGCAGCTGCAGCACGCCATACGGTCCGGGCTTTCCGCCCCTGTCCCCCAGCCCGTCATAGGCCAGCAGCTCGGCCGGCCAGATCTGGGAGTGGAAGGTGATGTTGTCCTTGCCCATGAAGTAGTAGGACAGGGCATCGGGGTTGTTCCACCACTGCCGCCAGGCGTCGGGATCGCCACTGCGCCGGGCCCACTCGATCGACGCGGACAGGTAGCCGATGACGGCGTCGAACCAGACATACAGCCGCTTGGGCTGGTCGCGCCAGCCGTCCAGCGGGATCGGGATGCCCCAGTCGATGTCGCGGGTCATCGCGCGCGGCCGGATGTCCGCCAGGATGTTCTGGCTGAACTTGATGACGTTCGGGCGCCAGGTGCCCGACGCCTCACGCCCGTCGAGCCACTCGCCCAGGGCCTCGGCCAGCGCGGGAAGGTCCAGGAAGAAGTGCTGGGTCTCGATGAACTTCGGCGTCTCGCCGTTGATCTTGCTGCGCGGGTCAATCAGATCCGTGGGGTCGAGCTGGTTCCCGCAGTTGTCGCACTGGTCACCCCGAGCCTCGGCGTAGCCGCAGATCGGGCAGGTGCCCTCGATGTAGCGGTCCGGAAGTGTCCGGCCGGTCGACGGGCTGATCGCGCCCTGGGTGGTCTGTTCGACCATGTAGCCGTTGTCGTGAACCGTCCGGAACATCTCCTGGACGACGGCGTAGTGGTTGCGGGTCGTCGTTCGGGTGAACAGGTCATACGACAAACCAAGGCTGGCGAGGTCCTGCACGATGACGCGGTTGCTCTCGTCCGCGAGCTGTTTGGGGCTGACCCCCGCCTTGTCGGCCGCCACCAGGATCGGCGTGCCGTGCTCGTCGGTGCCGCTCACCATCAGGACGTCATGGCCGGCCATCCGCATATAACGGCTGAAGACGTCTGAGGGCACGCCAAACCCGGCGATGTGGCCGATGTGGCGCGGGCCGTTTGCGTACGGCCAGGCAACTGCAGAAAGGACCTTGCTCATGCTGTGGATCCTATGGGGCGGCTTGGATGCGGTTATCCGCGGTGCAAGTATTTGCTCATGGTTGATCTGCGCGAGTCCCTGACCGTTGCCGCACCCGCTGACCTGGTCTACGGCCTCGTGGCCGACCTGCCCCGGATGGGCGAGTGGTCGCCCGAGTGCGAGCGGGTCACCTGGC
>JBDTWH010000041.1:0-23754 GCA_040006795.1 Actinomycetota bacterium | reverse complement strand
CCCGGGACGGGTAGGCCTGCACGAACCGCTCCAGGCGTTCCTTGGCCGCCTTGAGGCGCACCGCGTCCGCGTCGATACGGGCCAGCACCCGCCGCACCCGCCTGGTCACCGCACCCGGGGTCTCTGACAGCACAGCCGGGAAGATCAGGGCCTCCACCGCCGCGCACGACTCCCCGCTGGCCTCGGTCAGCTCTGTGGCGATGATGGTGGCCCGCCAGGAGTCCAGGTCCCCGGCGCTCATCGCCGCCAGCGTGGCCGGCAGCCTGCAGGCCAGCGCCGCTGCGGTATCGACCCTGCGAGACGCCGCGACCGGGCTCATCGCCAGCATCGACCCGAAACAGTCCGAGGCGAACTCGCTGACCTGCCCCACACCACGGTCGACCTCGACCCAGTCCCCCGAACCGTCCTGCTCGGTGACCCGGGCCGCATACTGGGCCACCCGCAACGCCTGGACCGCCGACGCCGCGTTGATCACCTGCTGGGCCCCGTCGACCTCCGCAGCCAGGTCCGCACAAGCAAGCGACCCCGCCCCTGCCTGGGCGTCCTCGAAGGCCTCACGCATCAACGCGAGGGCCTGGGAGAACTTATCGAACATGTGTCCTAGTGTACCCGACGCGACCGACAATTGAAAGCCATGAAACGGTGAAAGTCATTTCATTACAACGTATTTCGCGGGACCGAGGGGCCGCTTCGTCAAGGACTTCAAGCGCTCCGCCCTCCGTGGCCCATAGGTGACGGGCCGGGCAGTGATCGCCGCAGTTCGTTGCACAGCTACTCGTTTCGTCGCACAACTACTCGTCCAGACGTGGCATAGCGCATGATCGCGGTAGCACCGAGCCGATCATGTTCTGCGCCGTCGATCACCCGTCGAGGCCGGCCTCGGCCTCACGCCCGAGCTCCGCCCACTGGGTCTCGTGGGTCGGAGGAACCTGCACCCAGGCTTTCATGGGCCGCCCGGCCATGGGCTCGAAGAGATGCGCGCCATCCAGGGCCAGGGCTTTGGCGTGAGCGGCACCCTCGAGCTTGAACACCATGTCGTCACCATAAAGACCCGCGAAGGCCTTGCCATCCCGGCGTTTGACGGACGGCATACCGAACATGGAGGTCGCCACGATGTCCAGCTCGTGCCCCAGCTCCTCGACCACGGCGTCGAATCGCGCCCGGCCCGCCTCGGTGGTCTGCACCTTCTTCGGTGTCTCCGTCATGGCCCAGACTCTAGCCGTGGGACGCCCGTCAGCACAGGGCTCAGGTCGGGTCGCCCGCCAGGCCTAGAACAACGCGCTCATGAGGGAACGACGGGCCTTCTGAACCCGCTCGTCATGTGCGCCGACAACGGCGAAGAGCTCGATCAGGTGCTCACGTACGGTGTCGCGCTCCTCTGCCTGCGTCACCCGGACGACATCGACGAGACGCACGAAGGCGTCCTCCACATGGCCTCCCAGAACATCAAGGTCGGCCACCAGCATCTGGGCGGAGATGTCGCCGGGCATCTGCGCCCCGGCGGCGCGCGCCGCCTGCTCGTCGACACCGGCCGTGCGCTGCATGAGCTTGACCTGGGCCAGTCCCACTGTCGCCTCGTCGTCAGCAGGGTTCTGCGCCAACGCCCTGTTGTACGCATCGACCGCTGCGTCAAGGTCGTCGCGCTCGATCGCATCGAAAGCCTCCTGATGCAAAGGCGGCAGCTCAGCCTCGCCCTCGGCCTCCTCTGCAGCCCCGACGGCAACCCGTCCCGTCACACTGTGCTCCGCGGCAAGCTTCAGCAGCTCGTCAACATAGACGCGGACCTGCTCGGCCGGTTGCGGGCCGGCGAACAACGGAACCGGCTGACCTGCCACCAGGCCCAGAGTCATGGGCACTGACTGAACCTGGAAGGCCTGCATCAGGCCGGGGTTGGCGTCGACATCGATGGTCACGAGCCGGAATCGTCCTTCGTAGGACACGGCGACCGATGCCACCACTTCGACGAAGTCGGCCGACTCCGGCACGCGCCCCGACCACAGGACCGCGACCGCCGGAACCGTCTGGGTGTCCGTGACGATGGCCTGGAAGCCGCCATCGGTGCCCTCGATCACGATTCCGTCGCCATCCGGAGCTCCCGTGGCGGGGTTCGGCTGGCTGAGCGTTGACAGGTCCACGGCGCCACGAAGGGCCGCCGCGCTGATGGGATGCGAAGTCATAGGGACATTCTCCCTGACTTCGGCTCAGATCAGGAGCCCGACCCTGCGACGATCTGCTCACGTGCCGCAACCAGTGTGGCGTTCCCGGTGGATCGGGGGACGGCGAAGACCACGAACTCGAGCGTGGTGATGGAGGCCGACTTGGTGATCACCTTGTCGCCGGTCAGCAGGACAAAAGCCTTGTTGGCCGCCGTCCTGACATTCTCACCCGCCTTGACGGTGAACGAGTCCTTACGCTCGATGACTCCGAAGACCAGTCCGTCCCCGTTGGCCTGCCGCACTGCATACACCGAGCTGGGCAGAACCGTGTGCACCTGTTTGAAGCTCGCCTGGGACGCAACGGAGCCGGCGACCGCAGCCGCCCCCGCCGTCACCTGGCTGGCGAAGGGGTCGGCCGCGAACGGGGGCTTCGTGACGTGTTTGGCCGGAAAAGCCATGTTTGCCGCATAGAGCTTCAACAGTGTGGAGGGAGCCACCGCAAGCCCGGCGCCGCCTTTCACCTGAGGTCCGGCGTCATTGCTCACCAGAGGTGAACCACTGGTGACCGGGTCAAACGGCGAGACGGTGGCCGGTGGAACCATCTCGACCGACATGTAGATCCGGTACGGCGTTACGGCGTCCGGCGAGACCAGCAGGTGCAGGATCGGCAGGCTCCCGTCGGCTGCCTGCGTCTGGGCGAGGAGGAAGCGAGGGAAACCGAATCCGCGGGATATCGCCAGAAGTGTGGGATGTGGCGCCAGAAGAGGGGATGCCTCGGCCGCCGGCTGGACGCTGGCCAGCCGGACCCGCCCGTTCACAGCGCGCAGACCGTCCCGAGCGTAGGCGGTCCTCAGGTCTGCCTTCGCGGCTGCGCCCTTCTTCGTCTCCCCCAGGTAAGCAGCCGTGAAAGTCCTGGCAAGGATCTTCCTGGCCTGGTTGACGGTCATCGGGGCAGAGCTCGTCCTCGCCGCCGGCGGCTGGTGAATGCCCAGCAGCGCATGAGTCGCTCCCCATCCCGGCACGGAGGTGAGCGTGACGATACAGACGACGGCAGTGACCGTCACAGCCATGACGCGAGCAATCCGGACCAGGTCGTCCCGGCGAAGTCCGAGCGTCCCCGCGGCAGTGGTGATCAGGTCATGGCGGTTCATACGGCCGCCCGGGTTGTCTTGGTCTCGGCGACCTCGCCGTGGACGTCGCCGGCGCGACCCTGCCACAGGTCGTTGAACGAGAACACGGCCAGGACAGCACCGAGCGTGGCCATCGCCAGCGCCTCGAAGAACCAGGCGTGGTTGGCCCAGGTCAACGTCACCGTGACATCCTTCAGGGCGCTCGAGTCCCCGGAGGTGATCACCATCGTCTCCGGCGCCCTTGCCTGGTCGACGACCAGCGTGGCCGAGCCCGCTCCTGCGGCGGCCAGCCGCCATACATCTGCCCCGGAGACGTCCCCCAGCGCTCCAGCCCCCGAAGCGTGAAGACCCAGCCGCCCCGCCGGATAGTGCACGGCATTGACGGTCGACACCGCTGAGGTGGTCAGGATCGCGCGGGCATCTGCGCTGGCGCCCACGAGCAGGCGGACGGCACCACCATCTCCCCGCGTCGCTGTGACGTGAACCGGAACATCCACGGTGTTGAGCACGTCGGAGGGGACGACAACGGTGCCCGGAGCATTCGAGGTGGCGCTGAAGCGTGCCTCACCCGAGGGACCGAGCGTGACGATGATCCAGGCTCCGGCAACCAGCAGGATGATGCCCATGGCGGCCAGGACGGCCCCGGCAACCCGTCGGGTTGATGCTGGCACGGCACGTCCTCAGGTTGATGAGTAGTCATCACGAAGGCCCACCTGCCAACGAGTCGTTCGCACCAACCATGACACATCTCGACGTCGAAAGACGCAAAATGGAATCAGGGCGACCACCGCCCGGGCCTGCCTCAGAAGCGCGCAGGCTCCCGGTACACGCCCCACACGTCGCGCAGGGCGTTGCAGATCTCGCCCAGGGTGGCCTCTGCCCGAACCGCATCAAGCATCGCGGGGACCATGTTCTCCGAGGTGCCGGCGACCTCCACCAGATGGCTGACGGCAGCAGTCACCGTCGCCTCGTCGCGAGCGACCCTGCGCGCGGTCAAGGTCTTCACCTGTTCCAGCTCGACCTCATGACTGACCCGCAGGATCTCCAGCTCATGGCTGACCGACTCGGTGTGGCAGTTGACACCGACCACCTTCTTCTCTGCCTTCTCAAGAGCGATCTGGTAGGTGAAAGCCGCGTCAGCGATCTCGGACATGAACCAGCCGTCCTCGATCCCGCGCAGGATGCCCGACGTCATCGGACCGACCTCATGGGCAACCGTGCCGTCCGGGCCCTGCGAGCGACCAAGCTCCCCCATCGCCCTGATGGTGTCGAAGATCGCCTCTGCGTCGGCCTCGATCCGGTCGGTGAGCGCCTCGACATACCAGGAACCACCCAGGGGGTCGGCGACGTTGACGACGCCGGTCTCCTCCATGATCACCTGCTGGGTGCGCAACGCCACCTCGGCCGACTGCTCGGTTGGCAGGGCCAGGGTCTCGTCAAGGGCGTTGGTGTGCAACGAGTTCGTCCCGCCGAGCACAGCCGCCAGCGCCTGAACCGCGGTGCGCACGACGTTGTTGAGCGGCTGCTGCGCCGTGAGCGATACCCCGGCGGTCTGCGTGTGGAAGCGCAGCCACTGGGCCTTGTCCGTCTTGGCGCCGTAGGTGTCCCGCATCCATCGCGCCCAGATCCTGCGGGCTGCGCGGAACTTGGCGATCTCCTCGAAGAAGTCGAGGTGGCTGTCGAAGAAGAAGGACAGTCCGGGGGCGAAGACATCCACGTCCATGCCGCGGGAAAGTCCCAGCTCCACGTAGCCGAACCCGTCGGCAAGGGTGAACGCGAGCTCCTGGGCAGCCGTGGCTCCCGCCTCGCGAATGTGGTAGCCGGACACCGACAGCGGCTTGTAGGCCGGGATGTTGGCGGAGCAGTACTCCATCAGGTCGCCGATCAGACGCAGATGGGGCTCGGGCTCGAAGAGCCACTCCTTCTGGGCGATGTACTCCTTGAAGATGTCCGTCTGCAGCGTGCCGTTCAGGACGCCGGGATCGACTCCCGCCCGCTCTGCGGCGACGATGTACATGCAGAACACGGGAACCGCCGGGCCGCTGATCGTCATCGAGGTGCTGACGCTGTCCAGAGGGATGTCCTTGAACAGGATCTCCATGTCCGCAGCCGAGTCGATGGCCACCCCGCAGTGACCAACCTCACCCAGGCTGAGGGTCTCATCGGAGTCGCGGCCCATCAGGGTCGGCATGTCGAAGGCGACGCTGAGTCCGCCTCCACCACGGTTCAGGATCATCTTGTAACGCTCGTTGGTCTGCTTCGCGTTGCCGAAGCCGGCGAACTGCCGGATGGTCCACGGCCGTCCCCGGTGTCCGGTGGCGTGCAACCCCCGGGTGAAGGGGAACTCGCCCGGCCAGCCGATCCGCTCAAACCCGGGGATGGCCGCCGCCACCTCTTCGTCGGAGCCGGACGGCCCATAGACAGGATCGACCTGCACCCCGGACAGGGTGGTGAAGTCCGCATCACGAACCAGGCCCTTGGCGAGCGCTGCGTCATACCTCTGCTGCCAGCGGGCGCGGCCGGACATCGGTACTCCGGTGGGCTGGGTGCTCTCGGTCGTCATGGGGACATTTAATAGGACGTCCTAGTAAATGTCACGGCCCGGACGCGTGAAGACTGCGAACGACGCGATCGCGAGCATGCCAACAGATGCCCGTCACACCGAGAAGTCGCCGGCCGCCACCCGCACTTTGCGAAGAAGGGCGAAGAGCTGCTCGTGCTCGGCAGGGGTCAGCGCGCCCAGGCTGAACCCGCCTGCGACGAGATCCCTGGTGGCCGCCTCCATGACCTGGCGTCCCGCGGCAGTGATGGTCGCGAGCTTTCCGCGGCCGTCGGCAGGGTTGGGATCGCGTTCCACCAGACCCTGTAGCTCGAGGCGCCCCACGATGTTGGTGACGCTTGTGGGGTGGACCATCAACCGTTGCCCGATCTTGCTCATCGGCAGGCGTCCATCGTGGCTGAAAGCCAGCAGGACCAGGGCCTCGTATCGCGCAAAGGTCAGCCCGTGACGACCCACCGCAGCGTCGAAGTCACCCAGCAGAAGCTGCTGGACGCGCATGATCGACGTTGCCGAAGCCATCGCGACAGGCTCCGAGCCTGTGCCCCATCGGGAATGCCAGAGCTCGGCGGCGCGACGGATCGGGTCGAACGGGAGTGCAACGGGCTTGGCCACGACGACACGCTAGCGCGCGGACCGCCGGACCATGCGCATCTGCCGCGCGCCGGTGACCTCATCCGTCGTGCTCGCGCCCTCGACCAGAAAGCCGTGCCGGACATAGAAGCGCTGGGCTCGAAGGTTCCCGGCGAGGACCCAGACCGTGGTGTCGCTGCTGCCGGCCGTGATCCGGATCAGGTCGTCAGCCATCCCACTGCCCTGCTGCTGCGCCGTGACGTTGATCGAGTAGAGCTCCCAGGCGGTCGGGGCGTCGGTATCGCGGGTGTCCCCGGCAGTGGCCAGCCCGAGAGTCGTCCCATCCGCATCGATCGCGACAGCCACCCTGGACCCGGGTTCGTCGACCTCGAGCCGTATTCGCCACCTCCGGACAGGGCCAGCAGCGGGGTCAGCAGCGGGCTCAGGAATCCTGTTGGCGGTCAAGGGCCTTCTCCAGGCGCTCCACCTTGGCAGTGAGCTCTCCCTCAAATCCCGGTCGGATGTCGGCCTTGAGCACGAGGCTGACTCGCGGGCCGTACTGACCCACAGCCTCACAGGCCCCGCGCACGACATCCATGCACTCGCCCCAGGTGCCCTCGATGGTGGTGAACATCGAGTCGGTGTGGTTGGGCAGGCCGCTGTCCCGCACCACCCTGACCGCCGCAGCCACGGCCTCACTGACCGAGCCAGTTGCCTCGGAGGCGGATGGGGCGACGGAGAAGGCGATCAGCATGCTCATGATCGTAGGCCGTACAGTGCGAAGTGTGACCCTTCGCCATGGCTGGCGTCCCCTCAAGGCCTTCGACTGGAACTCGCGATCATGCGGGTTGCACGGCCATGCCACCTATGCCCCCACCGAGCCGGACCTTGCCGCAAGGTTGCAGTCGACCACTCCGCTGGGACACGCCTGGCTCTGCCTGCGCTGTGGCACCTACGTACTGGGCGAGCCACGGGGGTCGGGACCCGCCCGCGCCGCGCCTGTCGTGCTCCGCGGCCACGCACTGCGGGACACGGTCGTCCTGAGACTTCTCGCTGTCGACCACGGTTCTCGCGGCTTTCTGCTGGTGGCCCTTGCCTACGGGGTGTGGCGGTTCGACGGGGCTCGCGGCGCACTGAGGCAGGTCCTGAACTCGTATCTGCCAGTCCTGGAGCCGCTGGCCGACAAGTTCGGCGTCGACCTGGAGGAGAGCGGCCCCGTCCGCCTGATCCAGCAGGCCTTCACTGCACGGCACTCCACCCTCCTGATGGTCGCGCTCGGCGTCCTGGTCTACGGCTTCCTCGAGCTGAGCCAGGCGTACGGCCTGTGGTTCAAGAAGCGTTGGGGCGAGTATGTCGCCGTCATCGCCACGTCACTGTTCGTGCCGCTGGAGATCCACGAGATCATGGTCAAGGTCACCGGGCTGCGGGTGGGAGCGCTGGTCATCAACCTGTTTGCCGTCGCCTACATCCTGTGGACCAAGCGGCTCTTCGGGTTCCGCGGCGGTCGCGCGGCCTTCGAGGCCGAGCGCCGAAACGACTCACTGCTCGAGGTGGAGAATGCGGCCTCGCTGGAGCGTTCGAACGACCTCTCGACGTCAGACCGGCTCAGGTGACAGCGGCGAGAATACGGCCAGCAGCGGCATAGCGGCTCTTCGGGCCGCGCGGGGGAGCTCGCGGCCTTCGAGGCCGAGCGGTGCAGCGAGTCGCTGCCGGAGCCTGAGCATGCGGCAGCCTCGGCGGGTGCTGCGTAAATCAGGTGACGGCAGCCCTGCGCCCTGCCATCGTGAGGACATGGATATCCGTCAGCTGGACGTGTTCGACGACCTGCAGCTCAGGCGTTTCCACCTGGTCACCGAGCGTGCGGACGCGTTCGAACGCCCGCACCACAGCGGCTGGTCGCTCGATGAGGCGAAGCTCGAGCTCCGCCGGCAGGAACCCACCGAGCGTTCCGAGGTGTGGGCGGCGTATGACGAGGGGGTCATGGTGGCCGGCGCCTCGATATGGTTCCCGATGCTGGACAACCGCACCAAGTGCTGGGGCACTCTGGGCGTCGACCCGGACCACCGGCGCCGCGGCATCGGCTCGGCACTGGTCGCTCAGATCGTCGCCCGGATGGCACAGGAGGGCCGCACGACGATGGTGATGGAGTCGGCCTACCCGTTCGACCGCCGGGAGGACCATCCCTACCGCCGCTTCGCGCAGGCTCACGGCCTCACTGTCGCGATCGACGAGATTCTCCGCATCCTGCCCCTGCCCGTGGACCCGGCGCTGCTGCAGACGCTCGCGGCCGAGACCTTCCCCCACCACCCGGCATACCGGATCGAGTCGTTCGTGGACGACCTGCCGCAGGAGCTGCTGGCGTCCTACTGCGCGCTCAGCAACCAGCTCGCGGTCGATGCCCCGACCGGAGACGTGGACTACGAGGCGGAGTCGATGACCCCGCAGCTCTGGCTCGAACGTGTTGCGAAGGAGAAGGAGATAGGTCGCACCAGGCTGACGACGGTCGCCACGGACGGGACCGGCACCGTGGTCGCCTTCACGGACCTCATCCTGCCGCGGGCGCCAAGCCCCGATGTCTGGCAGTGGGGCACGCTCGTCCACCGTGACCATCGGGGGCACCGGCTGGGTATGGCGGTCAAGGTCCGCAACCTCCAGCAGCTGGCTGCCACCGACCCCGGTCGGGTGCGCATCCTGACCAGCAACGCCGAGACCAACAGGTACATGGTTGACATCAACGTTCGGCTGGGCTTTGAGGCCGTCGAGGTCTGCCCGATGTTTGAGCTGCGGACTCAGGTCAGCGCCGCAACCACCTGATCGGCCGCGGCATAGGGATCGCTGCTGCCGTCCACCACATGAGCGGCGAGATCGTCCACCGCCTGGCCGTGTCGCAGGTCACCTATCCTGGCGCGCAGAGCACGGATCGCGATGGCCTCGATCTCATCGCCCGCTCGCCGCACCCGACGATCCCGTAGTGCCCCGGAGCTCTCCATCCAGGCGTAGTGATCATCGATCGCGGTCATGACCTCGTCGATGCCCTCTCCCCTGGCCGCCACGGTCTTGAGAACCGGAGGTCGCCAGAGGTTCGGTTCGGAGCGGTCCCCCAGGCTGATCATGTGCCGCAGGTCGCGGACCGTGGCGTCCGCACCCTCACGGTCCGCCTTGTTCACGACGAAGATGTCGCCGATCTCCAGGATTCCTGCCTTGGCCGCCTGGATGCCGTCGCCCATCCCGGGGGCGAGAAGCACCAGGGTGGTGTCGGCCAGGCCTGCCACCTCGATCTCGCTCTGGCCCACACCCACCGTCTCGACCACGACGGCGTCACATCCGGCGGCGTCCAGGACGCGCAACGCCTGCGGAGTCGTCCAGGACAGCCCGCCCAGGTGGCCTCGGCTGGCCATCGAACGGATGTACACCCCGGGGTCGAGGGCGTGGTCCTGCATCCGGATCCGGTCACCGAGCAGGGCACCACCTGAGAACGGCGAGGAAGGGTCGACCGCCAGGATGCCAACCCGCTTGCCCCGGGCACGCAGGGCACCGACCAGTGCGTTGGTCAGGGTCGACTTGCCCACCCCGGGACTCCCGGTGATACCGAAGATGTGCGCCTTGCCGGTGTGCGGCGCAAGAGCCGCCATCACCTCTCGCAGCGCCGGGTGGCCGTCCTCGACCAGTGAGATGAGCCGCGCCACGGCACGCGGGGCACCGGCCCTGGCCGCATCGACCAGGGCCGGGACATCGACGGATCTGCCTGCCATCAGTGAGATTCCGGCAGGGCGGTCACCGGTGGAGCCACTGGATGCATCCCTGGCGGCTTCACTGACTGCTCCACTGATGGCCTCACTCGTGAGCTCACCTCTGGTATCACTTCTGGTATCAGTCTCCGCGTCACTGCTTGGGAACGCGCACGATCAGTGCGTCTCCCTGCCCGCCGCCGCCGCACAGGGCCGCCGCGCCCACACCGCCGCCACGGCGCGCAAGCTCCAGGGCGAGGTGCAGGGTGATCCGGGCTCCCGACATACCGATAGGGTGCCCGATCGCGATCGCGCCGCCGTTGACGTTGACCTTGTCCGGGTCGATCCCGAGGATCTTGGTGGAAGCCAGCCCCACCGCGGCGAATGCCTCGTTGATCTCAACCAGGTCGAGGTCTGCGGGAGTGATGCCCTCCCTCGCACAGGCCTTCGCGATGGCCTGGGCCGGCTGACTCTGCAACGTGGAGTCCGGTCCGGCAACCACGCCATGGGCCCCGATCTCGGCGAGCCAGGTCAGGCCCAGCTCTTCGGCCTTGGCCTTGCTCATCACCACGACGGCAGCGGCGCCGTCGGAGATCGGCGACGAGGAGCCGGCCGTGATGGTGCCGTCCTTGCTGAACGCGGGGCGAAGCTTGGACAGGCTCTCGGCAGTGGTGTCCGCGCGGATGCTCTCGTCTGCCTTGAACTCGATCGGGTCGCCCTTGCGCTGGGGAATCGCCATCGCCAGGACCTCGTCGTCGAACAGGCCGTCCTTCCAGGCGCGCGCGGCAAGCTGGTGGCTGCGGGCCGAGAACTGGTCCTGCTCGGCCCGGGTGAACTGCACGTCATCGACGTTGCCCGACTCGGTCAGCAGGCCCATACCCTGGGCGGTGAAGGCGTCCCACAGGCCGTCGCGGTCCATATGGTCGTGCATCGTGACATCGCCGTACTTGTAGCCCTGCCTGCTCTTCTCCAACAGGTGCGGAGCGTTGGACATCGACTCCTGGCCACCGGCCACGATGACCTCGAACTCACCCGCGCGGATCAGCTGGTCAGCCAGCGCGATCGCGTCAATTCCCGAGAGGCACACCTTGTTGATGCTCAGGGCGGGGACGGTCATCGGGATGCCGGCCTTCACTGCAGCCTGACGAGCCGGGATCTGGCCGGCGCCGGCAGTCAGCACCTGGCCCATGATCACGTAGTCCACCTGGTCGCCTTGAAGGCCGGCTTTCTGCAGGGCGCCCTTGATGGCCAGACCGCCGAGGTCGACGGCGGTGAAGTCCTTCAGGGAGCCGAGCATGCGACCCAGCGGGGTCCGTGCTCCGGCAACGATCACGGATACGGGACGGTTGCTCAGTTCGCTCATGGGGAAACCTCCAGCTGACAAGTTGAGTAGGTTGAACGCTTGCGAAAAAGGTCTTTCGCCGTCATCCTAGCCGCGCCGGACCGTCCGTGAACTGCGGTGATCGCTGAGCACCGGAGCCGACCCGGCTGACCCGGCCAGAGGTGCTGGCAGGTCGCTACGCTGGTTACCATGACCAAGCATCCAGCCGACCTGTTCACCGCGATCGACCACGTTGGCGTGGCCGTGAGGGATCTCGATGCCGCGATTGCCTTCTACCGCGACACCTACGGGATGACCCTTCAGCACGAAGAGGTCAACGAGGAGCAGGGCGTACGTGAGGCGATGATGGCCGTGGGCACGTCCGGCTCATGCGTGCAGCTCCTCGCACCGCTGACACCAGAGTCGACGATCGCCAAGTTCCTCGAGCGTTCCGGCCCAGGAATCCAGCAGGTCGCCTACCGCGTCGCCAACCTCGACGCCGTCTCGGCGACGCTGCGTGGGCGGGGGCTTCGCCTGCTCTTTGAAGCTCCGCGCCACGGAACCGCGGACAGCCGGGTCAACTTCATCCACCCGAAGGACGCCGGCGGGATCCTGGTTGAGCTCGTCGAGCCAGCAGCCTCCCCCGCCAGCTGACCCCAGCGCCCTGGCCCAGGCGCACTGGCCGGAGCGCCCTGCTCAGGGACCGTTCGCCGGGTCGAGCTCGGCGGCCGTCAGCACGACGAGCGCCGCCGTCCAGGCCAACGGCGCCGGTCCAGCCGGGGTGCCGTCGGCAAGAACCTTCTCGGGCAGGCTGCCCCATCCGGTGCGGTGAGCGTCGAGCCAGTCCATCCAGCGCGTCGCCACCTCCGGCAGGCCGCTCATCGCAGCCGTGTAGGCGACCATTGCCGTCTCAGGCGTCCACGAGATCCCGTCCTGTTTCCACTGCGAACCCGGGGCGAGGCCTCCGGCGGGTCGCAGGGCATCGGTCTGGTAGCGCGTCCAGGCTTTCACGACCTGCGGTGAGGGTGACCGGGCGAATGGCGGCATCAGGAAGGCGACGGCAGCGTCCAGGCCGCCGCCGCCGACCCGCAGCGAGCGAACCAATGTTGCGCCGAAGCGCTCATAGTCGTCGGCGAACCGCTCGCTCACGATGGTGCGCAGTCGAGAGGCCGCCGCCCCTGAACGCTCGGCCAGCGCGCGCTCGCCGAGCGCGGCATACATCTCCTGGCTCGCCTCAAGACCTGCCAGCAGGGGTGCCGCCGTGCCCAGGGAGGTGCGATGAACCCCTACCTCCCAGTAGTCGGGAGAAGGCGGCGGGAGCCGCCGTCCCTCGTCCGTGACGTGCAGAGCGAAGCTGGTGGCATCGTCGAGCAGCGAGCGCGGGGCTGCCGTCGCTCCCGCTCCGCAGGATCGACTGACCTCCCACTGCGCCCACAACACCCAGCCCGCGCCATCGGACTGGCGCCCGCGACCATCTGGCGGGCCACTGCCGTCCAGGAGGTACCGAGCCTCGAAACCCCCGTCTGCAAGCTGCACGTGCTGCAGGAAGGTCAGGGCGCTGAGCGCCTCGGGGCAGTGACCGGTGCGAGCCAGCGCCACGGCGACGAAGGCCGTGTCCCTGGGCCAGGCATAGTTCCAGATACTGCCTGCCCCTGCGGCTACCGCCCCGTTGCTCTGTGAGAGCTGGTGCAGGTCCAGGAGCGCCGTCCGGGTCATCGCTTCCCAGCGTGTCCCTTTGCCCGGAACGGAGCCCAGAGACAGCCAGCTGGTATCGACGATCGGCCCGCGGGGCACTGGCCCCGGGATCTCCTGGGTGGCCCGCCATCCCGGTCCGGTGACCAGGCCCGGCCGTGCATCGGGCGTCGCGGCTGCCGTAGCCGCGATCAGGGCAACGGACACCGCGGCCGAGCACAGCACTGCGGCCGACCACCCGAGACCTGGCCTCACAAGTCCCCACGTCCGCCGTCGGCTCGGGTCTGACCAACACCCGTTAACGTCACCTCACCCTAACATCCGTCATGGTGCCGCGCGGCGGATCAGCCGAAGAGCGGCGAACGAGCGGCTGTTGGCCTTCCCCTTCCGGCCCGATCGCACGTAGTTTTCAGGCACACAAGGTTTCGTGGACACCGCGTTTCGCGCGCACAGGTGTTTCGCGCACGCAGGACAGTGGCAGTTTCGTGCCCACACGTTTGCTGCTCACCATGTTTGGGTGCACGAAATGTCCGGCGCACCAGTAGTTTTGTTAACCGCACCAGTAGTTTTGTTAACCGCACCAGTAGTTTTGTCAACGCAGTGTGGCCAAGAGCAGTGTGGCTCAGACCATTGTGGCTCAGACCCTGACTCGTCCGCCCGTCCCGAGGAGTACCCGATGCAGGCGATTCGCGACGCAATCCTCTCCGGTGACCGATCACCGGAGACGTTTTCCGCTCTCAAGATCCCCGCGAGATACCGCGCCGTGACGGTGCACAAGGACGAGGTCGAGATGTTCGCCGGCATGGCGAGCCGGGACAAGGACCCGCGCAAGAGCCTGCACGTGGAGCAGGTCGACGTCCCCGAGCTCGGCCCGGGTGAGGCCCTGGTGGCGGTGATGGCCAGCGCGATCAACTACAACACTGTGTGGACCTCGATCTTCGAGCCCATGTCAACCTTCGGCTTCCTCGAACGCTACGGCCGGATGTCGCCGGCCACCAAGAAGCACGACCTGCCGTACCACGTGGTCGGCTCGGACCTGTGCGGCGTCGTCCTGCGGACCGGGCCCGGGGTCAACGCCTGGAAGCCCGGGGATGAGGTCGTCGCGCACTGCCTGTCCGTGGAGCTCGAGCACGCAGACGGCCACAACGACACGATGCTGGATCCGGAACAACGCATCTGGGGCTTCGAGACCAACTTCGGCGGTCTGGCCGACATCGCCCTGGTCAAGGCCAACCAGCTGATGCCCAAGGCCGCCCACCTCACCTGGGAGGAGGCAGCCGTGCCCGGGCTGGTGAACAGCACGGCATACCGGCAGCTGGTCTCGCGCAACGGTGCCGGGATGAAGCTCGGCGACGTGGTCCTCATCTGGGGCGCCAGCGGCGGACTGGGTTCGTACGCCACGCAGATGGCGCTCGCCTCCGGTGCCACCCCGATCTGCGTGGTCTCCAGCCCGGACAAGGCCGAGATCTGCCGCAGGATGGGCGCCAGGCTGGTGATCGACCGCAGCCAGGACACTGGCGAGGGCTACCGGTTCTGGAAGGACAAGCACACCCAGGACCCACGCGAGTGGAAGCGCTTCGGAGCCAAGATCCGCGAGCTGACCGGCGGCAAGGACCCCGACATCGTCTTCGAGCACCCTGGTCGCGAGACCTTCGGCGCCAGTGTCTTCGTCACCCGCAGGGGCGGCACCATCGTGACCTGTGCATCGACGT
This sequence comes from Actinomycetota bacterium, assembly GCA_040006795.1. Classification (GTDB taxonomy): domain Bacteria; phylum Actinomycetota; class Actinomycetes; order Actinomycetales; family Dermatophilaceae; genus UBA4719. The sequence continues at coordinate 8,885 of JBDTWH010000041.1, read as the reverse complement.
CCGGGTTCCTGCACGAGTACGACAACCGTTACCTGTGGATGAGCCTCAAGCGCATCGTCGGCTCGCACTTCGCCAACTACCGCGAGGCGTGGGAGGCCAACGACCTGATCCTGCGGGGACTCATCCACCCGACGCTGAGCAAGACCTACACCCTGGAGCAGGTCGGCCAGGCGGCGTACGACGTCCACCGAAACCTGCACCAGGGCAAGGTCGGCGTCCTCGCCCTGGCACCCCACACCGGTCTCGGCGTAGCGGACCTGGAGAAACGGGAAGCGCTCCTGCCAGCGATCAACAGGTTCCGAGACGCCTGAGAGCTGACGAGTGCAACCGGGAACGTCCAGGTGACCGCTCAGGCCGCTGATGCGACCGCTCAGACGATCCAAGTGACCAAGGGCTGAGATGGGTAGCCGTTTAGTCTTTCGAACACTCTCTCTGTAACCTACACTCGCGCGGTCTCCACCATCAGGGGCCCTCGCCCCGGGCAGACGACCGTCCGCCTGAGGCGTAGCACCAGATAGTGAAGGGCCCAAACATGGCCAACACGGTCTTGGAATCACCCGACGTTGCGGCGGCGAGAGCCGACGAGGGAATGCGGTTCGGCCATCCTCGTGGCCTCTCCACCCTCTTCTTCACCGAAGTGTGGGAACGTTTCAGCTACTACGGCATGAGGGCCCTGCTCGTGCTCTTCATGACAGCCGCAGTCACCGGCGCGAATCCCGGACTTGGGCTGAACGTACGCAACTCGACTGCCATCTACGGCCTCTACACCTCCATGGTGTACCTGCTCGCCCTGCCCGGTGGCTGGGTCGCCGACAAGCTGTGGGGTCAGCAACGCGCGGTCTTCGTCGGTGGCTGCATCATCGCCATCGGGCACTTCACCCTGGCTGCCCCGCTGATCGGCCTGCCCGTCATGCCGACCTTCTTCATGGGGTTGCTCTTCATCATCGTGGGCACCGGGCTCCTCAAGCCCAACGTCTCCAGCATCGTCGGCCAGCTCTATGACGTCCGGGCGCGCGTGCTGGGCAAGCAGAGCCCCGACGGTGGCGAGGTCTCTACTCTCGGCGCGAAGCGGGATGCGGGCTTCTCCATCTTCTACATGGGCATCAACATGGGCGCCATCATGGGCCCGTTCATCTGCGGCACCGTCGGTGAGAAGGTCAACTACCACTGGGGCTTCTCGATCGCAGGTTTCGGCATGCTGATCGGGCTCATCCAGTACCGCATGGGGTCCAAGTACCTCGGTGCCGCCGGACTGCGCACGGACGCCGGCGACTCCGAGGCCACGGCTGCTCTGGCGGTCAAGTTCTACTCCGTCACCGCTACGGTGGTGGCCACGCTGGCCCTGCTGGTCTACATGGGGATGTCGGGCATCATCTCCGTTTCGCTGACCGACGTGGCGCACGACCTCGGTTACGGCATCGTCGTGATTGCCGCGGTCTACTTCGGCTACATCCTGCTGCGCGGCGGCTACGGGCGCGAGGACAAACGACGCATCCTCGTCATCGTGTGGCTGTTCATCCTTTCGGCGATCTTCTGGTCAGGCTTCGAGCAGGCCGGCTCCTCGATGAACCTGTTCGCCGAGAAGCTCACCAACCGCAACGTCGGCGGCTGGGAGATGCCGACCTCGTGGCTGCAGAACGTCAACCCGATCTTCATCATCGTGCTCGCTCCGGTCTTCGGATACCTGTGGACCTGGCTGGCACGCCGAAAGAAGAACCCGTCCATCCCGATGAAGTTCGCCCTCGGCCTGATCGGCCTGTCGGCTGGTTTCTTCGTGCTGGCCTGGGGTTCCGCCGGTGTGACCAAGCCGGGCTCGGTGGCGATCACCTGGCTGGTCGTGACCTACTTCCTGCACACGGTGGGCGAGCTGTGCCTCTCCCCCGTCGGGCTCTCCTCGATCACCAAGCTCGCGCCCCGCAACCGGATCAGTCAGATGATGGGACTGTGGTTCGTGGCAACGGCGCTCGGCAACCTGTTCGCCGGCCTGACGGCGGGCGGGCTTGAGGACAAGACCCCGGCCCAGGTGTTCAGCAGTGTCGCGATCTATGTTGGCGTCGCCGCAATCGTCGCCGTGGCCGGTGCGCCGTTCGTGAAGCGCGTCATGGGCAAGGTCGAGTAGAGGAGCATGAATGTCTGAACACGAGGGCCTCGGCGAACGGATCGCCGGGGCCCGTCGTGGGTTGGTGCAGGCGGGGATCGATGCATTGCTGGTCACCCCGGGTGCCGACCTGCGCTACCTGACCGGATATGACGCCCTGCCGCTCGAGCGGCTGACCTGCCTCGTGCTGCCCGCCAGTGGTGAGCCGTGTCTGGTGGTGCCGGCCCTCGAGGAACCGGCTGCCCAGGCCTCGCCGATCCCCGGGCTCGGCGTACCCATCGTTCCCTGGCAGGAGCTCGAGGACCCGGTGGCGCTGGTCGCCGCCATCTTGAGCGACAGCGGCAGCACGGTGACGACGATCGCTCTGGACGACCACATGTGGGCCGAGAAGGTGCTCGCGTTCCGCGACGCGATGCCGAACCCACGACAGATCGTTGCCGGCCCCGTGCTGCGTCGGATACGGATGCGCAAGAGCGCGGCCGAGGTCCAGTCGCTGCGCGAGGCCGCGGCGGCCATCGACCGGGTGCACGCCCGGATGGCGGAGTGGCTGAGGGTCGGTCGCACCGAGCGCGAGGTCGGTGCTGACATCACCGACGCGATCATCGCCGAAGGCCACTCACGGGTCGACTTCGTCATCGTCGCTTCCGGGCCCAACGGAGCGAGCCCACATGCGGAGGTCTCAGACAGGGTTATCGGGTCCGGGGACACCGTGGTGGTGGACATCGGTGGCACCACCGGGGCCGGCTACTGCTCGGACTCGACCCGGACCTACAGCCTGGGGACCCCGCCAGAAGAGGTGAGGAAGTACTACCGCGTCCTCCTGCGCGCTCAGCTGGCCGCCTGCGAACACGCCCGCCCGGGGGTGAGTGCCGAGTCGGTCGACGCAGCGGCTCGCGAGATCATCGCAGCCGCCGGGTACGGCGAGGCGTTCATGCACCGCACCGGCCACGGCATCGGTCTTGAGACCCATGAGGAGCCCTACATCGTGGCCGGCAACGCCACACTGCTCGAGCCCGGTATGGCCTTCTCCGTCGAACCGGGGATCTATCTGGCTGGCGGGAGCGGTGCACGGATCGAAGACATTCTGGTGATCACCGACAGCGGCAACGAGCGTCTCAACCAGCGGCCGCGAGACCTGGCCGTGCTGCCGATCTGACCCGGCGGGTAATGTCGCAGGGCGCCAGTTGGCGGTCTCGCTCGGCTCACAGCTGGAGGTCCTCACCGATGTTGAAGCGATGGTCCGACTTTCGTCGGCACCAGCGTGCGAGCCTGCGCGCCAGCAACGTACGGACCCCGATGGCGCATGACGGCACAAGCCAGCCGGTCGACTCGCCCCGCGGAGGCCTCCTGACCGACACGCTCCCTGTCGGGCAGGACGCACCCCCGTTCGGGCGGGACGCACCCCCGGTCGGGCCGGATGGCCCACCAACGGCATCGGACGCCCCGCCTCCGGCGTCGGAACCCCTCCCGCCGTCATCGCCCATACTGGACCTCGGACGGCGGCACTTCGGCACGGCCGGGCGACCGCTCAACCACCAGACACCTTTCTATGTCGGGTTTGTCGGAGCACTGGGTGTCTTCGCCGCGTACGGTCTGTACCGGGCACTGGGCCAGCTCACCCAGGTCATCACCCTGCTGGTCATCGCGTCCTTCCTCACCCTCACTCTCAACCCTCTGGTCGAGGCGTTGGGCAAGCACGGGCTGCGACGACCGCTGTCGGTGGCGATCGTCTTTGCCGGGCTGGTCGCCGCGTTCACGGCGCTCGGGTTCGTCGTCATTCCACCGGTGGCCCAGCAGGGAGGCCTGCTGGCCGACCACGCTCCGACGTACCTCAACGACGTGCTCGCCAACGGGTTCGTCCGGGACCTTGACAGTCAGTATCACGTGCTCGGCAAGCTCCAGGTCGAGCTCCAGAAGCTGGCCACGAACGGTAACTTCATGGGCGGGATCTTCGGCGGTGTGCTCGGGGCCGGCAGGGCGCTGGCCTCAGGACTCTTCGCGATCCTGACCGTGCTGGTGCTGACGCTCTACTTCCTGTCGTCCCTTCCGCGGGTGAAGGAGGCGGCCTACGCCATGGTGCCCAGCTCACGCAGGCCGCGCATCGTGTCGCTCTCGGAAGAGATCATGCGTCGCGTCGGCAGCTACGCCATCGGGCAGGTGGCGGTTGCCACCATCAACGCGATCCTCAGCTACGTCATGCTGTCGGTCGTCGGCATCCACTATGCCGCGGTGCTTGCCGTCGTCGTCGGGGTGCTCGGCTTGATTCCGATGGTCGGCGCGTCGATCGGTGCCGCACTCGTCTGCCTCGTGGCCGTCTTCGACGAGCCTCAGAAAGCGGCGATCGCGTTGGTGTACTACGTCGTCTACCAGCAGGTGGAGAACTACGTCGTGGCCCCGAGGATCATGCAGCGCACCATCTCGGTTCCGGGCGTGGTGACCGTGATCGCCGCCCTGGTGGGGGCCACTCTCGCCGGGGTGCTCGGCGCGCTCCTTGCCATGCCCGTGGCCGCCGGCCTCCTGCTGATCTACGAAGAGGTGGTGCTGCCTCGGCAGCGTCAGAACTGAGACTTCGACGGCTCGTCAACTCCGCCCTCGACGGCCTCGCCGTCCCAGGTGGTCGGCAGGGGCGCCGTTCCGGGACAGACCGTGGCCACGATCTCGTCCAGTGCCCTTCGCACGTAGTTCTCCCCTACCCACAGGTGCTTGGCGCCATCGACGCCGACCACCCGCGCCTGTGGAATGCCGCTGAACCGCCGCACCGCCTCGTCCGGTCTGAGGTAGTCGTCGAGCTCGGGCACCAGTGCGACCAGCGGCTTGCCCGACCCTGCCCACCCCTGCAGGTGCTCCGGGCCGGCGAACTTGAGGGGCGGGCTGAGCAGGATGGCGCCCGCAACCGAGGGGTCGTTGCCATACATCAGGGCGAGGTCGGTGCCGAAGGACCACCCCAGCAGCCAGCGGTTCGGAAGTGCCGGGTCGCGGGCGACCCGGGTGAACTCGATCGCCGCGGCGACGTCGAACCGCTCGTCAAGGGCGTTGTGGAAGGTGCCCTCGGAGGTACCCCGCGCAGAGCTCGTGCCGCGGGTGTTGAACCGCAGCACGGCGATGCCGGCCAGCGCCGGCAGGCGGTAGGAGGCCTTCTTCAGGACGTGGCTGTCCATGAAGCCACCATGGGTGGGCAGCGGGTGAAGCGTGACGAGGGTAGCGACCGGGTCGCGCTCGAGCGGCAGCGCCAGCTCGCCCACCAGGCGCAGGCCATCGGCGGTGTGCAGCTCGATGTCACGACGACGGGCCGGCAGCACCGTATTGGCCCGGATCGGCTGCGCATCTGCAGCACTCATCGGTGGCACGCCCTGATCGACCCCTCGCAGTCATCGACCACGCTCATCGAGACTGCGTCCATCGAGTCGTCATGATCTTCCAGCACGAGGCACCGTGACCTGCCCCTGCTCCTCCCCAGACGTTCACCGCGAGGATCCCCTGGGTATGCGGCGGCCACGGGCGGCCCAGCATGGCGTGTGCCAATGTCGGCGGTCATCCAGGCCACCCAGGCCATCAGCCGGCCAGGCAACGACGTGCGGCACGCCCGGTGCAACCAGCTGCTGGCAGCCAGGGCACCGGAAGGACCTGGCCGAGCCCGCACCGCTGACCCTGCGGACGAACCATTCACCATCACTGTGCGACTCGCGACGAGGGGTTCCGCCGACAGCGCGCTCAAGATCAAGCTCGGTGCCCTCGGGACGTCGGCGATGTGGTCTGGGCATGCCTCCAGTGTCTCAGCCCACGCTGGGATTGCGCTGACACCCGCGACGGCGATCCCAGAGGGCTGGGCGCGGCGGCGCGGTGATCCTGGGTCAGGCGTAGGTGCGGAACCCGCGTCCCACCTTGCGACCCAGGTAGCGGGCCGTGACAAGGTGCTCGAGCAACGGCGCGGGAGCGAACCCGCGCTCACGGAACTCCAGGTAGAGCTCACGCTGGATGGCCAGGGACACGTCGAGACCGACGGCGTCGAGAAGCTCGAAAGGACCCATCGGGTAGGCGCAGCCGGTCTTCATCGCGGTGTCGATCTCATCGGCGCTGGCGTAGTGAGCCTCGAGCATCTTGACCGCGTCGTTGAGGTACGGGAAGAGCAGGGCGTTGACGATGAAGCCCGAACGGTCCCCACAGGTCACCGGGTGCTTGCCGATCCTGCGGCAGAGGTCCTGAGTCGTGGCGACCACGTCGTCGCCGGTCGAGACCGTGTGAACGACCTCGACGAGCTTCATGATCTGGGCCGGGTTGAAGAAGTGCATGCCCACGACGTCCTGCGGGCGCTTGGTCATCACGGCACACTCGATGACGGGAAGCGAGGAGGTGGTCGTGGCCAGGATCGCACCAGGCTTGCAGATCTCGTCGAGGTTCTCGAAGAGCGCCTGCTTGACCTTGAGATCCTCCACGACAGCCTCGACCACCAGGTCGACCTGAGCGAGATCCTCGAGGGCCGTGGTCCCGTTGAGACGTCCGGAGGTGGCGTTGCGATCCTCGTCGGTGAGCTTGCCCCGCTGGACCGCCTTCTCCAGGCTCTTGGCGATGGCAACCTTGACCGCCTCGACCTTGGCCTCCGATCGGGCAACGTAGGTCACGTCATACCCGGCCTTGGCGAAGACCTGGATGATCCCGGTCGCCATGGTGCCGGAGCCAACGACGCCAACGGTTCTCACTGTCCGCAGACCGCTCTCGTCGGCGGCGCGCTCGGGGGGCGTGAGCTGGTCGGCGACGACTGTCGAGCTCCCGGCCTCGTCATAGGTGTAGAAGCCCCGGCCGGTCTTGCGACCCTTGAGCCCGCCGGTGACCATCTGCTTGATGATGGGACTTGGCGCGTGCAGCCGGTCGCGTCCCTGCCTGTACATGGTGTCCAGGATCTCGTACGCCGTGTCGAGGCCGATCAGGTCCATCAGGGCCAGCGGGCCCATCGGCAGACCGCAACCGAGCTGCATAGCCGCGTCGATGTCCTCGCGGGTGGCATAGCGGCTCTCGTACATGTCAACCGCGTGGTTGAGATAGCCGAACAACAGGGCGTTGGCGATGAAGCCGGCCTTGTCACCGATAACCACCGGGACCTTGCCAAGCCGTTCGATAAGAGCCATGACGTCTTCGATAACGGCATCCTCGGAGACGACCGTGCGAACCACCTCCACCAGCTTCTGCACCGTCGGCGGGTTGAAGAAGTGCATGCCGACGACTCTGCGCGGCTGTTCGGTGGCCACCGAGATCTCAGTGACGGACAGGCTGGAGGTGTTGGTCGCCAGGATCGCTTCGGGCTTCACGATCTGGTCCAGCTGGGCAAAGACGTCGCGCTTGAGATCAAGACGCTCCGGCACGGCCTCGAGCACGAGGTCACACTCTGCGACATCGGCGATGTCGGTGGTGCAACGCACCCGGGCGTGCAGATCGCTCTGTTCCTGCTCTGTGAGCTTGCCCCCGGCAAGAGCCCGGTCCGTCGAGCGCCGCATCACCGCCTGGGCCTTTTCGACGGCCTCCGCGGACACCTCGACCCCGATGACGTTGAGGCCGTTGCGGGCAAACACCTCCGCGATGCCTGCACCCATGGTGCCGAGTCCGATCACGCCAACTGTTGCGATGTTACGAGCCATGCCGCCGAGTCTGTCAGAAGGACCGGGATCTTGGGGAGGCCACGCTCGCAAGGCGCCGGTTGCCCCACAAGCGTCTCTGGGTAAGATTCCCGCCGTGCGACTGGTCATAGCGAGGTGCAGCGTGGATTACGAGGGTCGCCTGCAGGCCCACCTGCCTCTGGCGACCCGGCTGCTGGTGGTCAAGGCCGACGGTTCGGTGCTGGTCCACAGCGACGGCGGTTCCTACAAACCGCTGAACTGGATGTCGCCTCCCTGCGCCATGGCTGAGATCGAGCCAGAGGACGACGAGACGGCCGAGGGCGTCACGTCGATCTGGGTGGTCCAGCACTCCAAGTCGGACGACCGCCTTCGGGTCTGCCTGCACGAGGTGCTGCATGACTCCGCTCACGAGCTCGGAGTGGACCCCGGCCTGATCAAGGATGGCGCCGAGGCTCACCTCCAGAAGCTGCTCGCCGAGCACATCGTCACCTTGGGCGAGGGATACACCCTCGTCCGGCGGGAGTACATGACCGCTATCGGACCCGTCGACATCCTGTGCAGGGACGCTTCCGGGGCCAGCGTCGCGGTCGAGATCAAGCGCCGGGGGGACATCGACGGCGTCGAGCAGCTCACGCGGTACCTGGAGCTGATGAACCGAGACCCCCATCTCGCGCCGGTTGCCGGCGTCTTTGCAGCCCAGGAGATCAAGCCTCAGGCGCGCACGCTGGCCAAGGACCGCGGCATACGCTGCGTGACTCTGGACTACGACGCGCTCAAGGGCATCGACGACGTGGGCTCACGCCTGTTCTAGACGTGGCTCACGTATTGCCGGCATGCCGCTGTGCCCGCCCGGTATGGGCGGGTTGTGGGGCTGGGTGTTCAGAGGTGCCAGGTGACTTCGCTGGTGGTGGCGGTCGCGGTCCAGCCCCGCTGATGGGCGATCGTGTGGTGCCGCCCGCACAGCAGTGCCGCGTTGGTCAGGGCGGTCGGTCCGCCGTCGACCCAGTGGATGAGGTGGTGCGCGTCCGCCCAGAACGGGGGTGCGGTGCATTCGGGGATGGTGCAGCCCTTGTCGCGCAGCCACAAAGCGCGCAGCATCCCGGGAGTGAACAGCCGCCGGGCTCGGCCCACGTCCAGGACCTCGGAGTCGGCGCCCAGCACGACGGGGATGATGCTCG